>JAISLT010000104.1 GCA_031277165.1 Spirochaetaceae bacterium
TTTTATATATCATTTATGACACAGTAAGCATTATTATTGAAGACGATGATGAAACTGTGCAAATAGAACATGACAGCAGGACTATTGGGCTTTCTGTCGCCAGGAAACTGGCTTCTGTCCTGGGCTGTGACTATACAAAATTTCTGGACGGCCCATGCCCCTGATTACCGTTGACAACCTGCGCAAACGCTTTAACCTCGAAGCGGGATTTTTCGCGGCCCTGGGCCGGTACGTGTACGCGGTCAACGGGGTTTCGTTTGAAATAGGCGAGAACGAATGTTACGGCCTTGTGGGCGAATCCGGCTGCGGTAAAACCACCACTGCCCGGCTCCTGGTGCGGATGTACGATGCCACGGCGGGGTCAATCCGGTATTATCCTTCCGGTCAACCCCAAGCCCAGGGGATGTCCCCAGGGGGCAAAGACATTGCCGCCCTGGGCAAGAAAGATCTGGGTCTGTACCGGGAAAAGGTACGGTATGTGTTCCAGGATCCGGCCCGCTCCCTCAACCCCCGGATGAATGTCTTCAACGTGCTTGTTTCGGGGCTTCGTTATTCCTCCCGCTGGAGGGGCCGCCGGGACGCCCGTGACAGGGCTGCGGCGATCCTGGAAGAAGTGGGCCTTTCCCCCCAGGACCTGGAACGGCGGCCCGCGGAATTTTCCGGCGGACAGCGGCAGCGGGTTTCCATCGCCCGGGGCCTTTTGATGGAGCCGGAACTGCTTATCTGCGATGAAGTCGTCTCCGCCCTGGACGTATCGATCCAGGGCCAGATCCTCAACCTGCTTTTGGACATTAGAAAACGCCGGAACCTTTCGTTCCTGTTCATTGCCCACGATCTTAAGGTGGCCTCGTACTTCTGCGACCGCATCGGCGTCATGTACCGGGGCGAATTGATGGAAGAAGCCCCCGCCGCGGACCTCTACGCCGCCGCCTGTCATCCCTATACAAAACTCCTCTTTTCATCGGTGGCGGAAATCAAAAACATAAATGGAAGGGAAAAGCCTTTCCCAAGGGGCGCAGGGAGCTGCGCCCCACCCCCCTCTGTGCCCACCGGGGGAAACCCGCCGGAAGAAGGCTCCCTTCTCCAGGGCGAAGTCGCCGCGGCCCTGGACGAAGCGGCGGGCTGTGCCTTCGCCGGGCGTTGTCCACTGGCCGGCGGCCTCTGCCGCAGCGAAAAGCCCCCCATGCGGGAGCTGTCCCCCGGCAGAAAAATCCGCTGTTTCAAGGCAAGTACCTAAACCTAAAAAACCCGGACAAAACAGGCGGTTTTCTCCGCAGGGTAAGAAAGCCCTATGACTTCTACACCCCCAAACACCTGCGTTTTTAGAGGTTCCATAGAAAAATATCAGCGGCCCCTGGGCTTGTTTCCGTCCTCCCGGTATTCCGCAAGAATTTCGGCAATTGCCTTGTTAACCCGCAGGAGGATTCGCCGTTTTATTTCCTTGATGTCCCGCCAAACGGCCTCGTTCCACCCCATGTCCCCGGCCAATTTGGCCGCTTCCCCCGGTTCCGCGGGCCGGAGCAGTTCCCAGGGGCTGATATCCAGGGCGGCGGCTATTTTTTCCAGGGTTTTGTCGCTTACCCAGGTTTTACAGCGCTCTATGTCGGTCATATAGGAAAGGGAGAGATCCGCATGGAGGGCCAGCTGCGTCTGTGTTAGATGACGGCCCCTGCGGGCAGCCCGGATATTGGCCGAAAGGATTCGCCGTAATTCACTCTCATATTCTTGCACCCCTTAAAAATAGGATATTTCTGATATTGACACATATGTTATTACCGTATATAAAAAATAAATGGTATTATCGTATATCATACGATCCCGGCGATGGGCCGTCCTTATCCTGGGGGTTCCGCTGCTATGCGGTTTTTCCGCGCCGGGGGCGGCTCAGGACCAGAAGGGGCCGCAAAACACCGCTTTTACCGGAGAGGACGCTTCCTCCGGTACGGCGCCGGAAAGAATAAGATTTAAGGAACAGAGGAATGTTGTTTTTACAGACTTGAACGCCCCGATGCTTGCGCTCTTTTATTTGCCCACGGGGATTGAAGGATACGGCTTGGAACTGGGCTACGAGCGGATCCTGCCGGGGGACCGCTTTTCCGGCATGGTCAGCGTCAAGTACCTGCATTTTTCCCTAACCGGGGCTCTTTTCGAGGTCTGGAACATAGGCCTCTACGGGCGGTACCTAATTCCAACCGAGCGGAGCATCCTTGTCACCTCCGTCAAACTGGGGGCGCTGATCTACGATTCACCCTACTACGGCGGCAGTACCTTCCTGATGGGGCTGGAGATAAGCTGGAAACACCGGCCCGGCAGACACTTTATGCTGGAGCCCTACATTGGCTGCGATGTCAGCGCCGACGATCGCTATATTATCCCCTTTACCGTGTCGGCCCTGACGGAATTTATGACCCCGGGCCTCAACGCGGGGCTCCGCCTGGGCATAGGTTTTTAGAGGGACGGCATGATCATAAAAAAGCCGGCGGCACTGTGGATCCTGGTCAGTTTGATCTTTTTCGCCTGCAATCTCAATCTTGACTGGCTGGGCAATGTCTGGAGCCCCCAGGATCCATACCGGGTGGAAGATTACCCGCGGCTCGTCAAAAAAAACGGCGAGGACTTTCGCATCCTTCAATTTACCGACACCCACCTCAACGCCTACTACAGTAGTTTTGACAACATAAAAAATACCATCCGGATGATGGAAGACGCCGTCCGTAACGAAAAACCGGATCTGCTGGTCCTTACGGGGGACAATGTGGGGAATTTTATCAACTCCCACTGGGCCTGGCAGCTTATCTCCTGCCTCGATTCATTTGCCATCCCCTATGCGCTGGTCATGGGAAACCACGACGGCGATTTTATTAAAATGCAGGACGATAATCAGCAGCGGGTTATCGCCGAAATCCTTTCCCGGGGGGCCTACTCACTCTTTACAAGCGGACCGGATAACCTTACCGGCACGGGGAACTACGGGCTGCACATCGTAAACCAGACCGGCGAAATTATATACGACCTTATCCTGATGGATTCAAATGACGATTACATAGGGCGGGACCAGGTTGAATGGTATGAGTGGTATGTGCGGGGGCTTAACAACGCCGTACCGTCGGGGGTAAAGAATCTGTTGTTTTTTCACATTCCCCTGCCCGAAATTGAGGATATAAAACGGGAAATGGAACTAAATAACTATCTCGATCGGGACGGACGTTCCGCCAAAGATGCCTTTGGCGAATCTCCCCTGGAGCAGAAACGGAACACCGGCCTCTTTGCCGCGGTAAAAACCCTCGGTGATACGACCCATCTTTTTTTTGGGCACGATCATGAGAATATCCTTATATACGATTACCAGGGCGTGTGGTTTGTCTACGGCCTTAAGACCGGGTACTGCGGCTACTACAATTCGAACCGCCTGGGGGCTGTGCTCATTACCCTCTCCGGGGATGATACGACGACGGCGGCGATCGACGTGAACTACCGCCACCTTAAATAGGGTCCTTCAATTCGGCACTGCTATCCCTGCAGGTCCCCCAGATCAACCCGGTCGCCGGCCCTAATGCCGGCCCTTTCAAACCATCCCTGGGGGGTCTCCAGGGCATAGCGGACCGACCGGCTTGACTGGATGGACCGGAGATCCCCCGGATACATGTTCCGGATTTCCAGGATCACGCCGTCGTAGGTAATAAAGGCAATTGAAAGGGGAATAAGGGTATTCTTCATCCAGAACGAAAGAACTTCATCCCGGTCAAAAACGAAGAGCATTCCCCTGCCGTCCTGTAATTCGGTCCGGTACATAAGCCCTGTCTGCCGTTCCGGTCCTGTCCGGGCCAGCTCGGCTTCGATGCGTGCCCCCGCTTCCCCGATGGAGAGAACCCTGGTTTCAAGCCCCCGCTGGGCTTTGCCGGAGCCGGATCTATTCCCCGAATCCACGGCGGTACATCCCAGGACAAACAGAACCAGCAAAACCAGGGGTTTACCCCGCTTGGCCCATAAACCGGAATTCTTCGCGGCGTCAAACAAACAGAATCCGCGGCCACCGCAGTTTTCCGGGGACCGGACCGGCACAGGCCAACGGAAATGCCCCAGGACATTACAATTCATCTAAGAATCCCCGGCGCCTAAAAACTTCCGCGGCCTCTTCCGCCTTGGCCTCTCCCATGATCGCCCTAAACACCCCCATGTCTATGTATTTTACCGTCAGGGGCCGTTCTATAGAAACCCTGGTCTCTTCGTTTTCCCAGACCGCTTCCTGGGGATTCAACCGCGCCGGTTCACCGTATTTTTTTATAAAAACCGTAAAGACCGAATAGTGATCGATCCTGGAGGTATCCAGGCTAAAGGCCATAATAAAAACCTGCCCTTCCCTAAGCTGAAAAAAGGCCCTTCGAATAAAGGAAAGTCCCGTGGTTTCCACCAGGTTTTCTTCCCTGGCGGGAAGGAAAGACACGTCCCGGTCTCCCCGGAACTCAAAAAGCCCGTCACCGCCCAGGGCTTCTTTTAACTCCTCCAGGCTCATTCCCAGACGCAGTTCCCTAAAGGTCCGGGGAAGTTCCGCCGATCCGGGGACAATGGAAGGCCCCGGCCGGGAGGGGATAAACACCTCTATGGTTTCTTCCTGGGCCCAGACAAAAAGGGGAAGAAAAAACAGAAGATAGAAAAATTGTTTCTTCATATTTTAGTATCGGCCCCCCGCCGCTCCTCTTCAACCGCAAACGCCGCCGCTTTGTTAAACATCCGGCTTAGGCCAAAACCCCGCCAGGGTCATTCCCCTGGCACAAACCGCAGGGTCCGGCGCTGCGGTTCATTCGTAGTGGGGTCTGATACCCCGCCTAAGCTCCGGTTCGCGCCTGCCCCCGGAGGCTCATTTTACCACCGGGCTGTTCCAGGTGGTTCCGTCCCGGCGGGCCTTTTCGATTTTTTGCATCTTCCGGTAGTATTCGGTCTGTTTGGCAATGTCCGACACGTTCATAGAGTGGATCTTATCCTTTTCCGTATCCTTTAGGATCTGGATTTTTTTGTTCTCCAAAAGTTTACGAAGGATTTGAATCCCTTCGGTTTGCGGAATACCGACCATATTAACCAGTTCCTTGGGGCCAAAATCAAAGGTATAGGACGAGCTGCTGATAGGTATTTTATTTTTTTCCAGCTGGATAAGCAGGGCATCGTACATCCTGCCTATGGGATCGCTGATTAAGGTATTGGCAAGCTGTTTGTATATGAACCATATTCTTTCTGCCAGCAGGGTGGTAAGCCGGGCCACAATCTGGGGCTGGGTTCCAACCATCCGTTCAAAGTTAACCCGGTTTACCGCCATCACATGGCAGTCCTCGTAGGCCACAGCGCAGGCTGCCCGGGGCTTCGATTCCAGCAGGGCCATCTCGCCAAAAATATCCCCCGATTTAAGCACCGCCAGAAGCACCTCGTTGTTATCGACGATTTTTGCTATTTTTACAGAGCCCTTTTGGATAATAAACAGCTCTTCCCCCGGTTCGCCCTCGGAAAAGATCATGCAGTCCTTGGGGTAAAGCCGGTTAAATTCATCCGGTTTATAATCCAGTTTAACCGACTTTGCATAGGGGGCTATCTTCATCATAAGCTCCCGGGCCTTATTTGTGTTTTTGTCGCCGGGGCAGTATTTGATATACTGGTGGTAGGCATAGTATGCCTGGTTATACTGGGTCTGCCGGGTATAGTATTCGGCCACCTTGTACAGATGGGTCGCATCTTCCTGGGCGTTGCTCTTTAGGGTAAGCCGGGTTAGGGCCTCGTCCAGGTACCTCATCCGCCTGGAGAACTGGAGGATAATTTTCATGGCCACCGGAGTATTATTCTGGATTAACTGTCCGTACTGGTCCCTCATTACGGAAATAAGCGTCACGTCGGTAACGGCCTGGGCGGTCTCTATGTGACTGTGGGAGGACATGGTAGAAACAACCCCAAAGAAATCCCCCGGACCAAGAAGGCTCCCCCCCTCTTCCTCCACAACCTCCACATCCTTGAAAATTCTTACCTTTCCCTGGCGGATGATAAAAAACCTGTCGGCGTTGGGCTTTCCCTCCACCACAATGTATGAGTCTCTTTTATAATTTACAAACGCTAATTGCAGCGGACCGCTCATAGATCTCCACCTAAAGTATCGGCAACCTAAGTATAGATACTAAAGGCCGTATTTGCAATAGTAACTGATTCGGCCCCTTTACACCCGTAGGTTTTAATACTGCCCCCTTTGGGGCCGGCCCAAAACCAACCGGGTTTGAACAAGCTTAATTAGCTTTCTTTTACTTTCTTTAGATTTTTGGGAATCATTATCCTGGCGATGGTTTCGGTATCGGTCCTAAGGATGTCAAAGGCATTGGCATCCAGGCCCACTTTCTTGAGCAGCAGCACCAGCATCACCAGTCCCAGCCCGGCCCCCTCGGAATCGTCCAGGAGATCCACCACGGCCTCTTCCATCGAATTGTACTTCCGGGCCTCTATCAGCCGTTTTCGTATCCGTTCCAGTTCATCCGCCGTGATAGACGAATTATTCCGGATCTCTATGTTTATCATATTGTTCTTTAAGTGCAGGATCAGCTTTACATACAGGCCCTGTTGGCGCTGAAGTTCCAAATAATGTTTGATATTGTTAAGGGTGTCGTCCTTAAAGGTGGCCATGCCCCGCAGGTACTGTTCATGGTTATTAAGGTCCAAGCCCCGATCGATAAAGTAAACCCGCTTGGTATTGGCCTTTTTTGCGTTAACCACCAGTTCCTGGATACAGTAAATCACGCTGTCCCGCAAGCGGCTTTGATTAACATAGTCCAAAAAAAGACTTATTACCTGCTCAATGTACCGCTCCACCTTCCGGGGCAGAGTATAGGTGGTCATAACCAGGGGAATTTCCATCCTGATAGCCCGGTTTACTTTTTCAACATCAACAACAACCTCATCGTCATCGGACACCTTGCCACACCTCTGCCTTATAAAATCAATTATTCATAAGAAACATATTATAGATGTTGAAATAATAGGATCAGTATACAGAGGAATATTACAGTTGTCAAGAAAAATTTATGATAAAAACCAAGGCAAATGAGCCTAAAACTGCTTTCAAAAAACTACAGTTTTGGGAAAACCTCACATTTCAATGAAATAATGGTTAAAACCCCTCCCCGGTAAAAATAATCTCCGGCTCCAGGGTAAATCCCAGGGCGGTATGGACCCGTTCCTGTACCTCGTCCAGCAGGGCCCTAATATCACCGGCCCGGGCGCGTCCCCGGTTGATAATAAGGTTCCCATGCCAGGGGGCTATTTGGGCATCCCCCCGGCTAAGACCCCTAAGTCCCAGTTCGTCAATGATTTTTCCCGTGGGTTTGCCAAATTCCCGGTTGTTCTTAAAGGCCGATCCTGCGCTGGGAAAACGGTAGTGGCCCTTTTTTTCCCGGTCCTTCCGGCGGCTTTCCATTTCTTCCCGGATAAAGGCGGGATCCTTTTTTGTTACCGAAAAAACCCCCCCCAGAATAACCAGGGACCTCCCTTGAAAGGGGCTCTTTTTATAACCATAGTCTTTTTTATCCTGAGTCATAGTAAGTATTCTTCCCCCTTCGAGAAGGCGCACCCCGGTGATCACATCGGCAATTTCCCGGTCATAACACCGGGCATTCATCCACAGGGCGCCCCCGATGGAACCGGGCATGCCGGCAAGGAACTCCAGCCCCGAACAGGAACGGGCCGCGGCCTCTTCCAGGGCCCTGTCCACCGTGGTTCCCGCCCTAAACCGGAGCAGACCCTCCCCTTCACTTACACCTTCACTTTCATCTTCGACTCCGGCGTATCCCGTGGTATCCAGGACAATCCCCCGGATCCCCCGATCCGACACCACCAGATTAGCCCCCCCCCCCAGAATAAAAACCGGGATCCCCCCCTTCCCCGCGGCTTCCAGCAGGGCCGCGGCATAAGCGGGAAATCCTGCCCCCTCGGGGCGTATCCAGAGATCCGCCGGTCCTCCCACTTTAAAGGTGGTGTGGTCCGCCAGGGGTTCGTTAAAACGAAAGAGGCCGGTAAAGGCCGGAGCCTGGGAATTGAAATTTGTCATAAATTCCATTAGATTAATCACGGAGTTACTATACCATGCCCCTGCGCCTATACAATACACTTGGCCGCACCACGGAAGAATTTAAGGCCCTTGTACCGGGAAAAGCGGGATTCTACGGATGCGGCCCCACGGTGTATAACTACGCCCATATTGGGAACCTTCGGGCCTACACCACCCACGATGTTCTTGTCCGTACCCTTAGAGAGCGGGGTTACGGGGTAACCCATGTGATGAATATTACCGACGTGGGGCATCTTTCCGGCGACGGTGATCTGGGGGAAGACAAGATGCTTAGGAGCGCCGTGGAACGGGGCAAAACCGTGCTGGAGATCGCCGAATTCTACGCCCACGCTTTTTTTGCCGACATTGACCGGATGAACATCCTTCGGCCCGGCATTGTATGCAGGGCCACCGAACATATCGGCGACATGATAACCCTGATAAAACGCATAGAGGCCAACGGCTATACCTATTCGGCCGGGGGGAACCTGTACTTTGACATAAGCCGGTTTGAACACTACGGGGACCTGGGCATGCTCCAGATACAGAACCTAAAGGCCGGGGCCAGGACGGATCTGGATCAAAACAAGCGTAACCCCGGGGATTTTGTCCTGTGGTTTACCAAGAGCAAATTCGAAAACCAGGCCCTAACCTGGGACAGCCCCTGGGGAAGGGGGTATCCTGGGTGGCACATCGAGTGTTCAGCCATGAGCATACGGTACCTGGGCGAAACCTTTGACATCCACGCCGGGGGGATCGATCATGTCCCGGTCCATCATACCAACGAAATTGCCCAAAGCGAGGCGGCCACAGGAAAGCATCCCTGGGTTAGGTACTGGATCCATAATGAATTTTTGATTTTGGACAGGGAAAAAATGTCAAAAAGCGCCGGGGGCTTTTTAACCCTGCAGAGCCTGGCCGATGCGGGGTACGATCCCCTGGATTACCGTTATTTTTTACTTGGGGGCCACTACCGCAGCCAGCTGCAGTTTTCCTGGGAAAGTCTGGAGGGGGCCCGGAATTCCCGCAAATCCCTTTTGGACCGGATCCGGGGTTTGGGGGCAAAACCGGTGCAGCCCGGCGCCGGTTCCCCTGCCCTTGCACGGCTTGCGGCCTTTCACGAAGCCCTGGACGACGACCTTTCCACCCCCCGGGGTTTGGCGGAACTATGGGGCCTGCTTCGGGACAACACCATAGCCCCCGGAGAGGCCCTGTGGGGGCTTCTGCAGATGGACAGGATCCTGGGGCTTAAACTGGACGCCGCCATGGAGCCGGTTCCGGGGGAGGATCCGGCATTTGCCGCCGAAATAGAAGCGGCCATAACCCGGCGGGCCGCGGCTAAGGCCGCCAGGGATTTTGCCCTGGCCGATTCGATCCGGGGGGAGCTAAAAGAAAAGGGCATAGTCCTGGAAGATACCAAAACCGGTACCCTATGGCGCCGCGGATAACACAACGGCTTTAACCGTTGTAACGAACGAGGAAGAATGTTGTTTTCAGGAACAGGAGGGGGTTCCCCGGCACAGAAAGAAGACACCTTTCGCCGTTTATATACTTCGGTTTTTCCGGTTCTGTTCCGGGTGGCGTATCGTATTGCCGGGAGCGAAGAAGCCGCGGAGGATCTTTGCCAGGAAGCTTTTTTTAGATACTACGAGAAAGAAATGTCCTTTCCCAACCCGGACGAGGCAAAGTACTGGCTTATCCGGGTGGTTAAGAATTCGACGCTGAACTATGCAAAACGAAAGGAACGGGAGCGAAGGGCATACCAACGGGCGTTTAGGGAGATCCAAAGGCCCGACGAAACGGCGGAAACGGATTTGTTAAAGCAGGAAACCAAGGTAGAAGTACAGGAGGCCCTTGACAGGCTTCCCGAAAAACTGCGGACAGTGCTAATATTAAAGGAATACGGAGAATTGAATTACAGAGAAATAGGCAGAATTTTGGGCATCAGTGAAGGAAATGTTAAAATACGGGTTTTTAGAGCACGGGAACGGCTGACCGCCCTGCTGGCGGGCGCCGGTGTTTCCGGTACGGGAAAGGATGGGTAATATGTGTCCTAATCGTGAAATTCTTTCAATCTACTTCGACAAAGAATTAGACTCCCCCTGGAAAGAAAAAGTACAAAAGCATCTGGAGGGCTGTGCACCATGCCGGGCGCAGCTGGAAAAGTACCGGCGGATCCGGCAGGAACTTACCGGACCGGAAAACAAAGGGGCCATGGAACGGGTCTGGGACAAGCTTAGCTTTGCCGCAGGCGGCCGGGAGCGTAAAAGCCGGGGCGGCAGGTTCTGGTCCGGTTCGGTCTCTATTCCGATCCCCGCCGCGGCCGCCGCGGGGCTTGCCCTTATTCTGGCCCTGGGCGCCCTGGCCGCCCAGCGGACCGTCAAGGCGGACGAACCGCCCCTGGCGGGGCTGGAGGTCCAGGACATGGTACCGGCCACGGACATGGCAAGCCTGTTACAGTATCTGGAAAGCGAAAATTCCCCGGAAATGGTCATTATCCGTCTGCCCGATACGACCTTTAAAAATGCCGGGGAAACCACCATGCTTAGGGCGGCGGATTACAGGGGCAGCTCCCGATGAATGTACCCGGGAGGGTCGCGCCGGGGTCTGTGGGAATCCGGCTTGGGGTACTGGCGTCCCTAACCTGGGTGCTTTTTAATGCCCCCAGAATCTGTGCCCAGGACCTGCTGCTGGATGAACTGCCCGCCCTTAAGGAAAAAGCCCTGGTCCTGCGGATCACCACCCGGATTGAAGAAAACAGCCAGGAGGTCTGGAACGCATACAACTCCAAGGTAACCATCCCGGGACGGCCCGTGAGCATTAAGCTTGTGGGGGAAAATCTTGTCATTTCCATCCAATTTACCCCCTACACCAGGGGCGAAGGCAAGAACGCCCTGGTTGCCCAAAGCCAAATTTGGCTTAACGTACCGGACAAGGGTATACACTATAAAACAGCCACCCATTCGCTGCCCATGGAATATGGGGAGCCGATTTACTTCTTCCCCCTGGGTTCCGATGCGGCGGCGGATAACCCCCATATAGAGCTGCTGCTTACCCTTTACCGGTACGGCGAAGAGCCGGAGGCGCCGCCGGATCCCGCAGATCCCGCGGCGCCTGTCCCCGCCCTTCCCGAAGAAAGCCCGGGGCAAAACCGGGAAACCCCTCCCACCCCCAGGGCTTCCTCCCGTTCCGGGAAGGCCCTAAGCGTCCAGCGCTGATGGTTACCGTTATCTCCCTGGGAGGATCCATCGTCGCCCCCGGCCAAGTGGATGTCTCCTTTTTAAAGGACCTTCGCGCTTTAATCGGGGATTTTCTGGACCGGGACGAAAAGCGCCGCTTTATTCTGGTAGTGGGGGGCGGAGGACCCGCCCGGGCTTGGCAGAATGCGTACCGGGAAATAGTACCTTCGATAAAGGACGAAGATGCGGACTGGATCGGGATCATGGCCACCCGGCTTAACGCCCAGCTGGTAAAGGCCGTCATGGGGGGTTGGTGTACCCAGGAGGTAATTATTAACCCCTCTGCGGTGGGCCCCTTTGTGGGGCGGATCCTGGTGGCCGCGGGGTGGAAACCGGGTTTTTCGTCGGATTACGATGCGGTGCTTCTGGCAGAGTGTTTTCAGGCGAATATGGTGATAAATCTTTCCAATATCGAACAGGTCTATACCGGCGATCCACGGAAGGATCCCTCGGCCAAACCCATAGACAGGATCTCCTGGGATGATTTTAGAACCCTGGTGGGCGATGAATGGGTCCCCGGCAAAAATGTCCCCTTTGATCCGGTGGCAAGCCGCCACGCGGCAAAATTGGGCCTTCAGGTTATCTGCGCCGGGGGCCGGGATCTTCCGAACCTGCAGAAGATCCTCTCGGGGGAATCCTTCCTGGGAACGATTATTTCCTAATCCTAAACGGTTCCCTTGTCCAGCATGACCATTCCCGTTACAATCTCCTTAAGTCTAAGGAGAGAAACATGGAAATTTCAGCCCTTCAAAATGCCCGGTATGCCTATACCCCCAAGCTGCCCGGCTGTTTATCCTGTCCGGTGGAGGAAATAACCCTAAAAATGGGGGGCCCCACCGAAGCCATAGCGGATCAGAATGAACTACGAACTCTTTTTAAGCATAGCTACGGTAAACCCATAGCCCTGTGTACAAACGGAAAAGGGGATATGACAAAGCGCCCCCTTACCGCCGGGGTAATTCTTTCCGGCGGACAGGCTCCGGGGGGGCATAATGTTATTGCGGGACTTTATGACGGTCTTAAAAGGGGAAACCCCGGTTCAACTCTGTACGGTTTTTTAGGAGGGCCCAGCGGGCTCTTGGAAGATCAGGCCGTGGAAATTACCGGTGAACTTGTGGGCCAATACCGGAACACCGGCGGATTTGATATTATCGGATCGGGCCGGACAAAAATCGCCACCCCGGAACAATTTGCCGCGGCCCTGGAAACCGCCACAAAACGGGGCCTGGATGCGGTGGTTATCATCGGCGGCGACGATTCAAACACCAACGCCGCCCTGCTGGCGGAATATTTTACCGGTCAAGGGTCCCCGATCCAGGTAATCGGATGCCCCAAAACCATTGACGGAGACCTTAAAAACGAATACATCGAAGCGTCCTTTGGCTTTGACACCGCGGTAAAAACCTACAGCGAACTTATCGGCAACATAGAACGGGACGCCACCAGCGCAAAAAAATACTGGCATTTTATTAAGCTCATGGGCCGTTCGGCCAGCCATATCGCCCTGGAATGTGCCCTGCAAACCCAGCCCAATGTATGCCTAATCTCGGAAGAGGTGGAAGCAAAGGGCCTGTCCTTAAGCCAGATCGTGGAGGAGATCTGCGCCTCCATTGTTAAACGGGCCGAAGATAAAAACAATTTTGGGGTGGTGCTGGTTCCCGAGGGGCTTATCGAATTTGTGCCGGAAATGAAGAAGCTTATTAAAGAGCTGAACGATCTAATGGCCGGCTATGCCGATGAATTGGGGGCGATCACTAATTTTATTGATCAGGTATACTGGCTTGACCAGCATCTTTCATATGAATCCCTGGACCTTTTTAAAACCCTGCCCCCCGCAATCGGACGGCAGCTTCTGGCGGACCGGGATCCCCATGGCAACGTCCAGGTTTCCCGGATCGAAACAGAACGGTTACTTATCGAAATGGTAGAAACTAAACTGGCGGAATTAAAAAAAATAAACGCCTATACCGGTAAATTCAGCGCCCTGGCCCATTTTTTTGGCTACGAAGGGCGCTGTGCGTTCCCCAGTAATTTTGACGCGGACTATTGTTATTCCCTGGGTTTTACCGCCTTTGTTCTTATCGCCTCGGGCCTTACGGGGTATATCTCCAGCGTCAAAAACCTGGTAGCCCCGGCGGAACAATGGCTTCCCGGGGGTATCCCCCTAACCATGATGATGAACATGGAAAAACGCCACGGTTCTTCCAAACCGGTAATTAAAAAAGCCCTGGTAGAACTGGCGGGGGCGCCCTTTAAGGAATTTGCCGCCAGGCGCGGAAACTGGGCTAAGCAAACCTGCTACCAGTTCCCCGGCGCAATCCAATACTACGGTCCTCCGGAAGTCTGCGACCAGCCCACCAAGACCCTTAAACTGGAACACGGCGGCTAACATGGAGATGGCATTTATCCTGGGGATCATCGCCATTTTTCTCTTTTCGTTTTTTGGCGTGATCTGGCTCCTAAAACGGACCGGGAATATTAATACGGAGTTAAAGAAACTGCGCCAGGATATAAGTGCCCTGCGGAATTCCATGACGGCCCCTTGCCCGGCGAAGGCTGCCGGGACGGTGGAAATAAAGCCGGCGGCGGAAGCGGTGCCCTCCCCTCCCCCGGCCCTGGAAACAAAGCCGGCGGCGGTTTCCAGATCCGGCGCCGGAATCGCCGCATTTATTCACAGCGGCAACATGTGGGCCGCCGGGGGCGTTCTTCTGCTTATCGCCGCCTTTGCCATGCTTATGACATATATGGCAAGGCAGGGATTTTTTACCTTGGAAATGCGCATCGCCGCCGCCGCCCTGGCGGGGATCCTCATGCTTGTTTCCGGCTGGGTCCTGCGAAAACGGCGGCCCCTGTATTTTTTAATACTCCAGGGCGGCGGTACCGGCATCCTGTACCTAACGGTGTTTGCCGCCTATAAACTTGCGGGGTTCCCTGTCCAGGCCGCCTTCGTTCTAATGAGCCTGCTGATCCCCGCGGCGGTGATCATTGCCCTGTTTCAAAATTCCCAGGTGCTGGCCTTCTTTGGATTTTTGGGAGGCTTTGCCGCTCCGATCCTGCTTTCTACCGGGGAGGGCTCCGTAGCGTTTCTCTTTGGGTATTACACGATCCTGTCCCTGGGTATTTTGGCAATAAGCTTTTTTCGTCCCTGGAAATTCACCGCCCTGCTGGGTTTTACAGCGGCCTTTGGGATAAGCCTCCGGTGGATCTTTACCGCCTATGCCGCGGATACCTTTGTCCTAACCGGGATCTTTCTCTCTGTCTTTATTGTCCTTTACACCCTGCAGGGGATGATTCTGCTGATAAAGAACCCCGGAACTTCCGGCGGGGCAAGGGGCCTTTACCTTGAATCCCTGCTTATCCTGGGAACGCCCTTCTTAGGGGCCCTGGGCCAATGGAAGGTCTTTTCGGTTATACGGCACGGCTATTCCCTGGCTTCTTTTATCTTTGCGGTCTTTTACCTTATGACGGCCTTTGTTCTGCTGGGGATCCGCAGGAAATACCCCCAGGGCAGGGCGATCCCTGCGTTTCTTATCGAAGCATACGGCGCCCTGGCCCTGTTCCTGGCAAACCTTATGATCCCCCTGGAACTGTCCGGTTCCCTTACCATGGCAATCTGGGCGGCGGAGGGGGTTCTGGTCTACTACCTGGGCATACGAAGCAAAAACATTCGGATCCTTCTGGGGGGGCTTATTATCCACGCCGCCGCCGCCGTTGATTTTATGGTGGAAACCCCCGGCGCCATATACGGCCCCCTGCGGAGCGCCGCCTTTACCGGGGCCCTCCTTATCGCAGTTTCGGCCTTTGTAATATTGGCGCTGACAATAAAATCCAAAGAAACCCCGGAACAGAAACCGTTGGTCTTTCTTTCTAAAAACTGGTACCGGACTATCCTTGTGCTTTGGATCCTCCTGTGGTGGTTCATCGGCTGGGGCATGGAACTGGGACGGATCCTTATCAACGGAGATTCCTTTATGCCGTGGTTTTTTATTACCGCATCGGCCAGCGCCCTGCTGTTCTTTGTACTTTCAAAACCGCTGGGGCTTGCCGTTTTAAATTTGGCCGCGGCGCCGTCCCTGGTGATTGCCTGTGCCGGGATGCTGCGCCCCCTGGGGGCCCGGGCCGCCGGGCTTTTCTTTAACGATCCCACGGCGATCTTTACCTATAACTACTTTGCAGGTCCCTGGCTTTGGGGATGGCTTAGTTTTGCCGCGGTCCATGGGGGGATCCTGATCCTGTCAAGAAAACGGGCCGGTACAGAAACAGATCCCGCCGGAAATTCCGGAATCCCCGGACAGATTCCCCGCCCCGATCCACGGAGCGGAATTGTACGCCTTTCCGCCGCAATAAGGGCCCCCTGGACATTCGCCGGGGTTCTTATTATCCTGCCGGTTCTTACCGCTTCCCTGCGGTATGGAACAAGCTCCCTTCAACTTGCCCCATCGTGGACAGCCCTGGCAGGCATAGGCCCCCTGCTCACGGGCCTGCTTGTGATAAGCTTCTTCTCCGGGCGGATTGCCGGTATGGAAAAAAACTTCCGCCTTTTTACCGGCGTCCTCCTCCCATGGATCCTCGGCGGTACCGCGGCACTTTGGTTTACCATAACCCTTTTTATGTACGGCAATCCCGCCCCCCTTCCCCTGTACATTCCCGTGCTGAACCCCCTGGAACTGCAGGAAGCCCTCTGCGCCGCCGGGGTGATCCTGTCCCAGACCGCACTTCGCAGGGCAGGCCTCCCTTCCTTGAGCCGTCCCGGGGTGCTTGTTCTGGCGGATGTCATGGGTTTTTTCTGGCTCGCCGCAATGCTTGCCCGCAGCGTCCATTTTTTTGGTAACATCCACTACAGTGTATTGTTATCCGATGCCTTTAACCTGGGGCTGTTTATTTTGGCGGCCCTTTGGGGGATAGGCCATATTATCCTGGGCCACCGCCTGGCCCTGCGATCCCTATGGATAGCCGGGACAATCCTAACGGTAATGGATGTGGGCAAACTGCTGCTGTTTGACATGGCCACCACCGGAACCGCCGTTAGAATAGCCTCGTTCTTTATCGCGGGGATCGTGCTCCTCTTTATCGGCTGGGCCGCGCCGGTTCCTCCGGCTTTAAAAAAGGGACAGCCATGAACAGCTCCGTCGTTTCCCCCTCTTCCTTCCCCGGGGCCTTGGCGGCTATCCTGGTTTTTCTTTTTCAAGCCCCCTCCGGCGCCGGGGAGACACCGGCAGTCCCCGGCCCTGTGGATGATTTTCCGGGGAAGATAACAATTACCGGAAACCCCGGAGGTCTACTTTCGTTTGAGGTTCCCGAAGAACTATACCGGGGCCTTAAACGGCCCAATATGGGGGACCTGCGGATCTACGATTCCCAGGGAAATCCCGCTCCCTTTCTTGTCCGCGGCGTAAAAGGAACCGTCACGATCCCCCCGGAAAAAGAGGTACCCCTGCTGGTCTGGGATGAAAAATCCGGGCGCTTTACTTCCCCGGAGCTTGAAATTACCGTTTCGGGATCGGCGGTTACAATCCTCAGCGGCGGAGCCGGGGAAAGGGACGGATCCGGCGCTTTATATTTGGCGGATCTTTCGGATATCAAAGAGGACGATCCATGGCCTTCCAAACTGGTTTTGGATTTTCAGCAAACGGAATTTTTTAATGCGCCGCTTTTGCTGCGAAAAAGCGATGATCTAAGCCGCTGGGAAAATTACGGCCCCATACAAACCGCCGCTTTTTACAATAACCCAGGGACGGACAGGAATGAATTTAATATACCCCGGGCCCGGTACATACTTCTTGACTTTAACGGGAAGGTTCCACCGGTACATTCCGCCCGGATCCGTTTTAATCCGGTGGAAAATCCTCCGGTGCTGCGGGAAACGGTTTTTTCCGGCACAAGGGGCGCCGATGGAAAAACGGTACGGTATTATACGGAAGGATACTTTCCCGTGCAGAAACTTTTTTTTAGCATTTCAAAGCCCGATTCCATAGGCTTTAGTATCCGGGATCGAAGGACCGAAAACGACGACTGGCGTTATGCCGGCAAAGCCACCGTTTACCGGATCGAGGCGCCGGGGGAGGCCCCCCTGATCAACGGCCCCATCGATGTTTCCGGCCAGGGTCCGTATTGGGAACTGGCCATTTCGGGGGAACAAACCTGGACCGAAGTTCCCGCCATGGCCTTTCTCTGGGAGCCCCGGGAAATAGTGTTTCTTGCCCGGGGGGGCGGTCCCTGGACCCTTGCCTATGGTAACGGCAAATACGGTCCCCAGGAATCGTCCTTAAACATACAGGAAGGAACGGAAATTTTTCCCGCCCGCCTGGGTCCGGCCTCTTATGTTGAACCGGAGTCCGGCGGAATGGCTGGTACGGAACGGTGGAGGCAGATAATACTGTGGGGGGTCCTGGGTCTTGCCGCCGTAGTCGTAAGCGGTCTTGCCTTTTATGCCATACGATCCATAAGCAGCGAACAAAAAAATAATATGGAGGATAAACCATGAAAAAAATTTCCCGCCTTGGTATTGCCCTATTGCTTGTTCTATCCGGAGGGGCCCTCGTACCCTCCGGTGACGGAAAAACCGGAACCGGGGAAAGTTCCGGCCTTTTTGCCCAGGGTTCCCCGCCGGGAAACCCGGCGCTTCCGGTACGGCGGATCGCCCTTTTTTCTTCCGGCGTGGGGTATTTTGAACATTCCGGCGTCCTTTCCGGTCCCGGAGAAATAAGTCTTAGCTTCGATGCGGACGCGGTAAACGACGCCCTTAAATCCCTTACCATCGGCGATCCCGCTCCGGGGGCCTCCCCTTCGGTAAGCTATCCATCGGAGGAAACCCTGGAACGGACCCTGGAAAGCCTGGGCATCGATCTTTCAGGAAACCCCGGTACTGCGGAAATTTTTGCCTCCCAGCGGGGGGAGGAAATAGAAATATCCGCCCCCAATCCCATCCGGGGCCGTATCGTGGGGGTAGAATTCCGGTTCCTCCCGGGAACCGCAGGCTCCTCCCGGGAAGCTTTTCTTTCGCTCTTTACCGCCGAAGGTATACGGGTTATTGCCCTTAAGGATATTGTTTCGTTTACCTTTATTGATTCCGCCCTTAACGCGGATCTAAAACGGGCGCTGGATCTAATTGCCGCCCACCGGGCTTCCCGGACCAGGACCCTGACGGTTACCCTGGACGGAAGCGGCAGCCGCAGCGTCGCCTTAAGTTATGTGGTGGCCGTACCGGTATGGAAAGTTTCTTACCGCCTGGACATGGGCCGGCAAAAACCCCTCTTTCAAGGCTGGGCGATCATCGATAACGACAGCGATACGGACTGGAACAATGTGGAACTTTCCCTGGTTTCGGGCCGGCCGGTTTCGTTTATTCAACGGCTGTATCCCCCCTATTATTACACCAGACCTACCCTGCCCTTGGCCATCGCCGGAACCGCCCAGGCCCGGGTCCATGCGCCGGGGTACGACCGCACAAATCTGGCAGACTCCGGTGCGGATGCAAAAGAAGAAACCAAAGCGCTCTATGAGGACAGCACCGTAAGGCAGCTTTCCAGATCCCGGGGGGCGGCGGCCCCCTCGCCCGAACCGGCGGGGAATATCACGGCGGTCCAGACAGCGGCAAGGGGAAGCGCCGCGGGGGATCAGTTTGCCTTTACGGTTAAAAATCCGGTTACCCTTAACCGCAGACAGAGCGCCATGATACCCCTGGTAAATGGTAATGTGGAGGCGGTAAAAACCCTGATCGTTTCCGGGTCCAGGGCCCTGGGGGGAACCATCCACCCTGAACTGGCGGTGGAACTTACCAACACCACAGGAACAAAACTTCCCGCGGGACCCATCACGGTCTTTGACGGTGGAACCTATGCGGGGGATGCGCTGATCGAATTTTTAAGCGACGGCGCCAAGCGCCTTATCACCTACGGGGAGGACCTTTCCGTTAACGCATCCGCCGCAATTTCAATAGACCGGCTGGTAAGCACCGTCACCATCAGTGCGGGGCTTATGACCATTAACCGCCGGCAGGTGTACAAACGGACCTATACGATACAAAACGGATCCGCCGAAACCAGACGGCTTATTATCGAACACCCCATCACCGGCGGAGCATCATTGAAGGAACCGGCAAACCCCTTGGAAAAGACCGATTCCCTGTACCGGTTTGTCCAGAACCTTCCCGCCCGGGGGGAACTGGCCTTTACGGTACAGGAAGAAAGCCCCCTCCAGGAACGGATAAGCTTAAGCCAGCTCCGGTTGGAGAACATCCTAAGCTTTAGTACCAACCAGGAGATCCCCGGCAATATCCGGGCGGCCCTGGCCCGGGCGGCGGAACTGCGCCGAAAAGCCGACGGAGCAAAACAGGCCCTGTCTGATATTCAGGCCCGCAGCGCCCGGCTTATGGCGGATCAGAACCGGATACGAAGCAATCTTACCGCAGTGGGCAGCGACAGCGACCTGGGCCGGGAATATATGCGGCGGATGACCGAGCTGGACCGTGACATCGACGGCATTAACGGAGAGATAGATACGGCCAACGGCCTAATCCAGTCTACCCAGAAGGAACTGGATGATTATATTGCGGGGTTAAAACTTTAGCACAATTACCGGCTGCCGCAGGGCATGCCGCGGCGGCCCTTTCTCTGCCGTATTCGGCAGTATTGCTCTACTATACCCCAAACTTGCAAGGGGGTCCTTAAAACTTCCAGCTTAGGATAGTCTTTATATATGCGTTATCCCGGTACTGTCCCAGTTCCCCGTCGGGGTTTCCACCAAAGAAACCGGCGGCAAGTTCAAGCCCCAGATCGTTCTTGGTCCAGCTTAGGGCGGGCATAATAAGAAAATCACGGCCCTCGATACCCCAAAGGGCGGAAAGTTTTGTTTCCAATTGATCCATCAAAAAACGTTTGGAGAAGATGGCGGTAATCCTGGTGGAACTTAGATCCGTTCCTTCCTCGGTGTCGGCCAAGGGAGCGTTGTCGATCCTGCGGTGCATAAGGATTATACTGCCGTTGCCTTGCAGGTTAAGGTTTATTCCCCAGAACAGATCCCTATCAAACCCCAGGGACCACACCACCGCGGGGTTATACACCGCCCCGTTATCCCCGGTTAAATCGCCGGTAATATTTATTCCCCCCTCGGCGCGGAAATTAAATCCGCCGATAACCCGGGCAAAATCAAGACCCAGTTGATGGTAGGGATTATAATCTATCGGCACATGCCTTCGCAGACCTTCCTCTATGGAATCGAGCGAACCGGGAGCGATAGAACCGAGGGCTTCGATGTCTACTTTTCCTATGGCAATCCGGGGCAGCCGTCCAAAGTAATATTGAAATCCCAGATCCGAAGAACCGGTGGTGGTGGTAAAACGCAGTCCCCCCTGGGCGTATGCCAGGGACAGGGTGTCGCCGTAGATCTTGCCCGAGGCAAGCCTATCGGCCATATCGGATTCCAGGGCAAAAAAATCCGTCCCGGACCAGCCGTAGATACTATTCAGATCGGGGTAATAACCGGCCAGCATTGTTTTTATTGAAGCCAGCTGAGCGGGGATCCAGCGGCCCTCCAGGGCATACTTATGGCCTTGAAACCAGGGAACAAACACCCCCTCCAGCTTGGAGAAGGAATCCATGTTCCAGGAAACATGAACCATGGGCCGGGCCATTTTAATGTTCCGGGGCGTTCCTATGGCGCTTGGGTCCGTATAATCCAGGGGATTGATCACGTCTAGGGGGCCAAAGCTGTCTGCTTTGCCCCAGGTAAGTTTCCGCAGCCCCGCCTCCAGATCCACGGGGCCGAAAAAAAACCGTCCATAGGCTTCGTCCAGTGAAACCGGAGAAACATGCTGAAACTCGCTTCTAAGGTTAAGGTTTATCACCGCCTCCGCCACGGAGGACGAGGCGGTAAAGTTTATCTTGCCGGAAAAAATATCCCCCAGACGGGTGTTCCCAAATTTGGCGGAGGAGGCAAGATCGCCGAAAAAAAGGTTCAGTGCCGCAGAAATCTCTCCCCCAAGTTTTAGGGACAGGGAGGAGGATCTTTCCTGCGGCAGCCCAAAACCATCCGGGGACTCTTCAAAACCAAAACCGTCCTCCTGGGCGCCGGTATAAACGGCGGTCAGAACAAGCAGGCTTATAAGCGCAGCCCCGCGCCGGAACGGGGACCCCTTCACCGGACTTTTCCTGTCTCGAGGTAGGACGTAGAAAAGACCGGTTCGGGAATATCCTGATCATACCTAAGATTTTCTACCGTAATGGTAGTATTGGTTCCCTTTTCTATGGTGGTCATCCTGGTTTTAATGGGACTAAGCCTGCCCTGGACATCCCGTAATTCCAGAATCTCCAGGGTCTTTACATGGACTCCCCGTTTATCGTAAAGCTCTACTTTGTGGTTGACCGAGTTTGATTTTTCGATCCACTGGACCATCTTTGAATACTGGTAAGAACTGTTCTTAGGCCGGGATTCAATTACATAGCATGGTTTTCCGTTGTAGGTTTCTTCCCTAAGAATTACATGGGTGTCTAAATTCGGATCCCGGTCGTTGGAAGAAATATCGTCGTAGGAAAGATCCGTCCCCATAAAGCTTCCTGAACCTTCCGAAGCGGCGATACGGCGGGTCTTTCCCAGGGAGGGAAGAAATATCCACTGGTTGTTAGCGGTCCCCTCTTCAATGGTAAGAAACCGGGTCCCCGCCACGGCGGCGGGCTGGATAAATTCAATTATCATCCTGGAATTGCCGGAGGAACTGTCCTTGGAATACTGGTTAATAAGCCGTTCGGTGGTCGAGCCGTTTTTGGCGGTAATTACCAGCCGCGAACGGCTTAGGGTTGTGGCGGCGGTGATCCTATCCCGGGACTGCCGTACTATGGTAAGGGCATCCTGGGAATGGGCGCAAAAGGTTCCTCCCATAAGGGTCCATAGGACAAATACACAGATCTTTGCTTTCACATCAGCCTCCATTGGCATTGACAAATTTTGGTTTAAACCGCAGCAGTATCGCCGGTATAAGGGTTAAACTTACCAGGGCGCTGGCCGCCATGGTTAAAGCAATCAGAAGCCCAAAATCTCCCAGCATATTAAACCGGGAAAAGATCAGCACCCCAAAACCTGCGCCCACGGAAAGGGCATTGATAATTATAGCCTTTCCCGATATGGCAAAGGTTGCTTTAATTCCATGCCGGGCATATTCCCGCTTAAAAGCTTCCATGTAGTGGATCGTATAGTCTATGCCGATCCCCACCGCCAGGCTGGCAATCATGGAAGTCCCTATGTTAAGTTTAATGCCTAAAAATCCCATGACGGCAAAATTTAACAGGATAGAGATGGAAAGGGGAATAATGCCCACGCATCCGGCCGCTAAGGACCGGTTTGAAATGGCAATAATAAGAAACACCAGGAACAGGGAAATAATAAGCGAAATAAGCTGGGAGCGCACAACCTGTTGATTAAGGGAGGCCTCCACCAGGGGACTTCCCCCCACGGTTACTCTAATGTTTTTGGGGAAACGGGCTGCGACAAAGCGGTCTATCTCTTCCAAGGCCCGGTTTGTATCGGATTCCCCCAGGGTACGAAGCTGTACCGTGGTTTTTATGGCCGTCGGCTCCAGGGGATCGTTGGAATAGGAATCGATATCTCCCGAAAGAAGGATCAGATAATTGGACACCAGCGCCGTCAATTCCCGGGGATCGGATTTTCCGTACCGGGCAGGATCCGCGGGCACTTCATAATAGGCGGCCCCTTCAAAGTTGGTAATCTTCTTTAACTCCCAGATCAGATCCTCCACGGTTGGATTTGCCCTTTCTCCGGAGTTGGCGGCGGCGCTTAACAGGGCGGTTAATTCTTCCAGGGTATGAACCGCCGTTCCTTCAACGGGGGCTTCCTCTTCCATAGGGGGGGCATCGTCCTTTTCAAATACCCCAAAGCTAAATTCCCGGGCATCGTCGATTCCAAAATTGCCGAACCCAAAATCATCCGCCGTTTCCGGGGTAAACCCAAAACTGTCTTCAATAAAAGAAGCCTCCGGAAGCTCCCCGGCGGGGTCTTCGTTAGCGGATCCGGCGGGTCCCGCCAAACCGCCGGGACTTTCGTCGGCGTTAAAAACCTGGTTAACCCGTTTAATCAGGTCCGTAAAACCCATGACCTTGCCGGCCTCGGGGACGTTCTTTTCCAGGTGCCTGTTAAGGGCATCCATGGCGCTAAGAGAGGCCGGATCCAGCAGGATCTCGCTGGAATCCGCCTCGGCCACTATGCTGACCACCTTGGATCCGCCAAAATATTCCCGGATAAAATGATCGGACCTGTAAATATCCGTATCCGGTTTAAAGTATTCCACAAAAACATTATCAATAATAATCCGGGAAAAGCCGGCGATGGAAACAACCAGCACCAGCCCGGCGACGCACAGCACCGCCCACCCATGTCCGGCGATGGCGGAGAAAAATTCCGCCACCGCTCCGCTCGTACGATCCCCCCGGACAGGGTTTTTTTTAAACCGGGGTCCCCGGATAATAAGCAGGGAGGGTATAAATGTGACGGCCACCGCAAAAGAGGTCAGTACGCCAAAGCTGGCAAAAATGCCGAATTCCCGGATGGGAAGCACCGTGGTAAAACAAAAGGACAGAAAACCCACAAAGGTTGTCAGGGAAGCAAGGAACAGGGGCTTAAAGAGCCGTTTAACCAGGGCCAGTACCAGTTCCCGGTGGGTTTCCCGATCCATCCCCCCGGGCCGGTCCCCGGAGCCCAGATCGTCCATATAATGGGTGATCACATGAATTCCGTAGGCGCTCCCCACGGCCACGAGGATCACCGGAAGCACCGTGGAGATAACCGAAAGTTTAATGTCAAACAGGGACATGGCCCCCATGGACCATATAACGGCAATTACCACCGTAAGCAGGGGCAGCGCCACCGCGGACAGCCGGCGGAACGAAAAGAACAGAATAAGCAGGACCACCAAAATTACCAGGGGTACCAGCAGGACCAGGTCCGACCTAATCGACTCGTTTATGGTGGCGCTGATCACCGGAATTCCCGTGACGTAAACCTCCGCCTGATCCGTGAACATTTCCCGGGCTATATCCCGGACCCGGATAAAATTATCCACCGCCTCGGGCTTCCCCGCATCATCGGCGGCTATGTTCATGGGCACCAGAATTTGGGTGGAAGAAAAGTCATCGGAAACCAGGGCCCGTTTGTACATATCCCAGGAAAGGAGCCGTTTCTTAAGCAGGGAAACCTCTTCCCTGGTCCCGGTAAAATCCTCGGGCAGCAGCTTTTCCACCACGATAGATTCGCTGTCCCCGGTGATATACTGGGCATTAACAATCGAAGTAACCGGATCGATCATGTCGATGGATTCAACCCTGTCCACATAGTCCCGGATACGTTTAAGGAAGGACACGTCAAAGACATTCCCATCGGTTCTGCGCAGACCCACCAGGATAAAAAGGGAGCTTCCAAAGGTATCGTCGATATAGGCGGAAACCTGCCGGGCGGGGTCCTCCGGGGAAATAAACCGGAAATTGTTATTGTCCAATTCCAGCCGGGGAAGCTGGAATGCAAAGAACACCGTGATAGCCCCAATCAGGGCAAGAATGACAATTGGAAACCGGTACATTTTTTTTATCATACTACCGGGACCTTACCGCAGCATGTAAAAACCCGGATCCATGGGGCTTTCCAAAAAAGCCGGCGGTTTCGGGCAGGGCTTCATATCGTATATTTCTATGGCCATCCATTGGTATACTCCATAGACCTGTTCTTGCCAAGCAAGAATTTTATCCCTTCCATGCTTACAAACAAGGGTATTTCTCATCACTCGGCCGGTTCAGAAAATGCCCCGTCATAGGGCATCTTTCAAACCTGAAGTTTTGGAAAACTTCTATTAAATAAAATATATCCGCTATTAATCACCAATAGTCAAGAAAATACGCAAACCCGGAGCAATCCCGCCGGCAGGCCCGGGTAGACCGCCTGCCCTGAGTTAAACCCATCGGGGCCCCATAGTCAAGTGCCCCATGGACCTCCCCGGCAATTCCCGGTTTAGGTGAAAAATGGGAAAATTTGTCATAAACCACAGGCCGCAACACAAACATAAGGAAGTTTCAACGGAAAGCTTTTGTTTTCTCCGAACTTCATGATAGAAATGAGAATTACGGGCTTTACAAGGATTTTCTTGACGGATTACATATTCTATGGTACACTAAAGGCACCTAATAGTTTCGCGAACTCCGCAGAAGCGGGGGAATTCAGTCAAAGATCGAGAAGATGGAGGAAAGTATGGAAGGAATTTTTCTGGCAAGATTACAGTTTGCCGTAACTTCGGTATACCACTTTTTCTTCGTACCTCTAACCTTGGGTCTGGGTATTCTGGTGGCCATCATGGAAACCCGCTACGTCCAGACCGATGACGAGAAGTACAAGAAAATGACCCTGTTCTGGGGCAAGCTGTTCCTGATCAATTTCGCCATGGGGGTGGTTACCGGTATTGTCCAGGAATTCCACTTTGGAATGAACTGGGCCGGGTATTCGGCGTTCGTAGGCGATATTTTCGGCGCCCCGCTGGCCATCGAAGCCCTGCTGGCGTTTTTCCTTGAGTCGACCTTCCTGGGCATCTGGATCTTCGGCTGGAACCGGCTGTCCAAAAAGCTCCACCTGGCAACCATCTGGCTGGTGGCTTTTGCCTCGAACCTGTCGGCCTTCTGGATCCTGGTGGCCAACTCCTTTATGCAAAACCCCGTGGGCTATGAAATGGCGGCGGACGGAAGCCGGGCTTTAATGAACAACTTTCCGGCCCTGCTTGCCAACCCCCATGCGTTGTTCCAATTCGGCCATGTCATAACGGCGGGCCTCGTAACCGCGGCCTTCTTTATCATGGGGATCAGCGCCTATCATCTGGTAAAGAAAAATAACCCCGATTTCTTTAAAAAATCCTTCAAATACGGCGCGGTGGCCGGTATTATCGCCGGGGTGCTGGTGACGCTTATCGGGCACCTCCAGGGCCAGTATCTGACCAAAGCCCAGCCCATGAAAATGGCGGCGGCGGAGGCGATCTGGGAGACCCAGGACCCCGCGGCCATAGCGATTGTGGCGGGCATTGACGAAAAAAACAAAACCAACACCTGGGAATTGGCCGTTCCCGGCGGTTTGAGCTTTATGAATTTCTACAGTTTCACCTCCGGCGAGGTCCCCGGAATTAACCAGCTGCAGGCCGAAATGGAAGCCAAATACGGGCCGGGAAATTACATTCCACCGGTGGCTTTAACCTTCTGGAGCTTCCGCATCATGTTCGGCCTGGCCCTGGTGATGGCCCTGCTGGGACTGCTGGCAATTATTTTCTACGCCAAGGGTACCCTTGAAAAACAGACCTGGTTCCTCAAGATCATGTTCCCGGCCCTGTTCCTCCCCTACATTTCCAGTTCTTTCGGGTGGATCATGGCGGAAGTGGGCCGCCAACCCTGGGTGGTCTACGGGCTGCAGCTCCTGAAGGACGGCGTATCCAAATTACCCCTGTCGTTTCTCGTAATATCTTTTACGGGATTCGTCATTATCTACACGGCGTTGGCGATTGTGGACGTGTACCTGCTGGTGAAAGCCGCCGGAAAGGTCCCGTCTGAATCCGGCGCGGCGGTACAGGAAGCATAGGAGGGAATGGCATGCTCAATATCATTTGGTTTATTTTAGTCACGGTTCTATTTACGGGATTTCTATTCCTGGAAGGATTCGATTACGGCGTGGGGATGCTGGTGCCCTTTGCCGGCGGCAAAGAAGACAGGGGACGCCGGGTGGTGCTTAACACCATAGGCCCCTTCTGGGACGGGAACGAAGTCTGGCTCCTTACGGCGGGGGGCGCGATTTTCGCCGCCTTCCCCCTGTGGTATGCGACCCTGTTTAGCAAGTTTTACCTGGCCCTGTTCTTTATCCTCGTGGGCCTTATCCTCCGGGGGGTAAGCTTTGAATTCCACAGTAAGAGCAAAAGCCCCCAGTGGCGGGCCTGCTGGGACTGGGCCGTCAGCATTGGCAGTTTCCTCTCCGCCCTGCTCTGGGGCGTGGCGGTGGCCAACCTGATCCGGGGCGTGGTGGCCGCCAAAGAGGGCTGGAGCTTCTTTATCAGCATCCTGCATCCCTTCTGCCTCCTTGGCGGGGTGGTCGTTTTCCTGCTCTTCCTCTACCACGGCGCATCCTTCCTCACCCTCAAAGTCGGGGACGAAGCGGTGCTGGCCCGGGCGAAAAAAATAGCCCTCCGGACCGGGATCATCCTGATACCGGTGACGGTTCTCTGGGTTGGCTGGGCCCTGTTCGAGACCCCCATCCTCACTAAACCGGTGGCCCTTATTACCGTGGCCCTGGCCGCAGTGGCCCTGCTGGTTTCGGTCTTCACCCAGTGGAAGGGGAAACACGGCGCCGCCTTTGTCAGCGTGGGGCTCATGATCGCCCTGGTAACGGTGACGGTCTTCGCGATTCTGTTTCCCAATGTGCTGATCATCCGGGACGCCCAGGGGGCGATTGTTCCCGACGCGCTGACCATCTACAATGCGTCCTCCAGCCAGTACACGCTGAAGATCATGACCATCGTGGCCCTGATCTTTACACCCATCATGCTGGCGTATCAGATTTGGAACTTCTGGGTGTTCAAAAAACGGGTTACGAGCGATCCCAAGGACCTGGTGTATTAACCGGGGATGCTCAACAAAAATTTGCTCCGGGAAACCCGGGGCAGCAGAAAATTTTTGTTCGGCACGGCGGCCGCCGGTTTTTTTACCGGCGGCCTCATTCTGGCCCAGGCTTTTTTGTTAGCCCGCCTGGCGGACAAGGTTTTTTTGAAGGGGCAGAACCTTGAGCAGGTTCTGCCTTTTTTTGCGGCCCTTATTCCCATCATAACCCTTCGCGCCCTATGTGCCTGGCTGGAGGAGTGGTTTGCCCTGCACCTGGCCCACACCGCCCAAACCGGCCTGCGGGGGGCGATTCTGTCCAAGATAGACCGCCTGGGGCCGGTGCGCCTCCGGGAGGAGCAGACCGGGGAAATCCTCCACCTCCTTACCGAAGGCCTTGAGGTGCTCCATGCATATTTTGGCAAGTATATGCCCCAGGTATTCAAGTCCGCGATTATCCCCATCATGTTTTTTGTGATGATCTTTTCCCGGGACTGGATCACCGGCCTGATTCTGCTCTTCACCGCCCCCATGCTGCCCCTCTTTATGATGCTTATCGGCAAATGGTCAAAGTCGGTCACCCACAAACAGTGGAAGGTCCTGGACCGTATGACCGGCTATTTCCAGGATCTTTTTCAGGGCCTGGTCACTTTAAAAACCCTTAATCAAAGCAAAGCCCAGGGAAAAAAAGTAGAAGACCTTAGTGAATCCTTCCGGGTTACCAGCCTGGAAGTTTTGCGGGTCGCTTTTCTTTCGGCCCTGACATTGGAGCTGTTCAGCACCTTAAGTATCGCCATGGTGGCGGTGGGCCTGGGGCTTCGGCTCCTCCACGGAATGCTCGAATTTGAACCGGCCTTTTTCCTGCTGCTGCTGGCCCCGGAATTTTACCAGCCTATCCGCAATCTGGGGACCCAGTACCACGCCAGCCTAAACGGAGTGGCCGCGGCGGACAGGGTCTACCGTTTTCTGGAAAGCCCCGAACCGGAAACCACCCTACTACCGCCGGAACCGGCGGCGGCGGGGTCAAGGGAAACCGCCGCAGCACAGACCCCGGCGGTCCCCTCCGCGGCGGGGATTCCCATTGTATTTGAGCGGGTAAGCCACCGTTACGGCGAAGCCCGGACCGAATCTCTCCAGGATCTTTCCTTTACCTTGGATGCGGGACAAAAAACCGCCCTGGTGGGGCCCAGCGGCGGAGGCAAAACCACGATTCTTCATTTGTTGCTGGGTTTTTTGTCCTCCACCGCCGGACGGATCCTGGTTGACGGGGAAAACCTGGAGGGCCTTGACATGGGGGCCTGGCGGCGGCGGATCGCCTGGGTACCGCAGAAACCCTGGCTCTTTGCCGGAACCATCCGGGAAAACCTGCGGATTGGCAGCCCGGACATCCCGGATTCGGCAATCTGGGAAGCCGGCGAATCCCTGGGCCTTTTGTCCTGGCTGGAGGGGCTCCCCGAAGGCCTGGATACCCGAATCGGACAGGGGGGCCGGGAATTAAGCGGCGGCCAGCGCCAGCTTTTGGCTATCACCAGGGCATGGCTCCGCCGGTCCCCCCTTCTGCTGCTGGACGAAGCCACCGCCAACCTCGACCTGTTTCGGGAAGAGGCGGTACAAGAAGCCCTGCTTTGTCTAATGTCGGGCCGGACCGTGCTGGCCGCGGCCCACCGGCTGCGAACGGTAAGCGCCATGGACCGGGTGCTGGTTATCGAAGAAGGCCGGGTGGTAGAAGAGGGGCCCCCGGCTCTTCTAAAGACCGCGGGGGGTACCTACCAGGCCCTTCTTGAAGCGGGAGGTAATCTGTGAAAACCTTTACCCGGCTTCTGGGCCTTTTACGCCCCCACTGGCCCCTTATGGCCGGGGCCGCCTTCTGCGGGGCCCTAACTATCGGATCAAACATCAGCCTTCTGGGGGCTTCGGCGGTGTTAATTTCCTCCGCGGCCCTGGCCCCGCCTATACTACAGCTCTACACCCTTATTGTGGGGGTGCGGTTCTTTGGCATTTCCCGGGCCTTTTGGCGCTATGTGGAACGGTACGTAACCCACGACGTGACCTTTAGGATTTTAAAAAAACTTCGAGTCTGGTTTTACCGGCGGATCGAACCGCTGGCCCCGGCGAATTTGCAAAGCCACGGCAGCGGCCGCCTTTTTAAACAGATCATCGGCGACATTGAAAATTTGCAGTTTTTTTACCTTCGGGTCCTGGCGGCCCCCTTTATCGCCGCGGCGGTGCTGATGGGCTGCGTAATCTTTATGCTCTTTTACTGTCCCCCCGCCGCCGGATTTTTAGGGTTCCTCTTCTTTTTGACCGGCGTCGTCATTCCCCTTTGGGTTCGCCGTATTACCCGGGGCATGGCGGCCCGGCAGGCGGACCGGTGGGAACATTTTCATACCCAGGTGGTGGATTTGGTCCTGGGTTTGGGGGAACTTCAGGTCTATGGGGCGACGGCGGAAAAGCGGGGGGAAATACAGAAACTCCTTGGCGCCATTACCGCGGGGCAAAAAAAGCTCTTTGCCCTGGATAATCTTACCGCCTGCCTTATCCAGTATTTTAGCCACATCGCCCTGCTGGGGGGGATCTTTTTCTCGGTGCCAATGGTGGCGGAGGGCCGGCTCGAGGGGGTGTTTTTGACCATGTGCGGCCTTATAAGCTGGGCGGCCTTTGAAGCGGTGAACCCCCTGCCCCTGGCCCTGACCAAACTGGATGAGGGTCTTACCGCCGCGGGCCGGCTCTTTGCCCTGGCGGGGGATCCCCCGGAGGCGGAAGGGACGGAGACCGCAGCAACGGCGGCTCCTTCACCGGAAACGGAGCTGCCCGCTGCCGCAGCGGCGCCGGAAAGGACCACTGTTACTGTCCCGGCAGATGGGGCCGCCGGGGCGGGTACGCAGGAAGGGTCCGCCGGAACGCCGCCGGAACTGGTATTCGACGGGGTGGACTTCCGGTACGGTCCGGCGGAACAATTCGCCCTGCAAAATATTTCCTTCCGTTTGGCGCCGGGGAAAAAGATAGCCCTGGCGGGCCCCAACGGTTCGGGAAAAAGTACCATCATCAACCTGTTGTTAAAATTCTGGCCCTATGCCGGGGGGAGCCTTACCCTGGACGGCCGGGAACTGCGGGATTGGCCGGAGGAGGAAGTTCGGGATCTTCTGGGGGTGTTGAATCAGGACCCCTATATCTTTCATTCCACCATCGAAGAAAATATCCTCCTGGCCCGGCCCGGGGCAAGCATCGAAGAAATAAGAGCGGCCAGCCGCCGGGCCCAACTCGATGAATTTGTATTGTCCCTGCCCGAGGGCTATAAAACTCTGGTGGGGGAAAACGGCTTTAAGCTTTCCGGGGGGCAGCGGCAGCGGCTGGCCCTGGCGAGGATCTACCTGAAAGACAGCCCGGTCCTGGTGCTGGACGAGGTGGAACAGGGGCTGGACACCTTGACCAGCCAGGAAGTTTGGCGCAGTTTAAAATCCTGGGCCCGGAACAAAACCGTCATTGCCATAACCCACCATCTGCGGGATCTTTCGGAGATGGACGAGGTTCTGGTTATGCAGGAAGGCCGAATCGTGGAACGGGGGAGCCATAGGGAGCTTTTGGCCCAAGGGGGGCTCTACAGCCGGCTGGCCGGTTGAACGGACCTTTGCCCGTCCCGCAGGGGGCATCAAAAAATTGAAACGATGGAGACGCGTGTGAATTTTTACGGATTGTTTGCCGGGACGGCGGCCCTGTTGATCATCGGACTTTTTCATCCCATTGTCATTAAGGGTGAATATCATTTTGGAAAACAGATCTGGCCCCTCTGCCTGGTCTGCGGGATAGCCTTTTTGGCGGGGGCCTGGGTAGTATCCAACATCTATATCTCGATCTTCTTAGGGATCACCGGATCCAGCTGTCTGTGGAGCATCAAGGAACTTTTCGAACAGGAAAAGCGGGTAAAGCGGGGCTGGTTCCCCAAAAAAGAACCCCGGGAGACGGCCCGCTAAGCGGGGCTGCTTTCCAACTAAGACTGCTTTCCAAAAACTGAAGTTTTGGCACGGCCCCGGTCAGTAAACGTGCCGTACAGCTTGTGCCCGGTGATTTTCTCCGGTGTGCAGGGTTCCTCGACACCCGGGGTTTCCTTGACTTTTCGGGTAATCTCCGGCAGAATATTTTTATGGCAGGCAAGACTCCCCCGGGTTCGCCCAAAGGGGGGATCCTTTTAAGGCTTCTTAAGATGATTTTTGCGGTTTTACTTATCTGTGCCCTCATTACCCTGGGGGCGGAGCTGGTCTTCCTGCTTACCCGGCTTTCTCCCGATTCGGTTATACCGGACAGATTTTCCGCCTATGTACATATATCCAGTCCCCTGGAACTGGGCTCTAAGGTTCTTGATCATGAATCCCTGCCGGAGTTAATGGTAAATCCGGCCCTGGCTTCCCTTACCCCGGCCCTAAGCCGTCTGCGGACAAGCGGTATGCTAAAGAACCCCTGGATCCGCCTTGCCCTGCGGGGTTCCCTTTCCGCGGCCCTAACCGGGGCATCGGAGCCCCTGCTTGCCGCCTGGGATTCCGCCTTTCTTGCACCGGTGCTGCCCCTTCTGCCCCTGGCGGCCCGGTTCATAGAAATTCCCAATTTGAGTTATCTGCCGGAAGGGGTTCCCCACTTCGAATACCGTAGCGGGGAAACGGTTTTTTACCTGGGGATCCGGCGGAACCTGCTTATGGTCTCTAACAGCGAAGATCTTCTTTTTAAAGCCCTTTCCCCGGAGGGGGCTTCCTATGCATCCCGAAAGCCCGTGACGATGAAAAAACAGGATGTTTCCCTGCTGGCCGCATCAAAGACCGTCATTTCCATGCTGGGGGAAGGGAACCCTCTTCTAACCGGGGTGTTTGCCCAACTGCAATTCCCCGATATTCTGGAACTGGGGCTTAACATAGAACCCAAACAGTTGGACATACATCTCGTAAGTCCCGTGGATACGGATAATCCGGCCTTTGATAAGCTGCTTTCCAAAAATTCTATTCCGCCTTCTATAATGAACATACTCCCCAATACTACCCAGTACTGTACGGGCCTGGCGGGGATAAGCCTTAAGGATATCCTTGAGACGGCGGCGGAAGTCCAGGGGCCGGAATTTAGGAATACCCTTTCCACCGCCGGCAGGGCCGCCAAAACCCTGCTGGGCCTAACGCTGGATGATCTGCTTTATTCCTGGACCGGGGAAGAGCTGGCGGTCTTTGGCCTGGAAGACAGGCCCGCGCCGGTCTTTGCGGTAAAAATAGGGGATGAATCAAAACAACGGGCGGTATTTGACCGGGCCTTCCGTTCGATCCTGCTATCGGAAAATTCCCGGATGGTGCTGGACGGAAACCGTATTCCGCAGATTGCCCTGCCGCCCTTTGTGTACGCATTGCTTAGGATTATCCAGGTACATATCCCCGAACCCTATTATCTAATCCACGAAGACTGGCTTCTTGTTTCCGAGTCGCCGGAAAATATTTTGGCCGCCGTCACGGCGGCCAGGCAGAATCAGCTCTTAGCGGCAAGCCCGGACTGGCGAAAACTCTCCCGTACCGGCGAAAATTCCACAGTCCCCTCCGGGGCGGACCCTTCCCCGGGCAGCGCATCCCTTTCCCTTTATTATTCCCTTAACAGATCCCTGCCGTTTTTTCTAAGGGGCGGAAGCGCCGCCGCTTCGATACTCCGGATGTACCACCAGGGGCTTTTTAGGGTTTCTGTTAAGGACAGAATCCTTACCCTTACCCTGTCGGTGGAGCCCGGTTCAAACAAGGGATTGGAGCCGGTAACGGGGTATCCCATCGACCTGGGAAGAAGGGCGGGAAATCAGGTTTATGCGGTGATGAACGGGGGGAAAAACGAAACCCGGCTTCTTCTTTCCCGGGAAAATACCGCCCTGGCCCTTAATCCGGCGGATCACAAGCTATACGAACTAGCCGGAGAGGACCCGGTATGGGTGATCCCCGCGGAGGGGCTTAGGCCCCGGACAATGAAGGACAGCGCCGCCTGGGTGGTTAGTTCCCGGGGGCTGGTTACCCTGGTCAACGGAAACATGGAAGCCGCGGCGGGTTTTCCCGTAATGACCGGCCTTAGGATCGTGTCCCCGCCGGCGGCCAGGGACGGCAGGGTGTATCTGTCCGCGGAAGAATCCGGCGGCATGGGGACCCTCTATACCGTGGATAGTTTTAGCCGGGTGGTAAAGCTCGGAGTGGAATTTGAATCGCTCCTTGCCTCTCCGTCCTTCCTGCCCGCCGCCGGACAGGACCGCCCCAAGACCGGGGATACCTTGATGGCCCTATACCCCCGGGGTATTCTTGGGGAGATCTACCTCTGCGATGCCGGGGGAAGCCCCAGACCGGGCTGGCCCGTACAAGTTCCGGGCATAGCCTACGGGTCTCCACTGCTGTTCCGTTCCGCCGGGCCCGTATATGCGGCCTTTATAACCATGGCGGGGGAACTGTTTGTATATGGGGAGGACGGTTCCACGCTGCCGGCCTTTCCCCTGGAACTGGGGAAGGTATCGTACCTTCAGCCCCTGTGGGACGGAACATACCTGTGGACCGTTTCCGAAGAGGGGTATCTTTACCGGATTGGGCTTGACGGCAGGGTAAGCGAACAGCGGGTACCGGATCTTGCCGTAAAGGAAGAGGGCTGTATCGTAAGCGCCGACGTGGACGGCGACGGAACCCCGGAGGTATTTATTACCGGAGAGGGAAACGCCCTGTACGGATACTCCCAGAACATGGTGTCTATCGAGGGGTTCCCCCTGCCCGTCTGGGGCAGGCCGGTTTTTGAAGATTTGGATGGAGACGGCAATATGGACTGCGCCGGCGCCGGAATGGACAATAAACTGTACCGGTGGCGTTTTAAAAAATGAGCCTCCCCGGAGCAGAGCTCCGGGGTATTAAACCAGACTTTCGAATAAAAACCGGGACCCGCCGCCGTACTATACGGCACAGCGGCCTGCGGTACAGGAGGAAGGGCATGAAAAAACCGTCCTTTGTTTTACTGGGGATTGTTTTCTTTGCGGGCTGTCAAAGCCTCCAACGGGATCTCCAATACACTTCGGAACGGGACGAGGCGGTTTTCTCCGGCCTGGCGGAGATAATTGTCCCCCTGGACGGAGCGCCCCAGGGGGCCGCCGCCGCCCGGAACCGGATAACGGAGCTGGAAAAGACCAGCATTAAGGACAGAAATTTTGAAGGCCGCCTTAAGGCCTGGTCCGGGCGGCTTTTCTTAATTGAGGGCAAAAGACGGGAGGCCGAAGCCCGGTTTAAAGAGGCGGAAAACCTTTTTCCCGGCAGTGTGGAGGGCCGGGTCCTGGGCATCCGCCTGGAACAGGACCCGGAAAAACGGCGGATCCTCTGCGAAGAAACCCTTGCCGAGGCCAGGGGAGGAGGATTCCTTGGCCGCCAGGGGGAGTTTAACATAGAACTGGGCAGAACCCAACTGGAGCTAAAAAACTACCGGGAAGCGGCGGCGGCCTTTGACAGCGCCTTTCCCCTGCTAAGCACCCTATACCGCCGGATCTACGGCGATGACCGTAACAAAGCCTGGGAACTGCGGAACCTTGATCCGGAAACCAGCCCCCGGACCGCCGGGATAAGCTTAAAAAGGACGATCACCTGGGAAGACGCGGTGGAATTAACCAGGACAGAGACGGGGCTGCTCCTTTTTATTACCGGCGGGGGGAGCCCAAACACCGGGGAACTCTTTCGGCGCTTGACGGATCATTCGGTGATTCCCCCCACCCAGGATATGACCGAAGCAGACGAAAAAATCCCCCCGGGGCTCAAGCTCCACGATGTCGTACTCCGCTCCGGTGCAGCCTGGTACCTCTGGCGGCTCTTTGCAGAAAACCGGGCGGACCGGAACCTGCTTACCCGGTATTCTTCCCGGTATGCCGGGAAAAGCCCCCTGCCGGACCTGGGGGGGACCTCGATCTTCTTCGATTCTATCTTGGGGTGCATTGAACGGCAGTTTATGGCCCCGGTGGACGGAAAAAACTTTAACGGCGCCGGCACGGTAAGCGGCGCAGAATTTCTTGGGATGCTAAAGAAAATAAGATAGCCCCCGGAGCGCCCAAGAGCCCCCGGTTTACGGAGCGCCTTAGGACCGGAGGGCATGTATTTCCGGACATTCTGCGAATGTCCGGAAATACCATCTGTGATTGCCCGGTAAAGATCGGTCCTACCGTTTGTATTTAGGCGTTTCCAGGGTGGAATCCCCCCGCTGCAGATCAAACCATATTTCCCGGTTTGCCTTTTCCCTAAGTATCCGGTAGAAAGAGGCAATATCCCGTACCCTTTCCCCATTAATGGAGGTGATAATGTCCTGCCGTGCAAGTCCCATCACCGCGGCGGGGCTTCTGGAAATTACCTGCCCCACGTAGAGGCCCTCAATTTTTGAATCAAGGCTAAGGCTCTTTCTGATGGTATCGGTAATTGGCACCACATAAACCCCGGGCCAAAGTTTGGAATTTTCCGCGGCCACTTCGTTGCTCCGCGCTTCGATCCGCACGGTAAGATCCCGGGGGGCGCCATCCCGGATTACCGAGAAGCTTACCCGTTCCCCCGGTTTAAGATCCCCCACCATAAGGGTAAGCTGGTTCATGCCCCGCACTTCCTTGCCGTTCAGGGCGGTTATAAAGTCCCCGGGCTGGATGCCCCCCTTCTCCGCGGGGGAACCAAGGAACATCTGGGAAACCAGGGCGCCCCGTTTTCCCGAAAGGTTCAACCCTTGAATTATATCCCGGTCCGGATCCGTCAGGGACACCCCCAGCCAGCCATAGCTGATTTCGCCGGTGTTAATAAATTCGTCAATTGAACGTTTTGCATTATTGATTGGAATGGCAAAACCCAGCCCCACGGAACCTCCGCCGGAACTGCTGGCAATCCAGGTATTGATCCCGATTACCTCTCCCCGGATGTTCACCAGGGCGCCGCCGGAATTACCCTGATTAATGGCGGTGTCGGTTTGGATAAAATCGTTGATGTTCCCCGCGGGGCCCCCGGTACGTCCCACGGCGCTTACGATCCCCATGGTCATGGAGGACATAAAACCCAGGGGGTTCCCAATGGCAATTGCCCAATCCCCCACCATAACGGTGTCGGAATCGCCCAGCACCGCCAGGGGAAGATCGTCACTGCACTGAAAAGAAACCATGGCCAGATCCTTCCGTTCATCCTTTCCAATCAGCTCCGCAGGATATTCGGTTCCGTCGTTCAAGGCTATGTAAATTTCGGTGGCGTCCCCCACCACATGGTGATTGGTCAACACATAATAGGTGGAAGGCTTGGACCCGCCGCCGTTTACCCTGCGGACAATGATCCCCGATCCAAGTCCCTGGGAACGGAATTCCCGTTCCCGGCCTTCGCCGCTGTCGGGATCTCCAAAGAAGAACTCCCAGGGAATGCCGTTAAAATTCGGAACCGGCTGACGCCGGACAGAAACGGTTTTTAATTCCACCACCGAGGGTAAAACCCTGTCGGAAATTGCCCTGAATGCGGTCTGAAGATTCTCCGCCGCGGAAAGGGCGTCCTGGGGTATTACCACCGTTTGATTTTCCTGGGCCTGGGCCTTGCTGCCCCCCCTGGTACAGGACAGGGCCAAAACAAACCCAAAAAGTATTCCCAGTAATACCAGATTAAAAACAAAGAAATTTTTGCTTGAAAGTTTCTTCACAAAATCCATCGTTAGGTACTCCTCTTCTGATATATATAATAATTGTTCTGCCTAATTAGTTACACAGGCTTATTTCAAAATCTGCTATTTTGCGGCGCCCTGCACACTTACGCTAAAACTCCGCACAGGGCCAGGACCCCGCTGTCGTCGCTTAGGACCTCCAGGGTGTTCCCGCTTATTGCCAGGGTATGCTCCCAGTGGGCGGCCAGGGAGCTGTCGGCGCTTACCACGGTCCAGCCATCGTCCAGCAGGTCCACGTCCCCGGTTCCCAGGTTGATCATCGGTTCCACCGCAATAACCATGCCGTTAGAAAGCCGCGGATTGGGCCCCTTGGGAACATTGGGAACCTGGGGATCTTCGTGAACCTCCAGACCCACCCCGTGGCCGCAGTACCGGGTAACAATGCCGTAGCCGGCCCCCTTGGCGCAGGCTTCCACGGCCCGGGAAATTTGTAGCAGCCGGTCCCCGGCCTTTACGGCCCCAATGCCGGAAACAAGGCATTCCCGGGTGGTTACATTAAGCCGGTGAGCCGCCGGACTTACCGGCCCGGCCTCCACCGTTACCGCCTGGTCGCTGATAAAGCCCCCCAGATCTATGCCGCAGTCGATGGAAACTAAATCCCCCGGGGCGATCTTCCGCTTTGAAGGGATACCATGGATCACCTCTTCGTTGATCGAAACGCACAGGGCCCCGGGAAAGGGGTTGCTCCGGGGGCCGTAGCCCAAAAAGGCGGGTTTTCCCCCGGCGCGGCCTATCCACTGCCGGGCCCAATGATCAAGGTCAATGGTGGCAACCCCCGGCTTAACCAGGGGGACAAGTTCCCTGTACATGGCAGAGAGCATTTTGCAGGACCTTCTGATTCCTTCTATTTGCTTTTCATTCTTTAGCCGGATCATCGCTCCCATAATACCCCCAACGGGGAAAAAGAAAAAGTAGACCCATGCGGGGGCCTGCGGACTTTGTACGCTTAGGACAGACCGGGGTTTTTCTGACCATAGCAGCCTGTGGCGCTTGTTTTTATGGTTTCAACGAAAAAAGCCATAAAACCTGCAGGTACAACGGGCTGCCAGGACTTATCCGCCTAGGGACCCCCTGACATACCGCTTTGGCGCCGGTCCCTTTCCCAAACGGTGGAGCGTTTCCGCCATGGAAGCCATCCAACGGTTTCTTTCCCTGGAAGAAAACCCCAGGCTTAAAAGTATTTCCAAACATTCCAGGTAGGTCTCCCCGTCCACCGCGGATTTCAACCGGAGCCTGACCAGTTCCTTAAGCAGTTTTTCCACATCCGCCATAAAATGCTTAAAATAGGGCCGCCGCCGCTCTTCCCGGGTAATCCCCGCCAGGAGCATAAAGGCCTCGTAGGGCCGCCGGCGCTTGTCCAATTCTTCCGCCAAAAGAAAAGCGCAGTCCATCCAGTATTCCCGGTCCAGGTATTTTTCCAGGGGGAAAATCCAGGCCGCCGATTTTTTTCCAAATTTCCAGGGCTTCCCCGTCTTCCATATGGAGAAGCAAAAAGAACACCAGCTTTGCCTGACTTGCCGGGTCCCCCTCCCGTTCCTTTAGAAAATTCCGGTAATCAAAGCCCCCGGCGCCGATAAACCGTTCATAGGCCCGGTCATATTCAAAACGCCGGTCCGGACTGGAAAGCACCTGGTAGGCCGCCAAAAGCCGGCGCATTTGGGCCTCGGCGTTTTTGCCCGCAATATCCGGATGAAACATCTTGGCCCGTTCCCGAAAGGCCCTTTTAATGTCCTGCCCGGAGGCGGTTCTATCGATATTGAGAAGGGTATAGTAATTTTCCATGGCTGGTTTAGGCCTGTTTATAGAGCTGATCGATGGCAGGTTCCTTTACCAAAAGAACCGAACATTTTGCACTAACCATAATTTCCCGGTGGGCATGGGTAATAATATCCCGGGCGCTCCGGTCCTTTTCCCATCCCCCCAGAACTATGAGGTCCGCCTTTCGTTCATCCGCGGCGCTGAGGATCTCCGTATATACCGCTCCCCGGCGTATCTCCCGTTCTATCTTTACCCCCTTGGCCCGGGCCAGTTCCTCCACAAAAGAAAGGTACCGTTCCCCGTTGGCCTCCAGGCTTTTTTCGTATTCCAGGCTTTCTTCCTGAATAAAGATCTTGCTTAAGGTAAGCTGCCGTATGGTGGCGGTATCGATCACATAGATCCCCGACAGGCGGCAGTGGTACAGTTTGGACAGCACAATCGCGTATTTGGACGCCAGAATAGAAGCGTCGGAACCGGAGACGGCCACCACGATGTTGGAAAAAAGACCCTTTATCATTCCTTTCCAGCCTTCCTTTTTAGCAGCTTGCTTGTAAAAAACGAGTCCCTGTCCCGTTCTTCCAGGGCCGCTTCAATGTAACGTTTGGTATCCCTGGCGGTGGGAATAACCATTTTTTCCAGGGCGTTAACCCGCCACTGGGTTTTGCGGACCTCCCGGGCAAGCCGCCAGACCACAGTCCGTACCGCCGCCAGTTCCGTAAGAACCTTAAGCAGTTTAAAGAATTCTAACACGGTTTCATCACATTCGGCAAATGAATTCGCCGGGGAATATTTTAGCTGGGCATTGGGAAGCCGTACCTCCAGACTGGGAAGGTTCATGCCGGCAATCACAACCCGTTTTTCTTCCAATTCAAAGGGGTAGTGAATTCCCCGGGAAAGCCGATCCGCCCGTTCCCGGCCCACCACCACGAGCATGCGCTTAAGGGCCGGGTACGCTGTTTCGGTACAGGCGTCCATTTCTTTTTCCAGCAGCTTTACCTGCTCCACATGCCGCATCAGCTCCATCACCAGGATTTCCCGCTTCTGCTCCAGCAGGTCGTACCCTTCCAGGGCCGTGGCGAGCCGTTCCTTAACCCGAAAAAGACTGCTTTTAGTAGGGGCTATCTGTTCATGGGGCATGGTTACAATGTAAACCATTAAGAGATTTTTCACAATACCGCGGGAAAAATCTACAGCTGCGGCTCCGGGGGTTTCATATATTTTTCGATAAATTCTTCCTTAACCCGCAAAAGTTCATCCCGGGGTATTTCCGCCAGGACCTGCCAGCCTAGTTCCAGGGTACGCCCTATGTCCCGGTCCTCGTATTCATCCTGGGCAAGGAACTGGGATTCAAATTTTTCCCCGAATTTAAGGTACCGTTTATCCCCTTCGGAAAGTTCTTCTTCTCCGATAATGCTGGCCAGGCTGCGGAGCTGCCTAACCTTGGAATATGCGGCAAAGAGCTGGCTGGACAGATCCTTGTGATCTTCCCTGGTCATGCCGGGGCCTATGCCGTCCTTCATCAGCCGGGAAAGGCTGGGCAGTTCCGCAATGGGCGGATACAGCCCCCGGTGGGAAAGCTCCCGGTCAAGGACAATCTGGCCCTCGGTAATGTAGCCGGACAGATCCGGTATGGGGTGGCTTATGTCATCGTTGGGCATGGTTAGTATGGGAATTTGGGTAATGGAACCGGTGGAATCCTGAATTTTGCCGGCCCGTTCGTAGAGGCTTGCCAGGTCCGAATACAAATACCCCGGATAACCCTTGCGGCTTGGGACCTCTCCCCGGATAGAAGAAACTTCCCGAAGGGCCTCGCAGTAGTTGGTCATGTCGGTCATAACCACCAGCACATGCATGTTTTTGTCATAGGCCAAATATTCCGCGGCGGTTATGGCGCAGCGGGGGGCCACCAGCCGTTCCAGCGAAGGGGCATCGGCCAGGGAAAGGAACACCACCACATTTGCCAGAGCTCCGGAATTTTCAAAATCATCCAGAAAAAACCGGGCCACATCGTACTTTACCCCCATGGCGCAAAAGACCACCACAAAGGACTCGCCGGCGTTTAAAATCTTTGCCTGCCGGACTATCTGGGCCGCAAGCCGGTTGTGGGGAAGGCCGCTTCCCGAAAAAATAGGAAGTTTCTGCCCCCGGATAAGGGTGTTCATCCCATCGATGGCGGAGATCCCCGTTTGAATAAAGTCCCGGGGACAGGTCCGCGCGTAGGGATTAATCGGAAGGCCGTTCACATCCAGGCATACCGAGGAAATAATATTGCCATAGCCGTCAATGGGTTCTCCCAGGCCGTTAAAAACCCGGCCCAGCAGGCCCGGCCCAACCCGAAGCTCCATGGGTTTTCCCAGAAATTCTACCCTGGTATCGGCCACGGACAGGCCCGTGTTACTGCCGAATATCTGTATGGCGGCCCATTGGCTGCTCATATCCACCACCCGGCCCAGCCGCCGTCCCTCTTTCCGGTCATAAACGGCCACTACTTCGTTAAAGCCCACATCCTGGCTTCGTCCGGTGATCACCACGGGGCCCTCTATGCGGGTAAGGCCCCGGAATTCAACGCCCCTCATGGGTATGTTCCTTTTTGCCGTTTCTATTCACCATACCGTTTCCTTATACTGGGGGACTTTCCCAAAACTGAAGTTTAGGAACGCCCCTCATAATAGTTCTTTATGCCGGTGGGTCCGCTCAAGGCCCGCCAAAAGATCCGTCATCTCCTCTTCAAAATCGGCAAGGCCCTGTTCATCCCCATTCTGTATTTCTCCCTTAAGCCGGGAAAGCCGCTCCCGCAGGGGCCGGCCTTTTTCCGTTCCCAGGGCGCTTATCTTGTACAGGGGCGCTCCCAGGCGTATGCAGGTGCTGGAACGGCGGTAAAATTCCATGATCAGATCCAGAAGCCGGATCTGTTTTGAAGGGACACAGTACATGTCTACCTTGTCAAAGGAATTTTGCTGCAAGAAGCCGTTCTTAAGTATTTCCGCCGCCAGAAGAACCAGCCGCTCTCCGTCGGGAAGGGCGTCGGGGCCGATAAGGTGGACGATCTCTTCCAGGCGCTGCTCCCGCTTTAGCAGTTCCAGCGCTTCTTTTCGAATCGCAACCCAATGGGGGCTTATTTTTTCCCACCAGGGTTTTACTTCCTCGGCATATTCGGAATAACTGTCAACCCAGCTAATCGCCGGATAATGCCTGTTATTGGCCAAATCCCGGTCCAGGGCCCAAAAACAGCGGATAAAACGCTTGGTATGCTGGGTTACCGGTTCTGAAAAATCCCCCCCGGGGGGAGACACCGCCCCGATGATAGAAATAGATCCTTCCTTGTTCCCCAGGGTACGGACCCGGCCGGCCCGTTCGTAAAATTCCGCCAGTCTGGTGGGAAGATACGCGGGAAACCCCTCTTCCGCGGGCATCTCTTCCATGCGGCCCGAAAGTTCCCGCAGGGCCTCGGCCCAGCGGCTGGTAGAATCCGCCATGATCGCCACATGGTACCCCATGTCCCGGTAAAATTCCGCCAGGGTTACCCCGGTATAGATAGAAACTTCCCGGGCTGCCACGGGCATGTTAGAGGTATTGGCAATAAGGATCGTCCGTTCCATCAAGGAGCGGCCGGTCCGGGGATCCTCCAATTGGGGAAATTCGGTCAATACCTCGGTCATCTCGTTTCCCCGTTCCCCGCAGCCTATGTAGACAATCACATCGGCATCGCACCATTTGGCAATGGCGTGCTGGGTCATGGTTTTGCCGGTGCCAAAGCCCCCGGGTATGGCGGCGGTTCCACCCTTGGACATGGGAAAAAAGAGGTCTATTACCCGCTGGCCGGTTATCAGGGGCTGGTCCGGGGAAAGCCGCTCCGCATCGGGCCGGGGGATCCGGACCGGCCACCATTGGGCCAGGGGTATTTCCCGGTTTAGGTTGGTCTTGGCGATAACATCGCCGCAGGTATAGTTTCCCTCCGGGGCAAGCCATGTGATAGTTTCGGATTCAACGGTTTTAACCGCACCCCTGGGAACCGGCGGAACCATGATCGTACAGGTGATGCTTTCCGTTTCTTTGACGGTGCCCAGGATCAAACCCGGCGCGGCCTTTACCAGTTCCGCAGGGTCCGCCCTAAGCCGGTCCGTCAGGGCCCGGTCCGGTTTAAAGGGCCATTTTTTTTCCATATCCAGGGGTTCGGCCCGGATCCCCGGGTTCATAAAAGCCCCGGCGGCGCCGTAGAGGATTTTTAAGGGCCGCTGTATGCCATCGTAGATGGTACCAATTAGGCCCGGCCCTAAAAGCACCGACAGGGGCTGTTCTGTGGAGACCGCATCGGCGCCGATCTTAAGCCCCGTGTTATCCTCATAGACCTGGATTATCGCCTCCCCCTCTTCCAGCCGGACTATTTCGCCCAGGAGCCGCCGGTCCCCCACCTCCACCACGTCAAAGAGCCCGGCCGTATCCAAACCGCCGGCCCTGATAATGGGACCGCTGATGCGTTTAACTATTCCCTTAATCATGGGCGTTTTCTCCCAAAAGGGCCCCGGCCAGTTCCATCCGTTTTTCCAAAAGCAGGGTTTCCGCCGCCAGGTCCACCGATGCGGTAATCCGCAGGCGCTTAAAGTCCAGTACCAGGGCGGGGAAAGAACCGGCCACGGTATAGAGGGGATCTTCCATTATGTGCAGGGAAAACCGGGCAAGGTTTTTCTGAACCAGCCGGGAAAGCTCCGCGGAAGAAAGACCCCGGTAACGGAGCTGCCCTTCTTCTTCCCGGATGTCTTCGGGCAGGGCATCCTCAATCCGGGAGGAAAGTTCCGCCTCCAGAATATCCAGCAGCCGGGGACGATCCAGGGCGTTTATAAAATCCAACATGGCCCTATGTAAAAACGATTCTATCTTCTTCGAGCGGATCCGCCGTTTGTCCACGGGAAGCCGGGCCATAATTTCCTGCCGGACATGCTGTTTTTTTTCGTCATACCCGGCCCGGGTTTTTTCCAGGGTATCCTGAAGTTTCTGCTCCCAGTTTAACCGGGAGGCGGCCACCGAATCGCCGGCGCTTTTGAGGATCTTAAAGGCTTTTTTTCTGGCGTCTTCCAGGATCTCCTTTTCCAACGCCTCTGTTGATTGTAATTCTTCCATACTTTAACTACTGTAACTTACCGCAACTTCGTACTATAGCTTCTTAAAACCGCCATTCATAGGGGCGCTTCCGCCGGCCTTAAACCCCGGAGCCTTCCTACACATGGATCCCTATGGCCTCCCGGATTGAATCCACCAGGGTTTTTCTTCCCGCCAGATGGCCCATGGTACCGGGAATTTCCACCACCAGGGGATACTTGCCGCCAAGCTGCCAATCCGTTAGGGTTTCCCCCAGCCAGTCGGCGGTTTCCTCGGTGATTATCAATACCAGGCAGGAACAGTGTTCCCCGGAGGAGACCGGCCCGGCGGCCTCCCCCCAATCACCGGTCAGCCCCTTAAAGACCGCCAGGGCATCTTCTTTCCCGGAGACCGCATGTCCATGGATTCCCACAAAACGAAAGGCCGTAACCAGTTCCGGATCCCCGATAAAGAAATAATCCATCACTTACATAAACAGAATAAGCATGGCCACGAGAAAACCCCAAAGACATATCCCTTCGGCCAGACCCACATAGAGCAGGGCCTTACCGGACACCTCGGGATTTTCGCTTAGGGCCCCCATGGCCGCGGCCCCTATCTGCGCCACGGCTATACCGCCGGCAATACAGGAAAATCCCACCGCCAGGGCCGCGGCAAAGTATTTCCACACTGCGGCGGCCTGGACGGGGGTTTCTGCGGCGGCGCCCTGGGCAAAAAGGATCGGCCCAAAAAACACCAACAGGGCTGTGAACAGTACAACTTTACGCATACCTATACTCCTTTCTTTGTAAACCGAAAGGGCGCAAAGGCCACGCCGGTTTCGGTAAAAAACTTGCTGAAAAATTCATAGTATTGCAGACGGATTATCTGGATTGTTACGATCAACCCCTCTAAAAGGATTATCACCGCGTTTCCCAGGATCACAATAAACAGGGAAAAGGCCGATCCCAGGGGAAATTCCATTACTTTTTCCGAAAGGATAAAGACGACCAGGGAAAGCACCGCGTGGGAAAGGGCAAAGGCCCCTACCCTTAAGAAGCTTACCGTATTGGAGATATAGGTGGAGGTGGTTTCCAGGATCTCCACAAAGCCTTCTATAATAAATACCATAAATCCGTGCTCCAGCACCGGCCGTTCACCGGAAATTAAACGCCAGATTGCGGGGCCAAAAAACAGTAAAGTCCCGGGAATAAGAATGCCCAGACTGTCGTACCAAAAAAGGGACCTGCCCAGAATAAGCCGTACCGCGATAAAGATCGCATACCAGAACAAAAAAAGCCCCGCCAGGCCTGTCTTGGCAAAGAACGCGTTTTTGTACTTTTTTAAGGACCATTGGTTTACAATGTTTACAATAATCCCCACGGAATTAAGAAAAACCCCCACCGCGACGGTAAAGCCGAAAAAATAAAAAAGCTTGGCCATGTTTCCTTTTTCAGGCATCAGGTGGAGTATCCGTTCGGGGGGCTCCCCGGCCATGCCCGCCAGATCCATAAAAAACCCCAGCACCGCCTGGGTGGGCTTAACCAGAATTTCTTCGTTGGTAAAAAACACGCCGTTTAGAAGGCCCATGATCATCGAGGATATGCCCACCGCCTTAAGGGGAACGGCAAATTTTCCATAGGATTCAAAGATTGTATTTGTCCTGCCCGCGGCAAAACCCGCCAGAAAAAGAACCAGACCCTGGCCGGCGTCTCCAAACATAATTCCAAAGAGCAGGGTAAAGAAAAACGCCACAAAAAGGGTGGGATCCAGGGTACCGTACAGGGGAGCCCCGTAGGAAAACACAATGGACTCGAAACCCCTTACAAAGGTCCCGTGCTTAAGGGAAACGGGCACTTTCTTTCTTCCCTCGTTTATATCCTCAACCTCTTCGGGGTTATAGGCCCGTATGGCTATCCGGCCTTCGGTCCGGCGATCCAGCTCTTCCACCAGCGCCGTCACATCCTCCGCAGGGACCCATCCCTTAATAACAAACACGTTCTCGGTTCCCCGGAGCTGTCCCTTTAATTCTTCCACAGTCAGGGCCATAAGGTAGGACTCGGTAAGTTTTTTAAGGGAGGGGCCGTATTCTTCTTCAAAGGCCCTTTTTGTTTGGGCCACATCCGCCAGTTCTTTTTCTATCCCGGCTATTTGTTCCGCCAGGCTGTCTAAAAGACCCTCGGGAATTCCCGTATATTCCTTGGGGATTTCGATGGGGGTAAAGGAGGATTTTTTAAGGACCGAATCCAGGGCAAAACGGCCCTTTCTGGAAGCCGCCGCCAGGATCCGCCCCGTATCGTCCAGGGAGATAATTACCGCCCTGTCCGCCAGGTCTTCCCGCAGTTCTTCCCGGCGCCGGGGATCCAGCCGCCCCACCCTAAGGGTAAGGTACGAAAGCTGTTCCAGTTCCGAAAAGGGGGCGTTAAGCTTAGAGAAAGCCCGGGCCTCGGTAAGGGTTTCGGTTAGTTTTTTCTTTTCTTCCTGCTGTTCTTTTTCTTTGGCGCTTAGCCCCAAAATCGCCGAGGCCAGGGTATCGGTTAGACGGTCATCCGCCGCCTGGGGCAGGGTGGTGTCTTCTCCGCTTTCTCCGGGCAGGTTTATTCCCAGGTACCGGGCCGAAGCCCGAAGGCGGTTTAGTTTTTCCTGGATAAGAGAGACCGGCCCGGTACCTGTCCCGCCGGAACCCCCGGTAAGGGTATCGCCGGAAAAATGCATAAGTCCCCGGCGGCCCAGGTATTCAATGACCGAATCCACATCCCGGGTATGCACGGTCATTTCCAGATGCTTCATTTTTTGGGGACGAATCATACCTCTGTCTCCAATATGCCTGACACATCCCTGCCGGCCATGCCCATATCAAGGCCCTCCGCATTGCTGGTTACAAGATCCTCTTCAAACTGCTTCAACTTAATAAAACAAAAGGCAGCATCCACGGAAGAGGGCTTCTTTCTAAAGCTGCGAAGAGCAAGCTTGTAAAGATGTTTAGCGGCAGCGTTCTGAAAATACCGGGGATCCGCATTCCAAATGCCGGCGCCGGGGAAGGTCCGCCGGGAATGGGGAACTTCGGGATTAAGGAACCGGACCCGGCGCCACCGCTCCCATTCACCGCGGCTGTCCAGGGGAAGATCCAGGGCTTCCAGTGCATCCCTGCTCAGATGGGGCTGTTCCTCCAGTACCACCAGATGCCGTTTAACCTCTTCCCCAATCATACCATAATAGGTCCGAAGCCGCAAGACCCAGGCACAGTTTCGCAGGGATATTTCTTCGGTGCAGATATCTTCCGCGGATTGTCGATCGGATTTTTTTAAGCGCCGGATACTCTGCCACAGTTTTTTGTAGTAATGGCGGTCCAAAACCGTATCCAGGGGCAGTCCCTCATATTCTCTTCGGACCCTGCCGTCTTCTTCCAGGAGGAATTCAAATTCTGTCTGCTTAAGCATGGCCCGGGCGTTGGGCCACTGGTTAAACCGGACCCTGCCGAACCGGCCCAGGTCCACAAAGACCGGCCTTCGGGCCAGGGCATTTTCCGGCGGAGGGATCATCGACAGGGCCTCTTTTAAATCGTTATACTCGTATACCCGGACCAGCACAGCAAGCAGCTCCGGGGGATCCCTGTATGAATTGACAATGGAAAGGATCGCATCCACGGAACGCTTTAGAAGGCGTTTTTCAAGATCCGGAAGCAGTTCCCGTTCGGGAAGTTCCCTGGCGCCGGGGCCAAAGATAAGCCGGTCCAGTTCAGAAAGGCGGCTTACGGAATGGAGGGCCGCGGTACGGCGGCCCACAAAGGATTTGCCCGTAATTCCACAGGCCTTGGCGTAGGCATACGCCCGTTCCCCCATCGTTGCCACTAGTGCCGTCCAAAGAACAACGAGAAGGCCAGGGTGTCAAAGGCTTTTCTGTCCGGAGACATGGAGTCTAAACCATGGCTGTATTCTTCCAAGGAATGTTCATATTCGGCCCGGACAGAGGCCGCTTCCCTTTGGTAGTCCTCTTCCAGTTCCTTAACCAGGGCATGGTGCTGCTTATCGTGCCAGGAACGGTTCTGGTCTTCCGCTATTTTGAACCGCCTGCCGGCTTCGGCCTGGGCATCATTTACCAGGGCGGAGGCCTGCCCTTCAATTTCGAGCAGATGCTGTAGAATGTCTGAATCGTCCATGGTCCATCCATTTTAAGTATCAGCATTTCCCAAAAACAGCAGTCTTAGGAAAGCCCGGCCTGCAGTTTATTAATCTACAGTGGTAAGGATTGCTTCGTATTTTTTTATGATATCACAGGCTGCGGAAGAATCTGTCTGGGCCGCCAAATCGGTAAAAAACTGGGGGTTTTGAAGTAATTCCGCCAGCCGTTTTAGGATCCGCAGGTGTTTTTCCGATTCCGTTTGGGGGGCAATAACCATAAACAGCATATACACCGGCTCCCCGTCCAGGGCATCGTAGTCAATACCCCGCCGGGAAATACCCAGGGTTCCGCAGACCCTGCTTACGGCATTGGTTTTACCGTGGGGAATGGCAATGCCCTTTTGAATGCCCGTGGACATCTTCTGTTCCCGTTCCCGAACCGCCCCTAAAATATCTTCCCGGATATTAAGGCGGGAACCTTGACAAAAAACATCGGCCAGTTCTTCAAAGGCCTCGTCCTTTTCCTCCGCCTCAAGGCCAATCTTTATATATTCCGGGGCAAAAATTTCACTTAAAATCATGCCTATTCTTCCGTATTTTCAGTCGTATTGCCGTCGTTGTCCAGGTACCACTCGTTGTTTTGCCCCGCCGCCTGCCGCCGGCCTTCCGCCTCCACCCCGGCTCCCCCGGAACTGCGGTGCAGAAATGCCAGGGCAAAGCTTAGAATAAGGAAACAGGCCCCCAGGACCGATGTGGCCCTGGTCAGCACATTCCCCGACCGGGAACCAAAGGCCGAGGAACTGCCCCCGGCAAAAATACCGCCCAGGCTGTCCCCCTCTTCATTTTGAACCAACACCAGCAGAACAAGCAGAATTGCCACCAGGATAAAAATAACCAGAAACAATGTGCTAAGTATTTCCTGCATGTAATAACCTCGAACCAGAAAAGTATACCTAACAGTATACTAGGGGGAAAAAACTTATTCAAGGGCCGGGGGCCTAAAATTACATTTTAAAATAAGGCATTACGGGGTCCGCTGTGGTTGTTTCTACCGGCGTAACAGGGGATTAATCCGAATCTCCCGCGGTTCTATTCCGGTCCGGTTCAATTTACCCTATCCCGCCGGCCCCTGTTCCGGGCCGGGACCGGCCGATCGGCGTTTGTTCCGGCCGGGTTACTCCCTAATGTCCTCCACCACCACATCGGGGATACTTTTCATTACCGCCTCCAGTTCACCCTTGGAAAGCTCCCCCACCTTGATCGTTCCCCGGCGGTGGGCCACGTCGTCCCCCTCGGAAGTGACAAAAGAAACGATATTCCCCCCCCTTTCCGCAATGGCTCCGGAAATTCGGGCCAATTCTCCGGGATGTTCCCCCATGCTAAGGGTAACCCGGACCCCCGCATGGCGGGCGCCGAAGGCGTTAACAAAAACCCGGAACAGGTCCGTATCGGTGATGATCCCCACCAGAAGGGAGCCCCGCATTACCGGAAGGCAGCCTATGTCCTTGTCCGCCATAATACGGGCCGCTTCTTCCACCACCTCGTTTTCGTCCACGGTTATTACCTTTTTTACCATAATCTCCTGGACCCGCATCTTCGAAAGCAGGTAGCTTATTTCGTACATATCCAAGGTGGTTGCCTCGGAAGGGCTGGCCTTGATCATGTCTTCCTTGGTGACAATACCCGCCAGGGTGTTGTTATGATCCAGTACCGGAAGGTGCCCCACCTTTTCCCGGTCCATAAGGGAACGGGTCTCTGTTATTGACGCATCCGGGTGAACGTATATGGGATTCTTTGTCATTACGCGGGAAATAATCATGCGGTCCTCCTTACATTAATTTTATACTCCGTCTAAAGCTGCTTCCCAAAATCTGAAGTTTTGGGAAAGCCCCCTCAATAGAGTCCGTTTAAAATAGTCAGCCCCCTAAATAAGAGGCCTTTACCACATCGTCCTTCATTAGTTCCGCCGCCGGTCCGGATTTTATTACCCTGCCGGTTTCAAGGATATAGGCCCGGGCGGCAATTCCCAGGGCCTTGTATGCGTTCTGTTCCACCAGCAGTATGGTGGCCCCGGCCTGGTTAATCCGCCGTATGACCTCGAAGATCTCGTCCACCAGAATCGGAGCTAGTCCCATGGAGGGCTCGTCCAGCAGGAGGAGCCGGGGTTTGGCCATAAGCCCCCGGCCCATGGCAAGCATCTGCTGTTCCCCGCCGCTTAGGGTGCCCGCCACCTGGTGCATCCGTTCCTTAAGCCGGGGAAAAAGGGAGTATACCATTTCCAGATCCTCCCTAATCGCCCGGCGATCGGTACGGGTATAGGCCCCCATCGCAAGATTATCCTGCACCGAAAGGTTGGCAAATATCCGCCGGCCTTCGGGAATCTGGACCAGTCCGGCGGCAACAATTTTATCCGGGGCAAGGCCGGTAATGTCGTTTCCGTTAAATTCAACCTTCCCCGAGGTTTTTTTAATCACGTTGGAAATTCCGTTTAGGGTGGTGGATTTACCCGCCCCGTTGGATCCGATTAGGGTTATAATTTCCCCCTGGTCAACCTCGAAGGAAATGCCCCGCAGGGCCTGAATGGCCCCATAATGGATGGTTAAATCCTGTACCGAAAGGATCATTTTACCGCATCCTCTCCCAGATAGGCCTTGATAACCGCCGGGTTTTTTCGTATTTCTTCCGGGGTTCCCACCGCGATGGTCTTGCCGTAATCTAAAACGATGATCCGTTCACAGATCCCCATGACCAGCCGCATATCGTGTTCAATCAGCAGGATCGTCAGCTTCCATTCCCGGCGGATAAAATCGATAAGCTTCATCAATTCTTCGGTTTCCTGGGGGTTCATCCCCGCCGCGGGTTCATCCAGCAGCAAAAGCAGGGGATTGGCCGCCAGGGCCCGGGCAATTTCCAGTTTCCGCTGTTCGCCATAGGGCAGGTTCCGGGCCAGCTCGTGCTTTTTATGGCCGATTTTAAAGAGAGACAAGAGCTCTGCGGTCCGCTCGATCATCCGCTCTTCGTCCAGGCGAAAACGCTTAAGCCGGAACAGAACATCCAGGGGGGTTTCCACCCGCCGGGAATGGAGGGCAATGCGGACATTGTCTTCCACGGTCATGTTGCCAAAGAGCCGGATGTTCTGGAAGGTCCGGGCAATTCCGATGCGGTTTAAGGCCGCGGGGGCCATGGACCCCGCCTTATGGACCCGGTCCCGGCGATCCCAAAAATCAATTTCCCCCGAGCTGGGGGTGTATACCCCGGAGAGCATGTTAAAGACCGTGGTTTTTCCCGCCCCATTGGGGCCGATAAGCCCCACCAGTTCCCCATGGGCAAGCTCGCAAAAAAAACTGCTTACCGCCTTTAGGCCTCCGAATACAATGGATAGATCCGTTACCCGTAAGAGGAGATCAGTCATTTCCGCTCCCCCCTGCCGGCTTGGCCTTCTTCTTAAAAATAAAGAGCCCAATCCGGTTCCAGAGGCGCACAAAGGAAAGTTCCTTCATTCCCAAAAGTCCCTGGGGCCGGAAGAGCATAATAAAGATCAATATTAAGGGGTATATCAGCAGCCGGTAATCCTGCAGGAACCGGAGAAATTCCTGAAGATAGGTAAGCACATAGGCCGCAATGATCGAGCCGGTCATGGAGCCCATGCCCCCCAGAACCACATAAATAAGGAAGTCAATGGACCTAAGGAACTGGGCTATGTCGGGCTTGACAAAGCCGTTTATCATGGCAAAAAGGGAGCCCCCTATGCCGGCAATAAAGGCGGCGATGACAAAACCCGCCATCTTATACCGGAAGATGCTTATTCCGCAGGAATTGGCGGCAACCTCGTCTTCCCGGCAGGCCATAATTGCCCGGCCGTAACTTGACCGGAGGAAATTCTGCAGCAGGGCCACCACAAAGACCAGCACCGCGGTGGCCACCGCCAGGGCAAGCCGGTTGTTCATCGCCAATATGGTGGTAAACTGCCTTCCGTTGGGCCCCCCCGTGAGGGACTTTAAATTGATAAACACCACCCTGATTATCTCTCCAAACCCCAGGGTAACAATGGCCAGGTAATCCCCGGAAAGCTTAAGCACGGGAAAACCGATAAGGAACCCGGCGATGGTGGTAAGCAAAACCCCCAGGACCGCCGCCAGGGGCAGGGGAAAGCCCATGTCGAGGTTGAAAAAAATGCAGGAATAGGCCCCTATGGCCAGGAACCCCGCCTGCCCCAGGGAAAGCTGGCCGGTGATGCCCACAATCATGTTCACCGACATGGCCATGATTGCATTAACCCCCCCCAGGGCAATGATCCGGGCCGTATACAGATCGATTAGGCCGGAAAGGGCCAGATAGAAGGGGATGCATACCGCAAGGATCCCCACCACCGTTAAAATAATCGTTGTACGAAGGGGAAAACCGCTCATACCTTTACCCGCAGCTTTTTACCCAGTATACCGGTGGGTTTAATTAACAGCACCACAATAAGGATCGAAAAGGAAATGGCGTCGCTGTACTGGCTGGAAAGGAAGCCCTTGGTTAGGGTTTCGGCGATCCCCAGGATGAATCCCCCCAGCATGGCCCCGGGGACGGAGCCTATGCCCCCTAATACGGCGGCCACAAACGCCTTAAGGCCCGGCATCATCCCCATCAGGGGGTTAACCTGCGGATATGCGAAGGCATAGAGTACCCCTCCGGCGGCGGCCAGGATCGATCCCAAGGCAAAGGTAAAGGCGATGATCCCGTTCACGGGAATTCCCATAAGGCTTGCGGCGGTCATGTCAAAGGACACCGCCTGCATGGCCTTACCCCGTTTGGTGGAATTTATTATATAGTTCAAGGCCACCATCAACAGTCCCGCAAGAACTATCACAATGCCCTGAATATTTGAAATAGTAAGGGCCCCGCCGTAAAGCTGGATAGTAACCACCGCCGGCCGGGGGAACTGCCGGGGATTGGGACCGATAAAGGGCAGTACCCGGGCGCCGTTTTCCAGGATTAAACTTACCGCAATGGCGGTAATAAGGGAATTAAGCCGGGGGGCGGAACGGAGGGGCCGGTATGCCAGCCGTTCTATGGTAATGCCAAAGGATGCGCAGATAATCATGGACACAATAAAAGCGGCAAGGATCCCCCAGGGACCGGCCCCGATGGCGCCCAGGACAAAGAACGCCGCATAGGCCCCCACCATAAGAATATCCCCGTGGGCAAAATTAATAAGAAGCACAATCCCATAGACCATGGTATAGCCCAGGGCAATGAGCGCATAGATCGAACCCAGGGAGATACCGTTAATTAACTGTTGCAATACAATCATATTTTATTCACATACGTTTAAGGTTGCTTTTCCAAAAGGGACCATAGGGGAAGGCCGGACCCTCCCCTATGGCGCCTGTTCCCAGGACCCTGCTGCGCCTGGCGCATAAAGTCCTGGGTAACCGTTAGGTTTTGTTGCTCCGCGCATAAAACCCTTACAAACCGCCGGTCAGGCGATTTTTTATCCCGCAAAGTCCATCGGACCAAAGGTCCGCAGCAGCCCGCTAATCGTGGTTTTGATGGCTTTTTCAACGAAAAAAGCTATCAAAACCTGCAAGCACAACGGGCTGCTAGTTGGGGTTAACCGTGGTCTTATACGCGTTCACAAGCTTGCCGTCCCCCTGGCTGACAATCTCCAGGATCTCCACCGCCTTAATGGGGTTACGGTCGGCGTCGAAACGGATATTCCCTGTTACATAGGCGCCGTCGATCTTAGCCATGGCGTCTTTTACCGCGGCGGTATCAAAGGTTCCGGCGGCTTTGATGCCGTCGGCCACCAGCATCATGGTGTCATACCCAAGGGCAGAAAACTGCGAAGCGGGCCTTTTGTACTTTGCCAGGAAGTTCTTCACAAAGGCCTGTCCCTTGGGATCCGTGGTATCGGCGTTAAAACCCGCGGACCAGAAACCATTAAGGGCTTCTTCTCCGGCATTGTCGATCAGGGTGTCCCAGCCGTCGCCCCCTACCAGGGGAACGGTAATGCCCAGGGCCCGGAGCTGCTTAGCCTGGAGGGCCACATCGTTGTAATAATTGGGCAGGTACACCACATCGGGGTTCTGGGACTTGATCCGGGTTATCTGGGCGTTAAAGTCCACATCCCCCGTCTGGTAGGCTTCATTGGCCACAACTTCGCCCCCCAGGGTTTTAAAATGCTCCTCGAAGGATTTTGCCAGATCGGTGTTGTAGTCGGCCCCGCCGTCATAGAGAATGGCGGCCCGGCGGCTTCCCAGATCGTTAAAGGAAAATTCGGCTCCCACCACTCCCTGGAAGGGATCGATAAAACAGGCCCGGAAAATATAGTCCCCGGGGTTGGTGACGTTTACGTTGGTGGCCGAGGGGGAAATAAGGATAACCTTGTTTGCCTGGGCCTGCTGGGTCATGGACATGGTAGCCCCGGAAGTGCTGGACCCCAGGATAAAGGAAACCTTGTCCTTGGTGGTAAGTTTGGTAAAGGCGTTGAGGGATTTTTCCGCATTACCCTCATCGTCCTCGGCAATCAGTGTCAGCTGCTTGCCCAGCAGCCCGCCGGCGGCGTTAATCTCCTCAATGGCCAACAGGGCGCCGTCCCTGGATTCGGTGCCATAATTAGCAACCGGGCCGGAAAGGGGAAAGACCGCTCCAATGGCCACGGTATCGCTCTCCGCCTTGGTACAGCCCCAAAAAGCTGCCGCACAGCAAAGGGCCGGCAACAATAAACTTAGTTTCTTCATAACTGTTCCTCCATGAAACTCGAATATAGGGTATTTTAACGAATATTTATACAGAATGTCCAGGGGTCATGTAAGAATCTTGAATAATTATACAAAATTTCAACAAAGCAGGGGCCGGAAAAAGCGGAACCGGCTTCGAATATTCCGGCCCCTGCCCCGGGGCTAAAATTTGGCTATGGGCACAAAGGAATCGGCCTTAAGGGCCGCTCCGCCCACCAGGGCCCCGTCTATGTTCTCTTTAGCCATAAGCTGGGCGGCGTTTTCCGGCTTTACCGATCCTCCGTATTGGATAATGATCTTTTCCGCCTCGGCGTTTCCGTAGAGCCTTCCTACCACCTGCCGCACATAGGCATGGATGGCGTCGGCGTCCTCCGGGGTAGCGGTTTTGCCCGTACCGATGGCCCAGACGGGCTCGTAGGCAAGGACCACCCGGGAAAGGTCCTTCACCCCCTCAAGACCCTTTACAACCTGCCTTTCGCAGACCGCCTCGGCCTTGCCCGCATCCCGCTCTTCCAGCAATTCCCCGATGCAGAGAATTACCTCAAAGCCATGGCTAAGGGCCAGTTTTACCTTTTTATTGATAAGGCCGTCGTCCTCTTTGTACACATGGCGCCGTTCGCTGTGTCCCAGGATGATCGTCTCTACCCCCAGATCCTTTAGCTGCAACACCGACACTTCCCCCGTATGGGCCCCCTGTTCGTCCTGGGCGCAGTTCTGGGCCCCCAGGCGGATATTGCTGCCCTTGACAATGGGGGCCACCGTTTCGATCAGCGTAAAACTGGGCGCCACCAGGTACTTGTGTTTTCCGTCCTTAAGCTGGGCCGTCAGGGCCTTGGCAAGTTCCGCCGCCTCGGAACGGGTCTTGTGCATCTTCCAGTTTCCCGCTATATAGTAGTCTCTCATCTATGGCTCCTTCTTTAATAGGGTATCCGGGACCGGGGCGATCCAAAACCGCCCTTTGTCCCGCCATCGGCGCTTTTAGTCCCGGGTAACTTCAATCCCCGGCAGTTTTTTGCCCTCCAGAAGTTCCAGAGATGCACCGCCGCCGGTACTAACATGGCTCATCTTAGAGGCCAGGTTAAACTTGTTCACCGCCGCCACCGAATCGCCGCCGCCGACCACGGTAAGGGCCCCCCGTCCCGTGGCTTCCGCCACCAGGCGGGCCACTTCCCCGGTTCCCTTGGCAAAGGCGTCAAATTCAAAGACCCCCACGGGGCCGTTCCATACAATGGTCTTGGCCGCGGCAAGTACATCCGTATACGCGGCGACGGTCCTGGGGCCCACGTCAAGACCCATAAGGGTATCCGGCAGATCCGGACCGTCCACCGGCACGGGCTTAGCGGCGGCATCAAAGGTTTCCGCCCCCACATGGTCCACGGGAAGGACAATTTTTGCCCCGGCCTTTTCTGCGGCGGCAAGGATGCTCTTGGCCGTATCAAGCTGATCATCCTCCACCAGGGACTTCCCTACCCTATGGCCCTGGGCCTTAAGAAAGGTATAGGCCATGCCGCCGCCGATAACCAGGGCCGAGGCGTTCTTAAGCAGGCTTTCAAGGACGGCGATTTTGCTGGACACCTTGGCCCCGCCGATGATCGCCGCCAGGGGCTTAAGGGGATTTGTCACAATGGGCTCAAGGAACCGCACTTCCTTTTCCATAAGAAAGCCCGCCACGGAAAGGGGGACAAATTTGGCGATGGACGCCGTGGAGGCATGATCCCGGTGGGCCGTGCCAAAGGCGTCGTTGACAAAAATTTCGCCGTAAGCCGCCAGTTCCTTGGCAAGTTTGTCCCGTTCGCCCGGATCTTTGCTGGTTTCTTCCTTATGGAACCGGGTATTTTCCAGCATGATCACCGAACCGTCTTTTTGGGCTTCAATAAAGGCCTTTTTTCCGTAACAGCCGTCTTCGCCGGCAAAGATCACCGGCTTTCCCAGCTTCTTTTCCAGGTATGCGGCCACCGGGGCCATGCGGTGCTTGCCCTTGATATAGGCCGCTTCGTCAAAGGCTTTGCCGTCTTTTTCGGCCTTTTCCTTGGCCTTTTTGGAATCCTTGGAGGGATCCCCCAGGTGGCTCATCAGGGTAAGGCTTTTTGCCCCCCGGTCAAGGATGTATGTGATGGTGGGCAAGGCCGCCATGATCCGGGTGTCGTCCTGGACCACCCCGTCTTTCATGGGGACATTAAAATCCACCCTCATGATAATGCGCCTTCCCTTTAGATCCGCCGATTCGACTGTTTTTATCGCCATGTTATCCCCCTATTTGCCCTTTCGCCGCTCAACCCCAGGCTTGCCCCGCAAACATAAGGAAGGGGCTTTCCCAAAACCAAACCGGGTTTTGGGAAATACCCGAATGCAGCCGGGCATACCACAACGGGCGCCCTGTCCGCGGCAGGCCCCAAAACCACGGCGTCCGGGCTGTTATTCGCAGTGGGGTCTAATACCCAAGAGCCCGCCTACGCGGGAGAGGCTCTGCGGCGGGAAGGTTCATTTTTTGCTGCCGATGTACTTTAAGAGTTCCACCACCTTGTTGGAGTAGCCCCATTCATTGTCATACCAGGAAACGACCTTAAAAAAGCGTTTTTCCCCGGGAAGGTTGTTCTGCAGGGTGGCAAGGCTGTCGTAAATTGATGTGTTGGTGTTGTGGATAATGTCGGTGGAGACAATCTCGTCGGACTGGAATTGTAAAACACCCTTAAGGTAGCTTTCCGAAGCCTTTTTGAGGGCGGCGTTGATTTCTTCGATGGAAGTGTCCCTTACCGAGCGGAAGGTCAGGTCCACCACAGACCCGGTGGGGGTGGGAACCCGGAAGCTCATGCCGGTAAGTTTACCCTTGGTTTCGGGGAGTACTTCGCCTACGGCCTTGGCGGCGCCGGTGGTCGAGGGGATAATGTTGATCGCCGCGGCCCGTCCGCCCCGCCAGTCCTTCTTGGAAGGACCGTCAACGGTCTTCTGGGTGGCCGTGTAGGAATGGATCGTCGTCATAAGGCCGGTTTCTATGCCGATTCCTTCTTTAAGAAGGACATACACCAGCGGCGCAAGGCAGTTGGTGGTACAGCTGGCGTTGGAAACAACATGATCCGCCGCGGGATCGTACTTGTCGTTGTTGACCCCCATGACAAAGGTGGGGATCTTTTTTTCTTTGCCCTTGGCCGGGGCGGAAATAATAACCTTCTTTGCCCCCGCCTCCAGGTGTCCAAAGGCTTTGTCGTCGGTAAAAAGACCGGTGGATTCAATTACATACTCAACCCCAAGTTTAGTCCAGGGAAGGTTCTTAAGCTCCCGTTCCGCCATGACGCATTGGATCTCGTGGCCGTTTACCACCAGGATATCGTCCTCTTCGGCGCCGGTGCTTTTTTTAGTGCTGATGGATGCGTCCATCCTGCCCTGGGTAGAATCGTATTTTAACTGGTAGGCAAAATACTTGGCATCGGTGGTTATATCGGTAACCGCCGTCACATCTATCTTATCCTTGCCGAGCAGTCCCTGCCCGACTATGGCTTGAAAAACCAGGCGGCCTATACGGCCAAAACCATTGATAGCAACTTTCATAAAAACCCCCGTTTACATAAATTTACATTAACTGTAGACGAAACCGGCCAAAATGTCAAGGCTTCCGGGGCGGAACAGCGGCCGGCAATGTACCGCGGCTCCTAGGAACGTATGATAAAATACGGTATGATGGGATTTTACCATGGAGCGGATTTTATTAATTGCGGCGATGCTTATACCGGCCTTTTCCTGCATGGGAAAAAGCCCTTCACTGTACAGGGGGGAAAGACCGCCGGAGAAAATCCTGGCGGAGGCTCCGGATACCGGTACCGTATCCGGCGGCGTCCGGACCGGGGAAGGGCTTGGCCGGATCCTGGAAAGGGCGGAACTGCCCCCGGAGATCGCCGGGCATATCACCGAAAACACCCCGGCTTTTATGGAGGATCTTGAACGGATCCTTGCGGAGGAAGATCCGTTCCTTCGTATTTTAGTTGACAAGCAGCATCCCCTTCCCGCGGCTTATGAACCGGATGATCTAGTGGAACTGCGGTACGGATCCTACCGGGCGGGGATATCCGATCCGATGATGCTCCGCCGTAAGGCAGAAGCGGCCCTGGAAGAAATGGCCGCCGCCGCCAAGGCCGAGGGGCTTGTGCTGACGGTTTCTTCCGCCTACCGTTCCTACGAATACCAGATAGGATCCTTTGACCGGTGGACCCGGCGGCTGGGGCTTACGGAGGCGGAACGGGTTTCCGCCAGACCCGGCCATAGCCAGCATCAACTGGGATTGGTGGTGGACTTTGGCTCCATCACCAATGAGTTTGCCGAAACCGCCGCGGGCAAATGGGTAAAGGCCAATGCGGGCCGTTTTGGCTGGTCCATCTCCTTTCCCCGGGGCTATGAGGAGCTTACCGGCTATGCCTGGGAAAGCTGGCATTACCGTTATACGGGCAGGGAGTTGTGCGTCTTTATTGACCGGTGGTTTGGCGGGATCCAGCAATACGCCCTGCGGTTTATCCATGAGTGGGAGCAGTTTACCGGCGGCCGGCGCCCATGAAGCAGATCGTCCATACGATCCAGGAACGCTGCGTGGGGTGTAACCACTGCATCCGGGCCTGCCCCATCGAGACCGCCAATATCAGCTATATCGATCAGGATAAAAACAACAGGGTAAGGGTTGATCCCGCCCAGTGTATAGCCTGCGGAGCCTGTCTTTCCGCCTGTACCCACGGCGCCCGGTATTACGAGGACGATACGGAACGGTTTTTTGCGGACCTGCATTCGGGCAGACCTATCAGCCTTATGGTATCTCCCCTGCTTCGGATAGACTTTCCCCTCTGGAAACGGCTCTTAAGCCTGTTTCGGAACCTGGGAATCCGGGGCATCTACGACCTGTCCCTGGGGGCGGATATATGTGTCTGGGCGCACATCCGGTACCTGGAAAAAAACACCTCCCCCCTTATTGCCCAGCCCTGTCCGGCGGTGGTTTCCTACTGCGAGGTCCACAGGCCCGGACTCCTGGAAAGGCTTTCGCCGGTGCAAAGCCCCGCGGGATGTCTGGGGATATACCTGCGGGAGTACCGGGGAATAACCGGAGACATCGCCGTCCTTTCCCCCTGCATTGCCCTGGGGAACGAAATTGAAGAATCGGGCGCCGCCGAATACAGCCTGACCTTTTTAAAGGCAGCCGAGTACCTGAAAAAAAATTTTCCGGAACTGCCCGCGGAAGAATCGGAATTTACCCCGGGGTTTGAGGACCCTCCGGGGGAAGAAATCCCTCCGGGGGCTATGCTTTATGTACCGGGAGGCTTAGGACAAAGCATCGGGTATTTTTCTAAACGCAGATTTTCCGTGGCACAGGGGGACGGACCGGGGGTGTATGGGAACATGGATCTGTTTGCCGATACCCCCGGGGAACTGCTTCCCCGGGTCTTTGACGTTCTTAGCTGCGCCGGGGGCTGCGGCCTGGGACCCGGAAGCTGCGGCCCTGGGTCCGGGGACTGCGGCCCGGGCGCCGGGGAAAAAAACATTTTTACCATACAGGCGGCCCTGGGCGGAAGCCGCCATGGGGCGCCGGATTCTGACAGGGATAATTACCGCCGGGCCCTGTTCCGGCGCTGCGACGAAACCCTTTCTCTGGAAAAATTTCTGCGCCGCCATGTTTCAAAGAACCAGGGGAGGCCGCCGGTTTCGGAGGAAGCCCTGAAGGAAGCCTTTGCAGCCCTGGACAAGGACACCGAGGCAAAGAGAAATGTAAACTGCGGCGCCTGCGGATCCGCCACCTGCGGAGAAATGGCGCGAAAGATTGCCCTGGGGATCAACATACCCCTTAATTGCATTGCCAAGGTCCGGGATACCGCCGTGATGGAACGGCAGAGGAATGTGGACCTGTACCGGAAAAACGCCGAGTACATTGAACTTGTCCACGACGTGGGCTTTGCCCTTATATCCGTGGCCAGCGACAACTTTGACCAGGGAATGTTCAATGCCCTGGAGGCCATATGCATTACCCTAAAGGGGGCGCAGGTTCAGCTTTGGCGGGCCGAAGACCGGGAAGGTACCACATGGCTTAAAAGATTATTCACCTATCCCCCGGGGGAGGGGGGCATGGATGCCTTTAACGAAGAGGCCCTGCCCGGCTGGATTGGGGAACTAGCCGCGGGCCGCAACGTGGGCCGGAACTTTTCGATCATGTCGAACCAGGAAAGGGAGATCTTTCAAAAACAGGGCATCGCATCGGTCATGGGGGTTCCAGTCCTGGTCCGGAACAAATTCTGGGGGATGATCCTGCTTTCCAGCAGCGAGGAACGGTCCTTTGCCGAAGCGGATGTGGAGGCCATTACCGCCGGGGGGCTTCTGATCGTGGCGAGCCTTATGGAGCGGGAGATGACCCTGCGTCTTATAGAGGCCAAGGAAGAAGCCCTGGCGGGTACCAGGGCAAAAAGCGACTTTCTTTCCCGGATGAGCCACGAAATTCGCACCCCCATGAACGCCATCATCGGCATGACCAAGATGGCGGAAATGACCGGGGATATAACAAAGCTCCGGTATTGCCTTTCCACCATCAAGGCTTCCTCCGCCCATCTGCTGGGGCTTATTAACGACATCCTTGATATGTCTAAAATAGAAGCGGGCAAGTTTGATCTGGACAGCGTTTCTTTTAACTTAAAAAAAACCCTGGACAAGGTATGCAGTATTATTACAGAACGGGTCACGGAAAAATCCCAAACCCTGGGAATAGACATGGATCCTTCCCTGTACCTGCATTACCACGGCGATGAGCTTAGGCTTTCCCAGGTAATTACCAACCTGCTTTCCAACGCCATAAAGTTTACCCCCGAGGGGGGAACAATTACCGTACAGGTCAAGAAACTAAAAGAGGAGGCCGAAGCGGATTGGCTGCGGTTTTCCGTTTCCGACACGGGTATTGGGATGACCCGGGAGCAGACGGCCCTGCTCTTTAGGCCCTTTCAACAGGCGGATAAAAACATTACCCAGCGCTTTGGCGGTACCGGACTGGGGCTGGCAATTTCCAAATCCATCGTTGAAAAAATGAACGGCCGTATCTGGGTGGAATCCGAGACCGGCAAGGGTTCCGTTTTTTACTTTGAGATTCCCCTTAAACGGCAGGATCCCGGCGCAATCCAGGCCGAAGGGGATGAGCAGAAGGGCAAAGCCGGGACGGCGGATTTTAGGGACCTGCGGCTTCTGCTGGCGGAGGATATCGAGATAAACCGGGAGATTTTTAAGGCCCTGCTGGAGAGCACGGGGATTTCCATTGACATTGCGGAAAACGGCAAACGGGCGGTGGAAATATTCCAGAAATCCCCCGGCATCTACGATCTAATCATTATGGATGTTCAAATGCCCGAAATGGACGGCCTTGAGGCAACCAGGGCCATCCGCTCCCTGGGAACCCCCCAGTCGGCGGCGATTCCTATTGTGGCTATGACAGCCAATGTCTTTAAAGAAGACATCGAAAACTGCCTGGCCGCGGGAATGAATGATCATCTGCAGAAGCCCATCGATGAAAAAGCCTTAATCGAGAAGATAACTTTTTTTGCTAAACGGAAATAGCCCTTACGGCAGGCCCGGCAGCGGTTATATCTGCGGATCCTCCGCCCGGAACGGCCTGGCCACCCCTTAGGCAAAAAATCCCGGTATAGGGCTGCCGGCCCGCCGGCATATACCGTAACTTACCAGTTGCCGCCAGAGTTTGAGCGGCGGGGTTTATCCATTGCTTCGTTTACCCGAATCTGGCGCCCTTCAAATTCCTTGCCGTTGGTACCGTTAATAGCCGCAGAGGCCTCTTCGTCGGTGCCCATTTCAATAAAACCGAACCCCTTGGAATTACCGGTATCCCGATCAAAGATAATCTTTGCCGAAGCCACCGTGCCAAATCCGGAGAAATAATTCCGCAGTCCGTCTTCTGTGGTGTTGTAAGAGAGGTTACCGACATACAATTTCTTAGCCATGAACAAATTTCCTTCTCCCGGAATTTTCGGCCTCCGGGTGGGCCTAGGATCCGCCTGAAAAAACAAGCGCTGTTAGAACAGTATCCCAGTTTAGACTTGTCGTCAAGTCAATTTTAATTTATTATTTTTTTCACATGTGTTCCGGTAAATTATTGCTTATTCCCCTTTTTTTTGTTTTTTTGTCCCCCGCCTTTAGTCAGGGGAAGCCGGGAACAGCCCCCGGGAAGCCTCCGGAGCCGGCCCCTCCCGCCGCCGGGGAGGTCTATAGCCCCGAGGGGACCATGCGGGCCCTGGCGGCGGCCTATCCCCGGGCCATAAGCAGGGTGGAATACCGCGGGGAAGACTGGGCGGTCCTGATGCGGGGAAGATGGTTCTACCATGCCGGGGGCCGCCTTGTGCCGGAGGAACACCTGGATCAGGCCGAATCCTATGCCCGGCAGTCCTTTTACCGGTACTTTCCGGGGCTTCCCCCGTGGCAGGAGCCTGAAGGGGAACAGGCGGAACGGCTGCGGAACGCCCTGGGAGCCAGAAGGGCCAATCCCCCCCGGCGGGATCCGGAATTTTACGACACCCTGTGGCAGGCCCATACCAGGGAAGAGGCCGCCGCCAATCTGGTTCAAATCACCTTTTTGGGCAAGGCCCTGGGGGTTCACAAGGAACTGGCGGACCGGCTTGGTAAAATAGATTCCCTTATCCGGGAGGCCGCCAAAACCGATCCGGAAATTCGCCGGTGGATCGCCGGCATCGGCTCCATAGGGGCCTGGAACTGGCGTAATGTGGCCGCCACCGTTTCCAGAAGCTACCATTCCTACGCGGTGGCCCTGGACATCCTGCCCGTGTCGCTGCGGGGGCTTGCTTCTTACTGGCAGTGGACCGCAGACCAGAACCCCGAATGGTACCGGGTGCCCTATACGGGCCGTTACCACCCCCCGTTGGAGGTAATAACGATCTTTGAACGGTTTGGTTTTTGCTGGGGAGGCAAGTGGCCCCTGTTTGACACCATGCATTTTGAATACCGTCCGGAAATTATGATACTCCACGGTATGAAGGTAGAAAATGAACACGAAGGATCCTGAAAGAACCCAGGTGGTATCGGCCCTGGTGGAAAACAGGGCCGGAACCTTAAGCCGGGTATCGGGCCTGTTTGCCCGCCGGGGTTTTAACATAGACAGTCTTACGGTGGGAGAAACCGTGGACCGGTCTATTTCCCGCATAACAATCGCCGTAACCGGCAGCGATGCGGTGCTGGAACAGATCGTTAAACAACTGGGAAAATTGGTGGACGTTATTGCCGTGCGGGAACTTGATCCCGCCACCTGCATACGGCGGGAGATTATGCTGATTAAGGTAAGGGCCAATGAAACAAGCCGCCCCGCGGTGGTGGAGATCGCGGGAATATTCCGTTCCCGGGTGGTGGACGTATCGCTGGAAACGATCACCATTGAAGCCACCGGTGATATGGAAAAACTTAACGGCCTGGTGATGCTCCTTTCGCCCTATGGCATTCTGGAACTTGCCCGGACAGGAATGGTGGCCCTGGAACGCGGGGGCCGGGTTCTTTCCGCGGGGGAACTGCCCTTTTAGGAGCCTCCACGGCTTCTTTAGATACTACAATGGAGAACCGGAATGAGCAGCAGCGAAAGTAAGCGGCGGATTATTGTATTTGACACCACCCTTCGGGACGGCGAACAGGCCCCGGGGTGCAGCATGAATCCCCAGGAAAAACTCGAAGTGGCCCGCAGGCTGGAAAAACTTGGGGTGGATGTGATAGAAGCGGGCTTTCCCGCCTCGAGCCCCGGCGACCTGGAATCGGTAAAATCCATCGCGGGGATTATTAAAAACAGCACCGTGGCGGGGCTGTGCCGATCCCTGGAAAGGGACATCGACGCGGCCAAGACGGCCCTGGCCGGGGCGGAACATCCCCGGATCCATATTTTTTTAGCCACAAGCCAAATTCACATGGAATATAAACTTAAGATGAACCCGGACCAGGTGGTGGAACAGGCCGCGGCGGCGGTACGGTATGCAAAACAATTCTGCTCCGACATACAATTTTCCGCCGAGGACGCCTCCCGCAGCGACCCGGCCTTTGTCTGCCGGGTATTTGGCGAAACAATAAAGGCCGGGGCAACCACGGTAAATATTCCGGACACGGTGGGGTACGCCATGCCCGCCGAATTTGGCGCCCTGGTTACGTATCTTAAGGAACATACCCCGGGGGCGGAACGGGTTAAGTTTTCCGTCCATGTTCATAACGATCTGGGACTGGCGGTGGCCAACAGTCTGGCCGCCATAGGCGCCGGGGCGGATCAGGTGGAATGTACGATAAACGGCATAGGCGAACGGGCGGGAAACGCCTCGCTGGAAGAAATTGTCATGGCCCTGCGGGTGCGGAAGGATTATCTGGAAGCAGACACGGGGATAGACACCACCCAAATCTACGGTACAAGCCGCCTGGTAACCCAGGTAACGGGGGTAAAGGTTCAGCCCAACAAGGCCATTGTGGGGGATAATGCCTTTGCCCACGAAGCGGGGATCCACCAGCACGGGGTCCTGGCGAACCGGGCCACCTACGAGATCATGACCCCGGAATCGGTGGGAATTTCTACCAACCTTATGGTGCTGGGCAAGCACTCGGGCCGTCATGCCTTTGAAGACAGGCTTAAACTGCTGGGCTTTACCGTGGATCCTGAAACCCTGGATAAGATCTTTGCGGAATTCAAACTGTTGGCGGATAAAAAGAAGGTGGTCAACGACAGGGATATTGAAGCCCTGGTAATGGGCTTTACCTCGGCGGTGCCGGAAACGTGGAAACTTGACCATTGGGCGGTAAACACCGGCAGCGCCCTGGGCGCCAGCGGTACCATCCGGCTCCAGCATAAAGACGGCCTCTTCCAAAAACTTGTTTCCCTGGGGGACGGTCCCATCGATTCAATCTACAAGTCGATCAACCAGATCATCGGAAAGGAACCGGAGTTGGAATTGTACGAACTCGGCGCCATCACCGGCGGTTCCTCCAGCCAGGGGGAAACCATGGTAAAGATAGCCTGGGACGACCGGCGCTATAACGGCCGGGGGGTTTCCACCGATATTATCGAATCTTCCATAAAAGCCTACCTGGCGGCGGTTAATGCCATGGAATGGGATATTGAGGAAAGCGCCGGCCGTAACAGTTAAGCCTTAGATGTTACCGGTACCAGGCGGCGGTACCGGTTCGCCGGGGATGATTACAGCGGCGGGGAATTGGCATGACCCCAGGGGGATCACCCTTTTGCCTTTTCCCGCAGTTCCTCAAGTATCACCTCGTGGGCGGCAATGGCGGCGGCCAGGGTAAGGTTCTGTACCTCGCCCCGGCCCTGCCAATCGGATCCTTCCATGATGTACAGATGCTTAAGGGTACCCGCCAGGTCTGCTTCGGAACAGGGGGGATCGGATTCCAGCCGCCGCCGAAGCCCCCGGAGTTCCCCCTCGTAGGCCTCCCGGTAGGTAATATCCTGCCAATCCAGGGAATCCATTAATTCCGCCCGTTCCCATAGCGGATACGCCGTTTTATCAGCCCGGTGCGGGCCGGTGTAAGCCGCCGCTCATCCCGGGGGCCCAGGCCCTGCATCACCAGTTCCCGCCGTTCCGTCCAGTTTCCCCGGCTGTCCAGGGTATACTCGTAGCGGTAGTCCAGGGGATTTTCCCCGGTTCCCCCGCTAAAACGCACCAGCCTTCCGGCCTCGTCCCACTGGTACCGGTAGATCTCCGCCGGAGGGGATCCCCCGGCAGGCCCCGGCAAAACGATCCGTTCCAGGTACCGGGGCATACCCCGGTCATTGTACTGGGCCGATACCCGCAGCCCCTCCCCCTCTATTCCTGTAATATGCCCCCGGTTATCCCGGTAGAACCGGGTTATTTGATCCGCCGGATCCGCCGGATCGGGGAGGAGCTTTTTTTGTTCCCCGGGGCTGTTTATCAGCACAAAGAGGGTGTTTCCTTCCTGGCCGTACCAGGTTTCCACCACCCTCTCATCGAGGTATTCCAGCACAGCAAAATAATAATCCCCGGAAAAAATCCTGAACAAAAGGGGCCTGTCCTCGCCGTCCCATTGGAGGACCTCCGCATTCGATTCCCCCCAGAGGAGTTTAACAAGCCTTCCCCGGCGGTCAAATTCGCAGCGTCCCTGCAGCAGGAGGGGCCGCGCTTCCCCAGGGGCCTGTACCTCCCCGGATGGCGGCGCTTCCCCAGGGATTTCACCGGGGACGCGCACCGCCATGGGAAAGGCCCGGAATCGCTGATCCGCCCCAAGCATCTCGATGGTGGTCCCGTCCTCAAATTCCACCGATACCGATACGGCGCCGGGAACATAGAACAGATCCGGGGGCAGTTCCGGGGGCCAGTCCGGTCCCCAGGCCGGATCCTCCGCGGATCTAAGCAGGTCCCACAGAGCCGGAACCCCGCTTTCACCGGCGGCGGGTTCCCTGGAGCCCCCGGAACTTGCGGAGCTGTCTGTTTCCACGGAGTTATCCGCCCCGGTGGGACCGTTTAACTTTGCGGGCTCCTCCGGTTCCACCAGGGTTTTCGCCGGGACCGGTTCCACCGGATCGGCCCGCTCCTGGGCAAAAAGGGGAAAAAAAAGAAACAGCAGAAGCAGGGTTAGGGCAAGTTTCATACATAGATTATAGATACTAATGGGGGGAAAAGTGAAGAAAGCCCTACCGTTTAAAGAGCCATTCTGTTGTGGAAAATTTTTCCGCCGCCAGGGTCCGGGCGCGAATTTCTTCCTGGGGCAGTACGCCCGATTCTTCGTAGTCCAGACCCAGGGCCTGGGCGAAGCCCCTTCCGAGGGCGGCGGCGGTCTCTTCAAAAGAAACTTCCCGGTCCAGGACGGACCGGAGGCTGGTGACCCTGGCGGAAACTTCCTGGGCCAGGGTTCCCCTGGTTTTTTCCCGGGGAACCCTAAGAACCTTGAACATAAGATCCACATCGTTGTCCAAAAGGATCGTTCCATGCTGGAGCAGGGATTTTAGGCGCCGGGTCTGGGCATTGCCGGAAATTTTACGGCCCCCGGTGAGTATATCGTTGATCCCCGAAAAGACCCCGCCGGCGCCGAGTTCCTTAAGCCCCAGGATGATTCCTTCGCAGATGGTACGGTAAGATTCTTCCAACGGCGCCCGGGCCAGGGGATGATCAAGCCCCATGATGATGCTGTAGGTTAATTCCGACTTATGAAACACCGCCCCGCCCCCGGAGATACGGCGGACCACGTCAAACCCAAGGCGTTTACAGGCGTCCAGATCTACCTCTTCGGTAAGGCCCTGGAAGTAGCCCACCGAAACGGCGGGGGGATTCCATCCGTAAAACCGAAGGACCGGTTTTCCCCCGGCGGAGACCCCCTCCAGAAGGGCTTCATCCAATCCCATATTGTAGTAACAGTTATGGAAGCCCGTATTAAGAAGCCTAAAGGAAAATTGTTCCGGCGTCTTATCCATGTACTTTTTCCAGACCCCCTCTTAATAGTTCCGCCAGTCCCGCCCCGTCTATGCCGGCGGCTTCAACCCCCTCTTCCCGCAGAAGGCGGTCAAAACTTCTGCCGGCGTCCGCCACGGAAACACCCAAGAGCCGTCCTTCGGCCCTTTCAAAGCCCTCCTCGGGACTGGCAAAAAAATCACCCCGGATAGAGATACGGCGGATTATCCCGTCCGTTATATCCGCACTTACACGGATAAGTTTACACCCCGGCGGTTTGCCCAGCCCTTCAATATGCACGGTATACATTATGCCGCACTATGCATGCTTTTCCGCTTCCCTGGCGTGATAACTGGTCCGGGCCAGGGGTGCGGCAACAACCGGGCTGAATCCCCGGTTTCGGCCTTCTTCGGCGTAGAAAGCGAACTGTTCCGGCGGTATATATTCCACCACAGGAATTTGGGCCCTTGAAGGCCGCAGGTACTGTCCTAAAACCAGCATATCCGTTCCTGCCCGGCGAAGTTCTTCCATGGCGGACAGGACCTCCCCGGGCTGTTCCCCCAGGCCCAGGAGTATACTGGTCTTGGTCTTTCCCCTTCCCAGGGTATGTAGAAGCTCCCGGGCTTCCTCCAGGGTACGAAGGCTCTTGTCAAAGGAAGCGCGCCCGTCCCGGATATGCTGGAGGGAACGGACCGTTTCCACATTATGGGCAACCACGTCGGGGGCCGCCGCGGCGATCCGGTTTAGTTCATCCCCGTAATAATCGGGGATAAGGACTTCTATTTTTACCGAAGGATTCGTTTTTCGGATGGCGGTAATACAGGACGCAAAGTGTTCCGCCCCCCGATCGGGAAGATCGTCCCGGTCCACCGAGGTAAGTACCACATAATCAAGGGCCAGTTCTTGTACCGCGAGGGCTATTTCCCGGCCTTCCTCCGGCCGGACCGGCCTGCCCTGCCGGGAGGCGGCGACCCCGCAGAAGCGGCAGAACCGGGTACAAAGATCCCCCAGGATCATGAAGGTGGCGGTTCCCATGCCCCAACATTCAGCCCGGTTAGGGCAGGCGGCCTCGTGGCAGACCGTATGCAGGGCATGCCGGGTAAGGACCCGGTCCACCTTCTTCCAGGTTTCGCCGGAGGGCGCCTTTACCCTAAGCCAACCGGGTTTTTGCCGGGGTCCCTCCAATTAAGCCTTCCCCGGTTCGGCCGGCCCGGACTTTTTCCACCTGTACCGGATAGTTCCTATCCGGCGGGGAAGGCCGCTTAAGACAAAGGCCAGGGGCAGGATCAAGGCCATGGTCGTTTGGTTCTGCTGGTAAAGACCGGGGAGGAAACCCATGAACATGCCCGCCAGGCCTCCTAAAAAAATACAGGCCCAAAGGATGTGCAGGAATTTTTTTGCCCTAAGCTGTTTGTCCTTATCTTTGGTGTTTCCGTAGATAATTCCCAGGGGAATTGCCGCAAGAATCAGGGGATTCACAAAGAGGATGTTGTTGTTGTGATAGGTATAGTCGTGGTTGGTAAAAAAGGTCATAAAAAAGAGGATCAGCCCCGCGGCGCCGAAAAAAAGACCCAACAGGGTCTGGTATATTCCCAGGACCCTTGTGAAGGGGCTCTTCTTTGTGCCCAAAAATTGTAACAGGGCCGCGGCAAAGGCCAGGGTAAGTCCCAGAGCAAGGCCCTGGGGCCAGGAAGGCTCCGGTTCCGCAAGAACCATGGGCCTGCCCCGGGAAACCCTTAGGACCTTTACGGAGGATACCAGGGGTCTTTCAATTCCGTCTGAACCGGTATAGGTAAAATCCGCGATCCGGTTTCCTATTTCGGAGGGAAGAAACATTTCATCCCAGACGCTGATCGGCCGATCGATCCCCCGGCCCATCCAGAAATTAAGAATCCAGTCCCAGAAGGGGGAAAACCAGGTATGGCGGCGCACATGTCCCCGCAGGGTAAAACGGCCGGGGGCGTCTTCGTACCGGAGTTTAAAGGCCCCCGATACGGCCATGTCGATAATATCCCGGACCCGGGTGGCACAGTTATCCCTAAAATGGTGGTACAGATAATCCCGGTTTTCCCGGCGCACGTTGTTTTCGGCAAACCGGAGGATATTTTCTTTTACATCCGCCGGGAGGTCCAGGGTATAAACGGTAATATCCCGGTTTGTGCTCGCATAGGCCCTAAAGGTTCTTCCCGGGGAGCTTATGGTGCAACTGTAGAGAAGCCGTCCCAGGGCAAAATTAAGAAAGAAATTTTCGTTTTGAAAGGAAAAGACCCCCCAATCGTAAAAATCCTCTCTGCCGAAAAGGGAGTCTTCAATGACCAGGCCAATATGGCCCCACCAAAAGTACAGTTCATCCCCCGGTCCGATGACGGCGACCTTTACCGTAAGGTAATCCCCCCGGCTGCGGCCCTGGGGGGACTGCAGAACCGGCCGGTCCCCGGCAAAAAGCGCCGGTGGAAAAAAGGATATACCCAGCAGGAAAAAAAACAAAAGCCCCCGGACGGTCCCCAGCAGCCTGTTGCACTTGTGGGTTTTGATAGTTCTTTTTGTTGAAAAAGCCATCAAAACCACGATTAGCGGGCTGCGGCGGATCTTTGGTCCGATGGATTTTGCAAGGTAAAAAATCGCCCCATGGGCGATTTTTAAGAGTTTTATGCGCAAAGCGCAACAAACTCCTGGGGTTTTATGGGGGCGGCGCAAAGGCCTGGCCCCTGGAGCTAAAACACCGGTGCTCATATTCCCATTCTGAAGTATTCCGGGAGCTTGGGCAAGGGCCCGGTAATGGTTCGTCTTTACGCGGCGCAAACCCGGGGAGCCTTCCGGTACGATCTTAGTGTGGGCATTACCGGAGTTTTACCGGGGGCAGGGGATTATTTGCCGGTAAAAGTCCCCAGAACCGCCTGAATCCAGGGCTTGGTCTCCACAGGGTACCGGTCCTGGGCCGCAAGCAATTCAAAAAGGGCCTCCCGGGATTTTCCCTGGAAGTAATAAACCTGCCCCAGGTAAAAATGAGCCTTGGCCTGGTTTTCTACTTTTCGGGGAAGTTCCAAAAAACTTCTAAGGGCGGCCCCGGCCTTTTCCCACTGGCTAAGGGAAAAATATCCCTGCACTATGGAGCGGAGCTGGTAATCTTCTCCGGCGGCGTCCCGTTCCAGGTCTTCGAGAAAAACCGCCGGTTCGAGGTTCCCGGGCCCCGGTCCCCGGCGGCCTCCTCCTATGGAAGAAACAACCCCCGCAGCTTCCGGTCCCAGGTCCACAGAGGCCGGAGTGTCGGGGCTGCCCCTGGGACCGGAGATATTTATCCGGGGAAGGGGCATGGTCCGGGAATGGGCGGGCCGGGTATGTGGAGGAATTTCCACCCCCCCGGTGGTGGCGTTATACCCCGGCCGGATGGAGCCAAAACCCGCCACAAGATCCTCTTCGTATACCGCCGCATAATAGTAGGAAATTCCCGGCGGAGGGCTGTCAATAAAGGGAGAGGTGGTTCTTTGTTGAATGATCGAGGCCGAAAGCAGATCCCCCTGATTTCTAATGGGGTTGATGCTCCGGTACAGGATCAAATTCTTTTTTGAATCTTCCCCGGAAAAGCGGATAACAATACGTCCCTCTTCAACCTGGGCGCTGAGGGCTTCTATCCCCGGAATCCCCGGCGTTTCACCGCGCCCCGCGCCGGAAGGCCCGGACCCCTTTTCCTCCGGGGTATTTCCCGGACCTGGCAGGACATAACCGGGGACATTTTCCGGCCCGATGAGTACGCTGATGGTGTTGGTATAGGGGATGGAAAGGAAGTATTTGCGGCCCCATTCATCGCTGGCGGCCGCAAAATAGTACAGGGTACCGGGCTTGTCCGCCTCGTCCAGACAGGATTCGGTGCCGTAGGGAATTTCCACCGGGGCCGGCAGGGATCCGGCGGATAAACGGGACAGGGGACTTTCGGAACGGTAAACATACACCGGACCCTTTACATTTAGGGAATCTTTCCAGGAAAGGCGGATAAAGTTGTTCCGCACCTCCGCTTCCAGTTGGGAAACAAAGGGGGCAAAAACACCGGCATCCCCGCCGCCGGAGGATGTTTCCTGGGATTCGGCGGGGGAACTCAGCACAAAGAGAACGACAAAGAATACCGGCAAACTGTTTTTTTGCACCATAGATACTTACTATAATCGGTATAAAAAACCAGGTCCAGAGTATAAATTTTGTACCGATAATAATTCTATGAAGCGTACAGTTCTTTTAACGGTGAGTCTGCTGGTTTTCCTTTCCGGGGCCGGTTTTTCTGAAGAAACGGTCTATGTGATGCAGCGGGGGGACACCATTTATTCCATAGCCCGGTCCTATGGGGTACAGGTTCAGGTTCTGCTTTCCCTGAACGGCATAAAGGATCCCCGGACCATCCAGGCGGGGAGCCGGATACGGATCCCCCGGCAGGATGGGAGGGAAACAGCCCCAATCGCCCCGGGCTACAGGGACTATAAGGTAGAAAAAAACGACACACTGTACAGTATAGCCAGGCGCTATAACCTTGCCCTGGCGGATCTGCTGGAAATGAACGGCTTTGCCCCCGGCTATGTCCTTAAGGCGGGGGAAACGATCCGAATTCCCGCTTCGACTTCCCCCGGAACTCCGGCGGGCGGACCGCCCCGGAGCCCCCCGGCGGTCCAAGGGACCGGACAGACCGGCGCCGATCCGAAAAGTACCGGAACCCCGGCGCGGGTAGATCCCCGGATACGCTGGCCCATCACAGCCAAGGAAGTGACCTACATTACCGGAAAACTATACGGAGTACAGGTAACCGGGGAACGGCAGGAGCCGGTTAAAAGCCTTACCCAGGGTACGGTGGTTTCCGCCGTACCCTACCGGGGTTTCGGCAGGGTTGCGATTATCCAGACCCCCGGGGGATACCTGTATGTATACGGCGGTTGTGAAAGCCTGTCGGTAAAAGAGGGGGATAAGGTTACACCGGGAACAGAATTGGGCAAACTGGGAATGGACGCCAAGTCCTCGAAACCCCAGCTCTTTTTCTTTGTATACCGGAGCAATAACCCGGTTGATCCGGCGGCGGCGCCCAGAGCTTAGGGCTTGCTGCACCTGTGGACGGATAAACTCGGAAGTTTTGCGGTGCCGAAGTGTACTTTGAACACGGCTCGTGATTTTGATACCGCAAAACTTCATGCATTACCCGCCGCACACCACGGGGACTTCCCCATCGTTTCGCTGTACGCGTTCCACCATTCCCGGGTTATCCCGGTCTCGCCAAAAAAGCGGAACCTAAAACGGCCGTGGTTCCGGCGCTCGTGAAGGGGCGCCGGTGCTTCCGGTACCCACATTCACTATTCCCGCAGGAATCGTTTTTCCGGCCCTTGCCACATGGGGAAAGTACGCCATCCGGGGAAAGGAAATGACAATTACTATCCGGCCGCGCAGGTCATTGAATGTTAAAGTAAAACCGTTCCAGATATGCAATGCGCCGGCGGGCCTCTTCATAACGGCTGCTTTGGGGATATTCCTGTACCAGGCGGCGGTAATAATCCAGGGCGCGCCGTATATCCCTGGTGGCATCGTTATTTGCCTCTAGAAATTGTCCGTACAGCCAATAGGCCTCGTCACTGCCCCCCGGATAGTAAAGCATGAACTGATCCAGCGCAGCCAGGGCGGAGGCAATACGGCCCCCGTCGTATTCTTCCCGGGCCCGGCGGATCCAATCCCCGGACACCGGCGGAGCCGTTTCCGGGATCTGCATCCCCAAAGCGGCCGCCGGTTCCGGCGGAGCCCGGCCCGGTTCCGGGATCTGCATCCCCGAAACGGCCGCCTGTTCCGGCGGAGCCCGGCCCGGCGCCGCAGGCTGGGGTATCCGGTCCGCGGAAAGGTCCTCCCCGGCGGCGGGGATTCCGCTGGGGGGGATCTCTCCCCCAGGGTCTCCAGACAGCTCCGGGGAGGGAGGCCAGCGGGGGGCGGCGTAGATCCGGGACGGCATCTCCCGGGGGTTAGACCAGGGGGATCCGGTGGTTCCCGGGGGGGCTTCCACAATCACCTTGACATAATCGTTCAGTACAATATCATGGATAAAATCCTGGCGGTTAAATTTAAGGCTGTAGGTTCCTTCGGCATCGGCCCTAAATGCAAAGATCATCCCTTCGCTGTCGCTGCGCCGGGAATCAAAACTTACCCCCCGGCGGGATCCTAATTCTCCCAGGTATATCCATCCCGGTCCCCGGAAGGGAATTTCAATGTACTGGCCCCGTAGGGCCCGGACGGTCCGGGAGTAGTTTGGTTCCGCATCTTCCGGGGGAAGGACCGAAACGCTCTGGAAGGGCATGTCCGGAATGGCCGCCGCGGGATCTTCCCGTTCCTGGGGGGACGGCGCAGGCCGGGAGGGCCGGATAGCCGCCGGCGGCGCAGGGGGCTGCCGGGGGGCCGTCCGGGGAGCCGCCGCCGATGCGGAGGACCCGGTCGATGCCGGGAGCTGGGCCGGCGTTGTGGTCCGGGCCGGCGCTGCGATTGTGGCGGCGGACAGGGCCGGCCCTGCATCTTCGCCGGGGGGATCGCCGGGATAATCCGCCTCTGCCAGGTCCAGGACCGGATCGGGAAGTTCCGGTTCCCCCTGTTCCCGGGCCGGACTTTCCAGGGGAAGGTTGACCGAAGCCTCTTCCCCCCCGGGGCCGCCCGCACCCTGGCCGGATTCGCCCGGATCCGGGCCGGAACCCTCCCCGCTGTCCCGGGGACCGGACCGGCCGAAGAGAGATCCTTCCCGGCTGGAAAGCTCCGGCTGCCGGGGTCCGGGGTATTCCCCTTCAATTTCCGGGATAAGCTTGCAGGAAAAGAACAACCCGGCGGCGGCGGCAATGACCCAGAGTTTTTTCACGGCACATGCTCCAGAAGAGCATCGATCCCCGACTCAATACGCCGGCGCCAAACCTCTTCCCTGCCCTCCATAGGATCGGTCCAAAAGGGACGGGCATCTTCCCCGGTCCAGCCGTCCTTGGGTTCCCTTTCCAGCAGTACCGGTGGTACAAAGTCCGGTTCATAGGGAAGAAAAAAATCCTCCGTGGAAAGGACCGGCGTTTCGGGAGCCGGAACCGGGGGGCCGGCGGCCTCGTCCCTGCCGGACCGGGATTGTACCAGCATCAAAATTAAAAGTAAAAACACCACCACCAGCACGGCGGCGGCAGCGACGGCGGCGACCCGCAGGTGGGCCCTAATCAGCGCCGGAAATCCGGAAAAAAAGGCTATACATTTTTTAATTAGATCCGTAACACCCTCCCCGCCTCTATAACTTGAGTATTACAGTTTTTTTCTGTATTGTATAGTCATGAATGAACGGCTTGATTCCATGCTCCGGCGCTACGGAGAACTGACAAAACTTATTGAGGATCCGCATCTGGTACAGGATCAAAAAAAATACCGGGATACAATGCGGGAATATTCCCAGCTTAATGCCGTGGCCGGGGCCGCAAAAGAAATGGACACCCTTAACGAGCAGCTTAGGGGAGCGCGGATTATGGTGCAGGACGAAAAGGACCCGGAAATGAAAGAGCTGGCCCGGGAAGAGCTGCGGGAACTGGAAACCCGCTTAAAGGACTCCGGCGACAGGCTTAAGTTTCTGCTTATTCCCAGGGATCCGCTGGACGAAAAAAACATTATTATGGAAATCCGGGCCGGGACCGGCGGGGACGAAGCGGCCCTGTTTGCGGCGGATCTGTACCGCATGTATTCCCGGTTTGCCGAAACCAGGGGCTGGAAATTTGAGATTATGAATTCCAACGAAACCGAACTGGGGGGTTTTAAGGAAATTGTCTTTTCCATCAGCGGCAGCAATGTGTACGAAAACCTTCGCTATGAATCGGGGGTGCACCGGGTCCAGCGGGTTCCCTCCACGGAGGCCTCGGGCCGGATCCATACCTCGGCGGTAACCGTGGCGGTTCTTCCCGAAGCGGACGAAACCGAGATTGACATTAAACCGGAGGATCTGCGGATCGACGTGATGCGGGCGGGGGGTCCCGGGGGACAGTGCGTCAATACCACCGATTCGGCGGTGCGGATTATCCACCTGCCCACGGGAATTTCCGTTCACTGCCAGGACGAAAAAAGCCAGATCAAAAACAAGGCCAAGGCCATGCGGATACTCCGGGCCCGGATCTACGAAATGGAAGAAGCCAGGGCCGCCAGCGAGCGGGCCGAGGCCAGAAAAAGCCAGATCGGATCCGGGGACCGGTCGGAGCGGATCAGAACCTATAACTTTCCCCAGAACCGTCTTACCGATCACCGGATAAACTTAACCCTCTATAAGCTGGACCTGATTATGCAGGGGGATGTGTCGGAACTGTTCGATGCGCTTAAGCTTTCCGCCCGGGAGGCCCTATACGGAGCCGCCGCGGGGGAATAGGGGCGGGTCCGAACAAGCCCATTAAAAGCGGTAGATTGATTCGGTATCGTGGGTGTCGATCAGTACCAGCCTGTTGGCCCCGCCGTTCAGTTCCGCTTCGATGATGTTCTTTACCGGGGTGTGGCCCACAATCTGGTCGTACCCGGGAAGGGGGTTGCTTTGCAGCGACCCCGGACGCACCCAGATGGGGCTTTGGGTTATGTCGTCGCCATAGATATTGCGGCCGTTAAACATAAGGATATTTCTGTCCTTTTCAAAGGCTTCGTTAATTTCCCCGGGGCTGGTTCCCCCGATGGAATTTAAAAACCACGCGGTAACCCCCGCATGGGAAATAATACAATTATCTTCCGTAACATACACAATCTTAAGAAGATCCATATTTTCTTCCAGGACCTGGTTGATCTTGGCAGAATTAAGATCTTGAAATCCCGAATACTGCTGATTCTTTACCCCGGTTAAATAATGGTAGTCATGGTTTCCCAGGCAAAGTTTAATACGGCGGTCCCGCCGGGCGGCGCCGCAAATTTCTTTAAAGTTGTTGTATTGTTTTGAAAAGGGAATATTAAAACTGTCAAAATAATCCCCGGTAAAATAAAAGGTTTCGTAATCCAGATCGATGTATTTTTTCCAGAAGGCCCGGCCGTGGACATCCCCTATGGCAAACCGCATACGGCCAGTGTAGCACCTAGAATATTTGTTCGTCCACCGGCTTGCCGCCGGGCACCATGGGCAGAACCATCTCGTCCCTGCCAATCACCGCCTCTATAAGGGCGGAGCGGCCCTGCGCCAAATGGCCGGCGGCGCTGTCCAGGGCTGCGGAAAATTCCTCCCGGGTTTCCGCCCTAAAGCCGCTGATGCCGTAGGCCCCCGCCAAAGCGGAAAAATCCGGCGCCGATCCAAGATCCGTTTCCGAAAAATTTTCTCCGCAGAAAAGTTTCTGCCATTGCCGGACCATCCCCAGGCCCTTATTATTTATAAGAACAATCAGCAGGGGAATTGTATAGGCCCTTAGGGTTCCCAGTTCCGGATTATTCATCCTAAAGGAACCGTCGCCGGTAAACAAAATTACCGGCCGTTTTGGGTTGGCGATCTTTGCCCCGGCGGCGGCCCCAAGGCCAAAGCCCATGGCCCCAAGACCCCCGGAACTGATAAAAGACCGGGGGCGCAGGACAGGGTAATACCGGGCCGCCCACATCTGGTGCTGCCCCACATCGGTAACCACAATAGCCCCGGCGCCGAATTTGCCGGCGGTCCTTTCTACAATAAAGCGGGGACAAAGGTCCCTTTGCTGTTTTGCCGAATAACGAAGGTCCCTTTCTTTTAACCGTTCAACCTCGCCGTGCCACAGCGTTTCTATAAACGGGGGAAGTTTTTTAAGGATCGCCCGCAGGGTTTTTTTTATATCCCCAATAACATAAAAATCCGCGGGGATATTTTTATTTACCTCCGCGGGGTCAATATCCAGGTGGAGGATCTTCGCCGCCCTGGCAAAATGATCCGCCCGGCTTGTGACCCGGTCGGAAAAACGTGAACCGGCCGCAATAAGCAGGTCCGCCTTCTGTACCGCCCTGTTGGAGGCCGTCGTACCATGCATGCCGATAAGCCCCGTACAGAGTTTAAAATTCCCGGGAACCGCCCCTATTCCCATAAGGCTTACCGCCACCGGGGCCCCTAACCTAAGGGCCAGTTCCATCAACTCCCCCGATGCCCCGGAACCGTTAACCCCGCCGCCGGCATAGATCATGGGGAGCTTTGCGGCCAAGATCATTTCTACGGTTCTGTCGATGTGGCCGCCGGTAAAGGTGGGCCGTTCACTCCGAAGGGTAAGACGCCGGGCCCGTTCGCTTAGGGTCCCGGAATCCCAAACGGCAATGGCGCCGGGTTTCCACTCCGTTTCGGCGGCGCAAATATCCGAGGGTATGTCGATAAGTACCGGTCCCGGACGTCCCGTCCGGGCCACAATAAAGGCCTCCCGCACCACCTCGGCAAGTTCCCGGACATCCTTGATAATCCAATTGTGTTTAACCACCGGCATGGTTACCCCGGCAATATCAACCTCCTGGAAACTGTCCTTTCCCAGCAGATGGAGGGGCACATTGCCGGTAATTGCCACCACCGGGGAAGAATCCATATAGGCCGCGGCGATCCCCGTAACCAGGTTTGTTGCCCCCGGCCCGGAGGTGGCGATACATACCCCGGTCTTGCCGCTGGACCGGGCATAACCGTCCGCCGCATGGGCCGCATGCTGTTCGTGGCTTACCAGAATATGCCGTATGACATCCCGGTATCTGTAAAGTTCATCGTAAATTTTAAGGACCGAACCGCCGGGGATGCCAAAGATCGTATCTACCCCTTCTTCGATAAGGGCTTCAATGAGGATCCGGGCGCCGGAATAGTTCATGGGGCTGCTTTATCCATGGGGGGATAGGGTCTGCGGCGCAGATGAACCCGCGGCGTCCGCATCTTCTTCCAGTGCCTTTACCACCGCGGCGCCCATTTCCCTGGTCCCCACGGCCCCTCTGTTTTGGCCGGCCCTTCCGCTCCACCGGGCAATGTCGGGGGTCCGGAGCCCCCTGTCCAACACGGCCCGGACCGCCCCTTCCACCGCCAGGGCTTCCCCCTCCAGGCCGAAGGAATACCGGAGCATCATGGCCGCGGAAAGGATCATCCCCAGGGGATTGGCCATATCCTTCCCCGCAATATCCGGGGCGGAACCATGGATGGGCTCGTACATGCCGAACCGTTCCGTAGCCCCGGAAATCATCCCCGTATCCGCGGGGAGGGCGCCGGAATCCTCCGCCGGTACGGCGGTGGATTTCCCCGACGGGGCCCCAAGGCTTGCCGAGGGAAGCATGCCGATTGATCCGGTCAACACCGACGCTTCATCGGAAAGGATGTCTCCAAAAAGATTTGAAGTGATGATCACGTCGAATTGTCCGGGGCAAGATATGAGCTGCATGGCGGCGTTGTCCACATAGAGAAAATCCGTCGCTACCCCGGGGTAGTCCTTCATTGTATCCTGGGCAACCTCCCGCCACAGCCGGGATGTTTCAAGTACATTGGCCTTGTCCACCACCGTTACTTTACGCCGCCGCCGGAGCGCTGCCTCAAATCCCACCCTAAGGACCCGCTCGATTTCCCGGCGGGAATAGCGTTCGGTATCAAAGGCGGAATCTCCCCCGGCGGAACGGCCCCGGTCGCCAAAGTAAAGCCCCCCGGTAAGTTCCCGGACAATAAGAAGGTCAAACCCCGCCGCAGCCCCGGCGGTTCCCTGGGGCGGATCCTTCGCCGGCGGGGAGTTCGCCCTTCCCGCCGTAGAATTCACCGGCGGCGCAGGGGCCAGGACCGCTTCTTTTAGGGGGCATGCGTCCCGCAGTTGGGGAAGGAGCGCGGCGGGCCGCAGGTTGGCAAAGACCCCCAGGCCCTTTCGCAGGGCAAGCAGGGCCCGCTCGGGCCGTTTGTCCCCGGGAAGGGTATCCCATTTTGGCCCCCCCACCGCCCCAAGAAGCAGGGCGCCGCAATCCTTCGCCGCTTCCAGGACCCCCGAAGGCAGGGGCTCGCCGTAACGATCTATGGCGGCGCCCCCCGCGGCAAGGGCGGTAAAGGTAAATCCGTGACCAAATTTTTTCCCCACCGCGTTAAGGACATCGATGGCAGGAGCAGCCACCTCGGGGCCTATGCCGTCCCCCGGAATCAGTGCAATTCTGTATTCACCCATGGTGTCTCCTCGTTCAAAAATCCGCCTAAACCCGAAACTCCGCCGTGGACAGACCCTATCTAACCGGAACGTACCCTATTTTTTCAATGAGCCGCTGCCCCTGATCGGACAGAATCCAGTCCAGTAATTTTTGAACTTCGGGACTTTCGCCGCCGGTGGTGATGGCATAGAGGGTTTCGGTAAAGGGGTATCCTCCGCTCCCTATGTTTGCCGTCGTGGGGGCAGAGCCGTCTATCGTCAAAAGCCGGATAGAATCGCTGCGGATCATCTCCTGGGTAAAAAAGCGGAAGGAATATCCCAGGGCTCCCCCGCCGTTCCTGTAATCCGCCACCCTTTGGACCATATCCCCCATGCCCCAAATTATCTTTTCGGCTATGGGTTCCATGATGGTTTCGTCTTCCATGATCCCAAGAAAGGCCGTTTGGCTACCGCTTTCGCGGTTCCGCTGGTAGGCAATAATCGCTTGTTCATTGCCCCCGGCATCTTTCCAGTTGGTAATGCGTCCCGCATAAATATCCCTGATCTGCCCCAGCGTTATATTTTCCACGGGGTTATTTTTGTTGACAAAGAACACAAAGGCGTCTTTACAAATGGGAACCATACGGTACTGTAGATTCCGGGCGGCGGCCAGCTTGATCTGTTCTTTAGAAGGGGCGTAGCAGAAAATAACATCCACATAGCCTTCAACCAGGCTTCTGTATGCGTAGGGGGTGGGAGAAAAATTCAACACCTTGCTGTTCAGGTAATCGCCCCGGGGATACAGGGCCTGGATAAAGGCGGTGTAGAGCGGAATGGCCGCGGTGGCGCCCGCCAGACGGGGCAGATTATGCTTAAAGGTGATATTGGCCGGTTCCCCCAGGTCCGTTATTTTTGAACCGGCAAAGGGAATATAGTCCTGGGGATTAATGTCTTCGGTAATCTGCTGATTTACACCGGCGGCATTTTGGGCCCCCAGTCCCCGGCCGGGCTGGAACAGTAACATGGCTCCGGCAAACATACAAAGAATCCTAACAGCCCGTTGTACTTGTGGGTTTTGATGGCTTCTTTTGTTGGAAAACCCATCAAAACCACGATTACCGGGCGGCGGCGGACCTTTGGTCCGATGGACTTTACAAGGTAAAAAATCGACTGATCGGCGATTTTTAAGGGTTTTGTGCGCGAAGCGCCACAGACTGCTGGTATTTTTACACATGGGGTACCAGTATATGTAAGATCCTCCCAAAATACAAGCGCCGCGGGACACCGTTTGCCATAGAACCCGCCATCCGGCGATGGGGGCCGGAATTTTAGAATATCCAGCCGGCTCCCACAAAGGGTTTTACACAGGCGGCAGGAGAATCCCTGGCGAAAAGGTGTGTATAGTCCGCGCCGGCTTCGAGGAAGAACTTTCTGTGAAAGACCGGCAGGAACCAGCGGAGGGAAAGGCCGCCGCCGGCCGCGGCTATCCAGGTAAAAACCGAAGCGGCGTCTTCTTCGGCCCGGTTTGTTCCGGAGACAAGAATTATTCCGGCCCCCAAACGGAGGACCAGAGAGAGGGTGTGATCCAGAAACCACCGTTGATAGAGGCCGCTTAGCCGGAAGTTTCCCAGATGGATTTCCACCGCATCGGCCTTGAGCATATTCCAGCCGGGGGCCAGTTCCAGCCCCAGGTCCCCCCAGGATTGGCTGAGGGGGATAAAACCCAGCCGGAGGGAAAGGCCCAGGGGATGGAAGGAGCCGTCCAGGGGTTCAAAGAGGTAGCCTGAAAGGGGGATGAGGGGGGCGTATTCCGCCGAAGCATAGAAGCTGCGAAAATTCGGGGGGGCGGGCGGGGAAACCGGCGGCGGGGCTATGGTTATCTCCAGGGAAGCTTCCAGGCCGCCGGGATTTTTGACGTATACCCGGTACCGTCCCGGCGGCAGGGCCTCCCGAAAACGCAGCCGGGCGCTTTCCCCCCCGGGAAGATAGGCCAGGGGCGCCATGTCCCCGCCGCCCTCCGCCGGCCGGAGCCGCACCTCCGCCCCTTCCACCAGGTTTGCCCCCCGGAGGATAATCTCTTCCGGCGTTTCCCGGCTAAAGGAAAACAGTTCAGGCTGTACGGCCCGGAGGACCCGAAAGGGAATCCAGGGGGAAAGCCCCGCCGGCCGGTTCAATAGATTGTAGACCCCTATCCGGTAGCGGTACGAACCGGGGGGCAGGGAAAGGTCAATAAAATTGTCCGTCCGGAACTCCCGGTGGATTTCGGCGTATTCCCCGGAACTCGTTTGTTCCTCCACGGTAATTTCGTAGCGGTACACGTACTTCGCCTCCTCCCAGGCCAGGCGCTGGATAAACCGCTCTTCTTCGCCGGTCCGTTCACTAGGGTAGGTTCCCCCGGTTTCCGGCGGGGAAAGCTCCTGCCCCGGAAGAAGAAGCGGCAACAGCAACAGCGGCGCCGCCAGGAAAAGCAGGCGCATCCGGCTACCGGGCATAGAGGTCCCCCGGATTCCGTCCCCGGGGAATTTCCGGCTGGGGAATATCCACGGTGAAGAGGTTTTCCCCGGGGCTTCCCCGCCGGCCGCCCCCTCTCCGGTTTACCGCCTCGACCTGCCAGACAAAGCGGCCCAGGTCCAGGATGCTGAGGTCCTCCAGGGTATAGGAGGTTTCCGGACCCTCAACCGTAAGGACCGGCTGCCGCCGCCGGGGGCCGGTTTCGTGGAAGAGGGTAAAAACATATCCGTCCGCCCCTTCCACGGGGTTCCAGCGGAACACAATGGTCCGGGACTCCCGGAGGGTTTCGGGATCGAGGCGGTAGCCGTTTTCCGGTTTCCGTCCCGATGGGGCGGGGAGCGGAGAGGGCCGCCGGACCGGCGGTTCCACCGGCGCCGCGGGTTGGCGGACGGAAGGGGGAAGCTGTGGCGGCTCCACCGGAACAGCGGCAATGGGAGCCTCTACCGGTTCGGCGGCTTCGACCGGCGGTGTCTCCACGGCGGTTTGGACCGGCGGGCCGGCGGCGGCGATCCGGGATTCCTCCACAAGTCCGGTTCCGTTGAAGGTAAGGGCCGCTCCCGCCGCCGCTTCCCGTTCCCCGCCGGGGCCCGTAAGGGAGGCGCTTCCCTCAATTACCTGGAACGTGTAGGTCTCCCCGGCGTTGGCATTGCCGCCGGTGTCCGCGCCGGCTTCGAGGTTTATCGTAGACCCGGCGCCGGCCCGGACCCGGTTTTCCCCAAAGGAAATGGTCACACCCCCGGATTCACCGGCCCGGACGCGGATGGTTCCGCCGCTAAAGTCGATCCGGGGGGCTCCCTCTTCCACAAGAACACGGATGAGGCTGTTCTCCGAAACGTCCACCAGGGCCCCGCCGGAAAAGCCTATGGCCACCTCTGAGCGGCCCGCGGTACGGATCAGGTCCCCGTTATACACCGGCGCTTCCTGCTGCAGCCGGTCCCAGATGTTGCGGTCCTGGAAACGCCGCAGGGCCGCGCCGGACCGGAAGCTGACGAAGCCCGCCGGTTCCTGGTCCAGCCGCCGGAGGGACCGGTTCAGATCCCGCTGGAACAGAAACAGAAAGGCCGCCGTCCCCAGGAGGCAGGCGCAGACCACCGCGATATCGGCGGCCCTACTCGCCCTGGATCTTGTACTTCTGTTCGTCCGCATTGAGGTCCGCCTTGCCCAAATCCGGGGCGGGGATGCCCAGGAGCCGCCTGAGTTCCGGCAGCGTCGAGGGCTTCGGAACAAAATCCTGGGTTGGACGGAAGTTGACCACCGCGAACATCCGCACCGGCGTTTCCTTCCCCTTCACCGTGATGGGGGGCATTTCTTCGGTGATAAGCTGTTTCCCGATAAGGGCGTAGGTGTTTTCGGTGATCAGAATATCCGTTCCCAGGGGCTTGTTCAACGCTTCGGTCCGGCTGGCCAGGTTCACCGCATCCCCGATGACCGTGTATTCCATGCGCCGGCTTGAGCCTATCTGCCCGGCCACCACGTCCCCGGTGTTGATGCCGCAGCCTATCCTGATCCGGGGCTGCTTGTCCCCGCCCCGCCCCCGGTTAAAGTGCAGGAGGGCCGAACGCATCATCAAGCCCGCCTTGACGCAGTTGAACGCGTCCCGGGCCGGGGACCCGGTGGAGACGGGCGCGCCCCAGACCGCCATTACCGCGTCGCCGATGAACTTGTCCACCACCCCGCCGGTCTTGTCCACGCAGTCCACCATGCGGGTCATGTAGTCGTTGAGGAATTCCACCACCTCCGCGGGCGTAAGTTTTTCCGAAATCGCCGTGAAGGAACGGATGTCCGAAAAAAACACCGTAACCCGTTTGGTCTCGCCCCCCAGGGCAAGCTCCCCCTTCAT
>JAISLT010000090.1 GCA_031277165.1 Spirochaetaceae bacterium
GGTTTGGACATGTTCGGCCCGGTGGTTTTTCTGTGCCGGTGGCATTGCCGGGCCTCACGCCGTGCCGCATAAAAGGGCCGGTACGCTCACCGGTTCGCGTACCATTCCGGGGCGTGCCCCCTTGTCTACGATACCCGTTAATCGCTTCTTCTCCCCCTTCATTAAATGTACCCGATAAACCTTGCCCCCTGCGAAGCAGGTTCTTAGGGGGTCCATTAAAGCACCGGAAGGGTCTTTGCCATAGAGGGTACGGAGGCGAGAATGACAGATCCCTTAAACGATGCGGCCCGGAGGTTCTTTGCCCTGCCCTACCTTTTTCCGTATCAACGGCTTGTGATCTCAAACCTTATCGAGGCCGCCAAGGCTGAAGGCATCCCCGTAAGATGGCCCGGCGGCGATCCGGCGGAAACCGATAAAAACGGAACCTTTGGCGATGGGGACGAAAACTGTCGGGGTGTTAAAAGCGGCGGAAATGACGACGGTGATGAAGCCGGCGAAGGCGATGAAAGCGGTGAGTCCCGCGGCCTGGGGCGGCAGATTGTGATCCTCCCCACCGGGGCGGGAAAATCCCTTTGTTTCCAGCTTCCCGCGATGCTCATGGAAGGGCCCACCCTGGTTATCTATCCGATCCTTTCGCTCATGGCGGATCAGGAACGGCGGCTGCGGGAACGGGGGTTTTCCCCGGTTCTTCTTAGGGGAGGGCAAAGTCCGCAGGAACGGGAGCAGATTTGGGAAAAACTTAAATCGGGCCGGGGGAAATTTATTATTGCCAACCCCGAGGTTCTTTTAAGTCCCCGGGTGGAAAACCGGCTTTCGGAAATTCGGATTGTTCATACGGTTATCGACGAAGCCCATTGTGTCAGCGAATGGGGGGAAAGTTTTAGGCCCGCATACCTCGAGATCCACCGGATCCTGGGAAAGACCGGTTCCCCCATGGTAACGGCCTTTACCGCCACGGCCTCGGCCCCGGTTTTGGAGCGGATCGAAAAATATATCTTTGGGGGTTCCGCCCTTAACAGGATCATTGGCAGCCCGGACCGGCCTAACATTGAATACCGCGCCCAGGCCTGTATCCTGAGGGATCTGGCGGTACGGGATCTGCTCCTCCGTAACCGGCGGCCGGGGATTGTGTTTTGCTCTTCCCGATCCGGTACCCAAAAACTTGCCCGGTATCTGCGTAACCAGTTTGCCGGAATGGGTCTGCCCTGGGCCGGGGAAGTGCGGTTTTACCATGCCGGCTTGGACCGGGAAGAAAAAAAAGAGCTGGAGGCATGGTATCTCCATAATACAGAGGCGGTCCTGGTTAGTACCTGTGCCTTTGGTCTTGGCGTGGATAAGGCCGATATCAGGACGGTGATACACCGGGATTGTCCTCCGTCGGTGGAGGCGTACCTGCAGGAATCGGGCCGGGCGGGGCGGGACGGAAAGCGATCCCGGGCGGTGCTTCTCTGGGGCCCCGGTGACGGGGAACGGCTTAAGCGTCTGGGGCCCCCCGAGAGGGAGCGCATGGCCCGGCTGTTTCAGTACGCCGGGGATTGGCGGAACTGCAGAAGGGAGGGGCTGCTGAAGCTGCTGGACTATGAAGGGACCGGGGAAAAACCGGAGGAAGGATGCTGCGACGTCTGTGCCGGCGAAAGCAGCCCCCTGCTCCGGGAAGAGGAAAGCTTAAAAGACTTTTTCCGCCGGAACCGCCGCTTGTATACCCTGGAAGAAGCCGCGGGAGTTTTAGCCGGGGCGGAAACGGTACGGTGGTCCGTTGGGGAAGCAAAGGAAGCCATCCGGGGGCTTCTGCAGGGGGGGACCCTTAAAACGCTTTCCATCCCGTTTTGGAAAAACAAAATTACCCTTGCCTAAGGGTTTTGGCGGATCCGGCGCTCCTAAAAAGAATACCCCGCCATCACCAGCACCGCCATTTTCATAGGATCGGGGTTATCGTTCAGGGTAAAAACATTGTATTGAAAACCCGCCCCGCCATATAGTCCGGGAACCTTGGAGGTGGTAAATTTTATCCCCCCCTGGATTGCAAAGGCCATCGGAAAACCCCTCACCAGGCCAGAGCCGTCGCGGTTCTCTTTTTTGTAATCATCCAAGGCCTTATCATGCTGGAATTCAACCCCTAAATTTCCATAGGGCATTATCGCGATGGCGCCCTTTTCAATTATTCCCCGAAACTGTCCAAAGGCACCTACGGACCAAAAATCAGAACCGGCAAAATAAATCCGGACCCCCATGGACTGCCAGAAGTTGAGTGACGCATACAGGGCGCTTCCCTTTTCAAAAAGAAACGCGTAGCCCCCTTCAACATTAAAGGGCTCTTTGATCCTGATGTTTTCCGCATTTTTTCGTTTTTCTTCCTGCTGGGTCAACAGGGTTTTGTTTCCCGCGGCGACTTCTCCGAAGGTTTTGATCCGCCAGTTTCCGTAGTCCCGTACCCATAGGGAACTAAAGTCCTTGTTGTTTATCGTAAATATCACGGTGTATTCTTCGTTGGATCCGGTTACTTCTTTTATTGCCGCCTTAATGGCGCCCTGTCCGCGTATGCTGTTTTCGATGGTCCATGCAACGGCGTAGCCCATGGCGCCCACCACGCTGTCTGAGAATTTTTCAAGAAATTCCCGCTGGACCGTTCTGTTGCCCTTTTCAAATAGTTCCGTTATGGCATATTCGGCGTTTTCCCCCACACAGGCGGAGGAAAGAAATTCCGCGATATGGGGGTACACCGCTTTGTTTTCCCCCAGGCCGCCGGTAAAATTTTCAAGCCGTTTATCCAGGGCCGCCCGCCACGTTTCACTTTTAGGACTAACGGCGTTATTTATAAAGGGCCGAACCGTATTTACCGGTATGGCGTAATTTGCCGCCTGCCGCCACAGGGCGCTTAAGGTGTTAACCCCCGCCACCACGTATCCGCCGGGGGCGTTCCGCTGGACAATCAACAGGGGGCCGCCGGAATTCCCCGGATCAACCTGGGCGGTGTGCTGGATAAAGGGCCCCATAAGGGTTTCGTCGAGCAAACTTTTGGGGAACCGTGCGGTGGCGTTGGACACCATGCCCCTGCCGAACTGCCAAAGGGGGGTTACCCCCAGGCTGGGGAATCCCGCGGAGTACACATCTTCCCCCTCCTCTACGGCCCGGGTAAGAAGCTGCAGGGCCCCGGCTACGGGCCTGTCCCCGGAAGCAAAGGCCAGCAGGGCCAGATCCGTTTCTTCGTCGGCGGCAATAATTTTAAGGTTTTCAAAGACCCGTTTGTACCCGTCCTGCCGTTCAAAGGTGATGGAAAGGCGGTATGCCTGGGCAATCACATGGTAGTTGGTAAGAATATAGAAAGTTCCGCCGGCATTGATCACAAAACCCGATCCGGTGGAACCCCTTAGGAACAGCTCCAGGGCCTTAACGGCGTCAACCTCTCCCTTTTTATCAAGATCCGCTTTGATCTTCTCGAAATACGAAACTATATCGGGATGATAGGTTTGATTGATCAACCCCACATAATCACGCAGCACGCCGGCGGACTGGGAAAAGACCAGGGCCGGAAAGGCGGCGATAATGATAAGCACGCAAAGAAAAAAACGGCGGTATGTATTCATACGTTTCTCCTATTTTATTTCGCCAAGTTTCCACGAGGCCAGGATTGTTCCCTTTTGAAGTACCCGAGGGTTTCCATCAGCGGAGGCGTAGTCCCAGATGGCCACACCGTATTCAATGACGGAATCCTGTCTTTTGTGATACCCGGCAATGGTATATTCCTTTCCAGCTTCAAAGCTGTAATTCAGTTCAAGGTTTTGCCCGTAGACCAGCACATCGGTACTGAACCTTTGTATATAATGACAATAATCAAAATTCATACTGGTTCCTCCCGCGGGGACCGTGACGGTGATGGCCTCCCATACGCCGGAGGGATACATGCTCTTCTGCTCACCATCGTCGTTGTATGCCCTCATCATAAGGCTTTTACCAAATACAAGCGTGGCGCTTCCCTGGGATCCATGGTTCTGTACAGGCGGCGACAAAACTATTTTCGGGCTGGGGAACCGGTACGTAATCTGATCCTCCCAGGCAAGTTTTTCGTTCATGTTCTGCAATGTCAAGCCGGGAAAGAGGCCCCATTCAGTCCTGTCCCGCAGGGTATACCGGTCCCCCGCTCTAAAGGTCCATTCAAAGGGCAGATCCTCCTTCCAAACAAAGGCGCCCCACGAATTGCGATCCATTAGGGTGATGGTTAAATTGATCTTTCCCGGCGGAAGATACACCACCTTGCCGGTTCGCCAGTCCACCGATATACCATTGTACGAGGTAACCCGTACAAATTGCGGGATACTCAGCCCAACGCTCTGTTCTTTGGGAAGTGTTTCGTCCCAGACAAGTACCTCACCGGCGTTTCTTTCGATATCCACCGGATAGGACATACACGAATCCAGCATCAGCGCCGCCGTTACGGCAAGAATGGACCATACTACTTTTTTCCCTAATGTAAAATTATCCAAGACACTCCCCTTTTGATAGGGAGTATAGGGCATTACGGTGTTTCTGTCAAATACAGTAATTGTAAAATACAGTAATGATTGGGCTTACCAAAACTTCAGTTTCTGAACAACAACCATTTAAAAAAATGATACGCCGGAGGATCCGTCAAAAAAAGGTAAAAATTTCTACCCATGGCCGAAGTATCAGCCGCAGGTGTATGTGTTTGTTCTTTGAATCTAAGGCTGCGATTTTTAAAGAGCCGGGCTGTTCCAAAATTCCAGATTTTGAAACCCCCGCTACTGTATCCCCAAAACGGTTTTAAAATTTTCCACCACCTGCACCGGGGGAGGGGCCGCGTCCACGTTCACCAAAAGGCCCCTTTCACGGTAGTAGCCGATAAGGGGGGAGGTTTGTTCCCGGTAAACCTCCAGGCGCCGGACAATGGCTTCTTTTTTATCGTCCTCCCGGATATAGAGGTCTCCGCCGCAGGAATCGCAGGTGTTTTCTTTCTTGGGCCGGCTGAACAGGATATGAAAATTTGCCCCGCAGTTCCGGCAGGTCCTTCGGCCTCCAAGCCGCTGCAGAATAATGGCATCGGCAAGGTCAAAGTTTATTACCCTGTCCGGGGCGGAAAAATCCGCCAGGGCCTCCGCCTGGGGTATGGTCCGGGGAAAGCCGTCCAGGATATAGCCTTCCCGGGCATCATCCTGGGAAAGCCTGTCTTTAACCAGGGCGATGGTGGTCCCGTCATCCACAAGTTTGCCCGCATCGATGACGGCCTTTACGGTTAGGCCCAATGCGGTCTTTGCCGCCATGGCCTCCCGGAAAATATTTCCCGTACTGATGTGGGGAACCTTAACAATGTCCACCGCCCTGGCCGCCAGGGTGCCCTTTCCGGCCCCGGGGGGGCCTAAAAAAATCAGTTTCTTACTCATACTAGAAAGTGTATCATCCCCCCTTAAACTTTCAAGTCCGTATTGGGCTCCGGCTCTTATCTGTCCGCAAAGCAAGCGGCCCGGCGGACGGACCCTAATTACCGATCCTTCCAGTACGGCGGCGGGCGGTTTCGACGGGAATACCCTTCCGTTTTGCCCAGGCTTCCAGTTGATCCGGGGCTATTTCGCCGGCGCCAAAGTAACAGGCCTGGGGATGGGCAAAGTACATGCCGCAGATCGATGCGGCGGGGTTTATCATGGAGGAGCCGGTTAAGGTAAGGCCTATTCGTTGGGGAATTTCCAAAAGGCGGAAGCAAATTTCCTTATCCCGGTGATCCGGGCAGGCGGCATAGCCGAAGGCGGGGCGTATACCCCGGTACTTGCCCTTAAGAACATCTTCGGCGGGCAGATTTTCGCCGGGGCTGTATCCCCAAAGTTCACGGCGTACCCGCCGGTGAAGTTCTTCGGCAAAGGCCTCGGCCAGCCGGTTTGCCAACGAAGCCAGCAGCAGGGCGCTGTAATCGTCGTGCCGGCTTTTGTAAAGCGCCGACGGTTCTTCCAGGCCAAACCCCGCGGAAAGGGCAAAGAGTCCCAGCCAATCAAACCGGGGCTTTTTCTTTGCCGCCCTTAGTTCCAGGTACTTTGCCCTGGGCAGAATAAAATCCGCCAAACACAGGTTTGCTTCGGCGGCCAGGGGCCCCGAAGCCGCCGGGCCGGATCTGCCGGCGGGCTTTTTTTCCTGGTTCCGCAAAAAGCAAAACCGGTCCAGTTCTTCTTCCATACCCGGGGAACCCTCCGCTGCTTCCCGGTAAAGCACCACGTCCTCGTCCTCCGACAGGGCGGGGAAGAACCCCGCCACGGCCCGCAGGGAAAGGAGTTTTTCTTCCCGGATCCGGTTAAGAAGCATCCGGGCATCTTCGGCAAGTTTTTGCCGGGCCTCGGTTCCCGGCCCGGAGCCTGGGGTTTCGGCATCCGCCGTTTCCTTGGGCAGGTCCCAGGATGCATAAAAATCCTCCCAGTCGATGTAGGGAATGACCCTTTCCAGGGGATAATCGGTATAGCAGATGATCCCCCTGGTATGGGGGGGGCTGGGGGGATCATCCCAGGGGGGAGAGAATTTATGGGACCGGGCTTCTTCCAGGCTAAGAAAGACCCGTTTTTCGCCGATGCGTTTATGAAGGTCCCTGGCTTTGGCGTATTCCCGTTCCAGTTTTTCCAGAAAGGCCCCTTTGGTTTTTGGCGAAAGAAGGGACCGGACAACCGGAGGGGTCTGGCCGGCGTCTTTGACATACACCACGGGGCCGGAATAGGCCGGGGCAATACGGAGGCTTGTATGGGCCACGCCGGCGGCGGCCCCGCCAATCAGCAGGGGTACGGTGAACCGTTCCCGTTCCATGGCTTCGGCCACCCGGACCATTTCGTCCAAAGAGGGGCTGATAAGCCCGGAGAGGCCCACGCAGTCGGCGTCTGTTTCCTGGGCAGCCTTAAGTATGGTCTCGGCGGGAACCATCACCCCCAGGTCTATAACCTTATAGCCGTTGCAGCCCAGGATTACCCCCACAATATTTTTCCCTATGTCGTGGACATCCCCCTTAACGGTGGCAAGCACTATCTTTCCCGCCCCCTGTTCGTTCCCGGTCCCTGTCATAAAGGGTTCCAGGACCGCCACCGCCTTCTTCATTACCCTGGCACTTCGAATTACCTGGGGAAGAAACATCTTTCCTTCGCCGAAACGTTCCCCCACTTCTTCAATGCCCCGCATCAGGGGGCCCTCGATAATTTCCAGGGGCTGCAGCCCCCGGTCATGCAGTTCCAGCACATCATCCCCGATATATTTATCGATGCCCCTTAAAAGCCCCTGGGCAACCCGTTCTTCCGCAGGCAGGGTCCGCCATTCGGGAAGGGCGGCGCCGCCGGATTCTTCCGGCTTTTCCCTGGTCCCCAGGGCCAAAAGCCGGTCCGTGGAGGACCGTCCGGTATTCCGGCACAGGACCGCATCCTCCGCGGCTTCCCGCAGATCCGGCCGTATCTCGTCGCAGGAAACGATCCCCGCGGGATTAAGGATCCCCATGGAAAGTCCCGCATCGATGGCATGCTTAAGAAAGACCCCGTGCAGGGCCCGGCGGATCTCTTCGCTGCCCCGGAAGCTGAAGGAAAGGTTGGAAATTCCCCCGGAGATATGAACCCCGGGACAATGTTCCCGGATCCAGCCGCAGGCGCGGATAAAATCCAGGGCATAGCGGTCGTGCTCTTCCATCCCCGTGCAAATGGTAAGCACATTGGGATCAAAGACAATGTCCTCCGGCGGAAACCCCGCGCCGGTCAGAAGTTTGTAGGACCGGTCTGCGATTTCTATCTTCCGATCGCAGCTTAATGCCTGGCCCTGTTCGTCAAAGAGCATCACCACCACGGCGGCGCCGTACCGGCGGACCAGCCGGGCCCGGTGAAGAAATTCCCCCTCCCCCTCCTTAAGGCTTATGGAATTGACCAGCCCCTTTCCCTGCATGCACTTAAGGGCGGCCTCTAAAATTTCCCACCGGGAACTGTCCGCCATCACCGGCACCCGGGCAATTTCGGGATCCGACAACATCAGCGTAAGAAAGCGAACCATGGTTTCCCTGCCGGGAAGAAGGGCATCGTCCATACATACGTCGATGATCCGGGCCCCGGCGGCGATCATCTCCCGGGCTATATCCAGGGCCTCTTCCCAGGAATTGTTCTGCACCAGGCGAAGGAATTTTTTGCTTCCCGCCACATTGGTCCGTTCCCCTATGTCGATAAATTCCTTCCCCACCGGAAGCGCCTCCAGTCCCGCCAGCATGGTCCGTTTTTCTAAGGGGGGGATCCGCCGGGGACCGTACTGCTTTGCCAGTGCCGCGATCGCGGCAATATGATCCGGGGTGGTGCCGCAGCAGCCCCCAATGATATTCACCAGTCCCCGTTCCAAAAATTCCCCTATGTACCGGGCCGTTTCGCCGGGGCCTTCGTCGTATGCGCCCAGGCTGTTCGGAAGCCCCGCATTGGGATGGCAGCTTACCAGAAAGGGGGTAAAAGACGAAAGGGCCGCCAGATGGGGAAGAATTTTTTCCGCCCCCAGGGAACAGTTAAGGCCCAGGGACCAGGGGTTCCCGTGGGACACGGAAACGGCAAAGGCCTCCAGGGTTTGTCCCGAAAGGATCCGCCCCGAGGCGTCCGAAATAGTGGCGGAGATCATCAGGGGGATCTCTTCGTTCCGTTCTTTCCGGATCCGCAGGATCGCCGCAATGGCGGCCTTGGCGTTAAGGGTGTCGAAGATCGTTTCCAGCAGAAGGATATGGGCGCCGCCGTCCAAAAGTCCCCGGGCGTTATCGTAATAGGCGGCCTCAAGCTCGTCCCAGCTTATGCTCCGCCGTCCCGGATCGTCCATGTCCGGAGAGATGCTTCCGCTCTTGGAGGTGGGGCCCATGCTCCCCGCCGCAAACCGGGGTTTTTCGGAAGATGAAAATTTCTCCGCCGCATTCCGGGCAAGGCCCGCGGCGGCCCGGCTTATTTCATAGGCCCTGTCTTCCAGGCCGTAATCCGCCAGGGAAACAGAGGTGGCATTAAAACTGCAGCTTGTGACAATATCCGCCCCGGCCATAAGGTAGCTTTCGTGGATGGACGATATAAGATTGGGCCGGGTAATGCAGAGCAGATCGTTACATCCCTTAAGATTCACCGGGTGGGAGGCAAATTCCCCGCCCCGGTATTCCGCCTCCCCCAGTTTATGGTCCAGGATTACGGATCCCAGGGCTCCGTCAAGAATAAGAATCCGTTCCCGGGCTATAGAATCCAGTTCCTTTTGAATATCCATGCATAAAGTAAAACAGAAAGGGCGGACTTTTTCCAGATACAAAGATTTTGGGATTCGGATGTTTTCGCTGGGGAAATACCGGGGTAATTGCCGCCCCTGCAGAACGGCTTTTAGACTCCAGGGATTTGGGTTTATCCGGTAAGAAATCAGCTCATTCCTGATAAATAATTACAATCGGAATTTCCGGACAATTTCGGTGGTCTGAGGGTAACTTAGTTGATTTCATCGCGGGAAAGACTTACCCTTATGTATATGGACATATCTTTGGAACTTATTCCCCGCAGTGTTTCTTCTTTGAAGGAAGACTTTTTACTTTGCCGGTCCTGGGGCGCCATAAACTATATCAATATCCCCGATCTAACCCGGTTTCCAATCCGGTCCTGGGAAGCCTGTGCTTCCTTTCCGCCGGATGCGGATACCCCGGCACTTATGCCTCACCTGCGGGCCCGGGACTTTTCGCCGGAGGAGCCCTTTCCCCTGGTTGAGCATTTTCGGGCGGGGCGTATCCGCCAGGTCCTGGTTATTGCGGGGGATCCCCCAAAGGAGAGGGAAAAAAATCCGGCGGAAGATTTTTTCCCTTCGGCCCTTTCCAGGGGATCCAAAAAAGAATCCGCCACCACCGGGTTTATTAAAAAACTTAAGACAGAAATGCCGGAACTTGAAATTTACGCCGCCTTTGATCCCTACCGTACCAATATCCGCTACGAACTGGATTACCTGGAGGCCAAGAAAGAAGCGGGGGCCGCCGGATTTTTTAGCCAGCCCTTTTTTGATCTGCGGCTGCTGGAAATTTACGCCGAATACCTGGAGGGCAGGCGGGTTTTTTGGGGAGTCGCCCCGGTTCTTACCACCGGAAGCCGCTTGTACTGGGAATCCCGAAACAGGGCGGTCTTTCCCCGGTCCTTTAGGGCGGATCTTTCCTGGAACGTTGAATTTGCCGCACAGGTGATCGATTTTTGCGGACGCAGCAATTTTAACCTTTACCTTATGCCCATTAAGCTGGATTTAAAAACCTACCTTCAGGAAATTTTCAAATGACCCTGGGCGCACAAAAATTTTCCCTCTTTGGCGACAAACAGTTTTACCGGTCCCTATTTTCGCTGGCGATTCCGATTATGCTCCAGAACCTTGTCAATTCATTTGTAAACATGGTTGATACAATAATGATAGGAAGGCTGGGAACCGCCGAGATAGCCGCGGTGGGCCTGGGGAATCAGGTATTTTTTCTTTTTACCATGGTGCTCTTTGGCATTTGTTCCGGGGGCGCAATTTTTACCGCCCAGTTCTGGGGAAAAAAGGACATCCAGGGGATACGGAAAAATGCCGGCCTTTGCTTTTTCCTTGATACCACCGTGGCCCTGATCTTTACGATCCTGGCGCTTACCGTCCCCGAAGGCATTATTGGCTTCTATTCCAAGGATCCCCGGGTGATTAGCATCGGGGCGGTATACATTAAAACCCTGGCCCCCGCATACATACCCTTTGGAATAAGCTTTGTCTTTATGCTTACCCTTCGTTCAATCGAACGGGTCCGTCTTGCCATGGTGGCCGCCTTGATTGCCCTTTCCATTAATATGGGCCTTAACTGGATTTTTATTTTTGGCGCCGGCCCCGTTCCCGCCATGGGGGTTAGGGGCGCGGCGATTGCCACCGTCATTGCCCGGATTGTGGAAATGCTTATTCTGGTTACCGTAAGCTACCGGCGAAAGTATCAAATGGCCGGAACCCTGCGGGAATACACGGGGTTTAATCTGGCCTTTGCGGGCCGTTTTCTCCGCATCACCGGGCCGGTAATTTTTAACGAATTTATCTGGGCCCTGGGCATAACCGTCCAAACCATTATTTTTGCCCGGACCGGCACAGACGCCGTGGCGGCCTTTAATATTACCAATACCTTCTCTCAACTTACCTGGGTTGTGTTCATTGGCCTTGGAAACGGCGTTGCCGTCTTGATTGGCAAAAAAATCGGGGAGGGGGCGGAAGCCACCGCCAGGGATTATGCAAACCGGATTGTCATATTTGCCACCCTCCTTGCCGCGGTGGTGGCCCTGCTGCTGTACCCCTTCTCTCTGCTGCTGCCCTTGATTTTTAATGTGAACCCCCAGGTGCTGCGGTATATCTCGATCATGTTTATTATCCTCTGCTGTTCCTATCCCTTCCGGGCCTTTAATATGAATTTGATTGTGGGGGTGTGCCGCGCCGGGGGTGATACAATTTTTTGCGTCCTTTTTGAGGTGTTCGTCATGTGGGGTTATTCCCTGCCCCTGGGGGCGGCGATGGCCTTTTTAGTCCACGCCCCGGTGTGGCTTATATACCTGTGCCTGTGCAGCGAAGACATATTTAAGATGATCATCGGCCTTTGGCGGCTAAAATCAGGCCGATGGCTGCGAACCCTGGTCTAATGGCACACGGGTGGTTGACCTTAGCGCCTATACCCCGGTAAAATAATTCTTCCGCCTTAAGAGAAATGGTAAGTACGGGCGGAATGGCCTTCGCAGGGCAAGCCCCGGGGATATGGACCGGGCCTTCCAATCAGGTTGTGTGTTTATGATAGTAACAGTTTCATGCGTACAGATGGCTCCGCGGCTCGCTGACTTTGAAGCAAACATACAAAAAATCAAAAAATACTTTAAAGCGGTCATGGAGAAATACCCCGCCACGGATCTTATTGTTTTTCCGGAACTGATTACCTCGGGATATGAATGTACAAACGAGGAATTTGAAACGCTGGCGGAGACAATACCCGGTGGACAAAGTCTTGCAGAAATATCCGCGCTTTGCAGGTACTATGGCGTTAATGCCGTCTATGGGCTGCCCGAACGCGCCGCCGCAGCGCTGTATAATTCGGCGGTCTTTATCGGATCCCGGGGGCAGCTGCTTCATACCTACCGCAAGGCCCATCCCTTCGATACCGAGCGAAACTGGTGCAAAGCCGGCGGCGATCTTGCCGTTTTTGATACGGATTTTGGAAAAGCCGCCGTCATGATCTGTTATGATGCGGCATTTCCGGAGCTTGCCCGGGTCTATGCCCTGCAGGGGGCCGAACTGCTTATCATTGTAACAAACTGGGAAAAACCCTACTCCGAAGACTGGGATCTGGTTACCAGGGCCAGGGCCTATGACAATATCCTTCATGTGGTTTCTGCGAATCGCATTGGCGTGGATAAAACCATGGGCTTTTTTGGTCACAGCAAAATCGTTGATCCCCTGGGCAGGGTAATTACATCCCTCGACGAGGAAGTGGAGGGCATCATATCCGCATCTATCGACCTTTCACTTACCAAAAAACTGCGGGAAGATTATTATACATTTCTGGAAGACAGACGGCCGGAACTGTATACGGAATTGGTAAAACCGAAAACCTTTGCCTAGCAGTTTGTCGTACTTCGTGCGTAAAACCCCAGAAAATCGCCGATTAGGCGATTTTTTCCTCTCAAACTGCGTAAGGGGCCCAATAATCGTGGTTTTTCTGGCTTTTTCAACGAAAAAAAACCCCAGAAAAACCTACAACAGTGAAAATTTTAGCAGCAAAAAAGTAAATGCAATTGCCTTTCAGATCCATGATTAAACCGCGAAGGCGAAGAAGGAAGGGCTGTGCGAAGCGCCTGGCGGTCAAACGGCGCTGACCCGCAGGTCGACGAGGAAGGCCGCATGTTCGGTAAGGGCAAAATCCAAGCGCCCTCCAATGTCAAGGCTCACGGTAAATGATTGTTCCTTATAGATAAAGGATCCCGTCACATTGGCTGCAGGAAGTGCGTCTTTATCCATATAAATACACTCCTTAAGAAAGTTATATCGAAGACAAGATCTTCGTTTTTAGCGCCTCAAAGGCGCCCGGATCCGGTTTAAAAGAGGCGGGGTCGTCATTGGGGTGTCCATTCCCCAGGACAAAAAACGATGGGCCAAACTTCTTTTTAAATTTTTCCATCCGGTCTTTGCGGCAGTATTCCGGGGAAAATACCGCGTATATCCACTGCAGGCCCTTTTCAAAGCTCAGGTCGTAGGTAACGCTGCACACCCGGCAGTGAGCCCGTTCCCGGTGCAGCCCCCGGACTATGCCGCCGCGCTTTTTGGCGTAGGCCCCAAAGTCCCCCAAACGGCTTAAATCCATTTTTAGCTCAAAGAGCAGCCGGACGGTTTTTTCCGTGCCTTCTTCGCCTTCCACAACGCAGATATCGGGCTTAAAGTAATCTTTACGTTCCCTGCCTGTGGCGCTGGTTTTTACGCGCTTTTCAAAAATGATGGTGGGATTTACCCAGATAAGGACACCGCGCGCTTTAAGTACGCCGTCAAGCCACAGGGCGAACAGGTCTTCGGCCTCGCCGGAAACGGAACCGCTCCCGCCCCGGTAGACGCGCCCGCCTATGTGTTTGTTATGCGCCTTCGTATACAGGCCGCTAATACCGCCGATGAGTTTGTTATCGTTCATAGTTTCCTCCGGAGACAGCTTTCCCCGGAATGTGGAATGGGGATAAATTTTTTTTGAAAAAGAGCTGCCGGGGGGGGGAAGAAATGGCGGTGAGCTCGCAATGCGTCGTTGCCGCATTGCGTTGGAATTTTGCTAAACGCAAAACTCCCCGTCTGGAAAAGATGAAGATGAGTATTATGAGAGAGAGCAAATTCCGTGCCAAGTGAGGCGAATTTTGGGTATAAATTACCAGAAATTCGTTATGTGCGGCGAAACCCTGCCTCATGGGGAAAGGCTACCATGCCGGGGAAAGAAGTGTCAAGGGTGCGCGTTACGGGCAAACCAAAGGGCAAACCGGAAAATGTCCGGCGGCGTCGAATGTGTCTGTTTCTTTTTGCGTAACAGGGCGGCGGAATTATATGAAGAAGCGCAAGAGGAGGCAGGGGAAGATCAGCGTGGGAAGGGGAACAACTGGAAGTATCAGGTAAACGTGAATCATGAGATAGGGGTATTGAAGGATCGATTGATACTGCTGCTGCTGGAAGATGACGGGAAGAAACGGTAGCGCTATTGAAGAGTCGAATAATTCCGATCCGGCCGAACCGGAGCATACCACGCAAAATACCCCGGAAGGTAAAGTTTCATCATAATCATAAATCAAATTGTTGACCGGAAGGGGTCTTAACTTGTTGACATTGGTTTGCAAGGTATAAAAATTCACTTTCGTGAATTTTTATACAATTCATGTGCGGCGCAACAAACTGCTAGGGGTCCTGTTTTTCTAAGACCTCAAGAATCTTGGCCGCCGCATCATCGGTGCCTATGCCGGTGAGAAAACAAGTTCCCAGCACATGGGGTACCGGTAAATTCTGCTGTATCGGCGATGAGGTAACCACAAGATCTGCCTCCGAAAGATATCCGGACAGTTCATACAAGGTGGTTTGAATAATGTTGATCTTGATTTTGCCGGCAATCTCTCTAACCCGGTTGGCGATGACGGTTGACGTGGCAATACCGCCGCCGCAGGCAACAATTACTGTCTTCACGGCCTGCCTCCTTGAAGGGTCTGTATTCCCGGATATTCCGCGAATGTCCGGGAAAATCAGCTTACCGAAGAACAATTATAACAGCCCTTTATATGCAAGGCAAGCTTTTTTATTATTAAAAATATCCCGCCCCATTACGACGCCCGTGACTCCCAGGGCTTTCAAATCCGGAAATTGATCCGCCGATATTCCCCCGTCTACCCAGACCGCATGGCTTGCGCAGAACCCCTTTGCATATTCCTGCAGATGGCCGTCATACCCCTGGGCAGGATCATCAATCCGTGCCGTCAGGATAATGACCTCGGATACGGCGGCAAGAACCGGCCGGTAATCCAGGCCCCGCTTGTTTTCGAGATCCCGCCCGGAAAGGCCTAAACCAACATTAATGCCCGCTTCTTTGTACCTAAAAAGAACCTCCGCCGGATCCGGCAGGTGATCCACATGAACAAAGACAATATCCGCTTTGCATTGTGATACCTCCCTAATCCAAGCCGCAGGATCATGCAGCATTAAATGCAGCGATTTATATGCCCCGGTACTTTCGCAGATACGCTGGGCAGTTTTAAAGCCAAAGCTGATATTGTGAAGATATACCCCGTCCTCCACATCGATATGTACATGGGCAAAATGTTCTTCGGCAAACCGTACTTCTGCTTCAAGGTTCAATACGTCACCGGAAGCTGCCGACGGACTGATAAACATGGATCAGCTGCCGCCGCGGATGCTTTTTACCTTGTCCATGAAGGCTTTTACCCGCGCTTCATCCGCCTCGTTGTAAAAAGCGCCGTCCCTTTTGAAGGTGGTCCCCACCACGGCGCCGTCGCCGGCGGCGAGCTGGGCATCCACATTCTCCAGACGGACGCCGGTATTGGCAAAAACAGGTATCTTACCGGCCGCCGCCGCTTTGACCCTGCCGATAAGGTGGCTGTCCGCCGCATGTCCTGCGATAAGCCCCGCAACCAAAATGGCATCCGGTTCGCCATAAAACGCCAGGGCCTTAACAATATCCTCCACGGGGCGGTCAACCAGGGCCTTCGATGCTTCGGGGTGCAGGGTAAACAAGGTCTTGATCCCCCTGGCGCCCACCGCGGCCCGGTGCCTGACGACTTTTCCGATCTCGAATGACATCAGCCCAAATTCACCGGCAAAGGCGCCGGTGAACATTCCCCGCACAAATTTTGCCTCCACCGCCGCGGCAAGATCAAATACTTTATACGAATCGGTCAGCACATCAACACCAAAGGGAATTTTTATCTCGGCCTTTAACTCTCCGATAACGGCTGCCATTGCCGCGACCGTACAGGGGGCCACATCAAAAAGATAGGGCAGGCTGAATTCGTTTGAAAACATAATGGCATCCACACCGCCGTTTTGCAGGACATGCAGTTCCCGGCGGGCGCGCTCAATCACTTTTCCCATCCCCCCCTGGGGATCATAATTCGGATCACCGGGAAGGGCAATCAAATGGAGCATTGCAATAATAGGTTTTTCCGTACCGAATAATTCTTTTGTCCACATAAAAAACTCCTTATATACGGCTAAAGATATTTTCCCAAAACTGAAGTTTTGGGAAAATATCATGCCATAGATTTAAGTTTGTCAGTTCGCAGGCCGGTCTTCTTCTGCTGCCGCCAGCCGGATCTCTTCCCGCTTCTGCATCCATTTTGAAAAAACCACCCCGCCCACGCCAAGAACTATGCAGAGGGCGACGCCAACGGGAACGATATTCATGGTAAGAAATTTAAAGAGCGCATAGGCAAATAAATTTCCTTCCAGGCAGGTAACCATCAACGCCCCCTGGGGAATATCCATGGCATTGGCCTTGGCAACTTCGGTAAGCATGGGAGCAAAAACGCTGGAGATTGGCAGGACAAGGGATATAATAATTACGCCGGTAATAAATACCCGCAGAAGTTTCGGCTTGCCGTTCCTGGCGTGGAAGGCCGTGGCAAAGGTTACCATATAACATGTCGCCGGCAGATCCCCCATGGGGAGCGTGGTATTGAACGGAATAATTATCGAGAGCAGCAGGGTCACAGGAATAAGCATAAGACCGGCGGTGGCCGCGGTGGGAAGCCCTATCAACACGGCGGAATCCATCCCTATAAAAATCTCGCGCCCGTGGTCCTTGAATTTTTTCTGCATAAAATTACGCGCCTGGGTACTCATCGGAATAAAGCCTTCCATAAGAACCTGGACCATTCTTGGAAGCAGATACATCAGGGCTGCCATTGACATGGCCACATTCAAAATCTGCGAAACACTGTATCCGCTGAGGATCGCCAGGATGGCGCCGATTATCGCCCCCAGAAACATCGGATGCCCCAGGGTTCCCTGGATCACGCCAAAGATCTTCCTGCTCCCGGTTGTTTCTTCCCGGTCTTCCAGGGCGGCCTCGCGCAGGTCCTTCTTTCCAAAGATCCGGTCGTAAATCTTATCCATCAGGATAACGATGGGCAGCATTCCCGTGACTTCACCGCCCGTAACGGTTATTCCCGGAATACCCAGGGTTTTCTGTACCCGTTTTGCGGCCAGGTCGGCAAAGGTCAATGAGAGAACGCAATGGGTGGCCGCGCCAAGGAAACTAAGGGGGATATTTTTTGTTACCACATAGATAAGGGAGCCGGTAAAGGCATAGTGCCAATAATTCCAAATATCAATGTTTGCCGTCTTTGTAACCTTTGTCATTATAAGGACAAGGTTCACCACTATCGTAAAGGGGATAATAAAAGTTCCCACCAGGGTTGAGTAGGCAAGGCCGGCGCCGGCGGCCCAGCCAATATCAATGGTATTGAAATTCACATCGAACCGTTTTATCAGAATTTCGGTAATTGGGGTAATGTTCTCCCAGATTAGGTTTAGCACCAGATTCAGCCCGATAAGCCCGATACCGATGGTCATACCGGACTGAAGGGCCTTGCTGAATTTAACGCCGACTCCCAAACAAACAAGGGCAATAACGATTGGAATCATTACATAGCTTCCAAGCCCGCCCAGGTACTCAAATACGGTTTGTATGATACTCATAGACCCTCCTGTGAATCAACAATCCCGCGGCAGGGCCACGCGGTATGTTGGTCCCGTGCGATATTTGTATCCGGGTTTACTGCCTTCAAATAGTAAACCCTCCACAAAGACGAATTGCCCAAAAGGGCGCATGGATCTATATAATAAGAGCAAATTTGTTCGTTTGTCAATTAAATTTATGATTATTTTATTCTTTTTTTGAATTTATTTATTCGTTTTGAGCAAACTTGACTCTTTTTAGGGGAAAATACATTCTAAAGACATGTTTCGGATCGAAAGGCAGGAAAAGATCCTCGATTATGTGAACCGGGTCAAAAACGCCGGCAACCATGAATTGGCCAGAGAATTCGGGGTATCCAACGTGACCATCCGCAGGGATCTGGAGGCCCTTGCCAAAAAGCGGCTGCTCTTTAAAACCCATGGCGGAGCGGTTTCGCTGAACAACTCCTTTCTTACCGAAATTCCCTACTCCAGCAAAGAAAAAATCCTTACCGCCGAAAAAAAACGCATCGGCGCCGCCGCCGCGTCCCTGGTCGGAACCGGCGACATTATTATCCTCGATGCCGGTTCAACCACCCTTGAAGTGGCCAGGCACCTGGCCGGAGGGGATATTACCGTTCTTACCAATGACATCAAAATCGCCATGGAACTGGCCGGCAAAGCCTCCATCCATGTGATGGTCTGCGGGGGTAAACTTGAAAGTTCCGTGTATACGCTCACCGGGGGGACCTCCGTTGACTATTTTAAGAAAGTCCATGTCAACAGGACCTTCCTTGGGTGCGACGCCCTTGATATACACTTTGGAATTTCGAACCGGACCTGCGAAGAGGTCGAGGTCAAACTTGCCATGCTCCATGCCGGCGAAGAGGTCGTTATGGTCACCGATCATACCAAACTCAACACGAAGGTCTTTTTCCATCTTTGTGCGGTGGAACTTATAGACCGCCTGATCATAGACCAAATTGACGAAAAAACCCTGTCGGCGCTGCAGAAGAAGGGCATAATTGTAACTATCACCGGCTGATCCGGGTCTGCCCGGAGGCTGCATCCCAAAACTGCGGTTTTTGGGGAATGTCCCCGTATATTGACTAATTTTTTCACCCCTGGTACAGTAGGGTTCGATTATGCCAGTATCCCTTTGCGGCGGCAGATAGACGAGGAGGATTAGTGGATGAGCGCAAGAATTAGGCTCAAGAAATTTGGAACCAAAAAACGGCCCTATTACCGCATTGTGGTAATGGACAACCGGGCTCCCCGGGACGGCAAAACCATAGAAGAACTGGGATATTACCATCCCATAGAGGCCGAGGAAAAACAGATTGTTTTTCAGGCCGACAAGGTTAAAGCCTGGATTCAGAACGGGGCTACGGTAAGCGATACGGTACGGAACATTCTTAATAAGAAAAATTTCTCTTTAAAATAGGACCCCCTCCGTATACCATTTAAGGAGAAATTTGATGGACAAAGAGCTGATAGAATACATGGCCAAGTCTTTGGTGGATGATCCGGCCCAGGTAAGGGTAAGCGTGGTGGAGGAGGAACAGTCCACAATCCTGGAACTCCGGGTGGCGCCGGAGGATATTGGCAAGGTTATCGGCAAGCACGGCCGTATTGCCAAGGCCATGCGTACCGTACTCCAGGCGGCTGCCGCTAAAAACGGTAAGCACTCCGTCCTGGAAATACTTGACTGAGGCCTTCGTGGCGGCCCTGGTGGGGGCTCCCTTTGGGCTAAGGGGCTGGGTGAAGCTCCGCAGTTTATCCGGTGAAACGGCGCATATTCTTTCCCTTAAAACGGTTCTTCTTCGCCGGGGGGATACGACCGCCGAATATGCCCTGGAGGGGGTTTTAGCTTCCCCCCTGGCGGTTAAATTTGCCGGCGTTGGCAGTCCCGAAGCAGCCAGGGTATTGAGGGGGGCGGAACTGCTGGTGCCCCGGGAAAATGCGGCGCCGCTGGGTCCGGCGGAATTTTACATAGAGGACCTTCTGGGTTTGGAGGTTTTTGCCCGGTTCCCCCCGGAAAAGGACAATTCCGGACTTCAGGAGGAACCCATAGGGTCCGTTGCCAATGTGGTGGAGGGCGGGGGAGGCTTCCTGGTGGAGATCCTCCTTCCGTCGGGTAAAAAAAAACTTGTCCCGTTTCGGGACGAATTTTTTGGTCCCGTCGATCCTGCGGCCGGACGGATGGAACTGCTGGTCCGCTGGGTTTTGGAATAGAGTTGGGGCAATCCAAAAACTTCAGTTTTGGGATTGGTTTAGTTGTTTGAAACAGAGTGTCCGGGGGCGTTGGCTCCCGAACAGCGACAGCGAAGGGCAAGATGCAGGGCATCTTGCAGAACCGGTCCGAACCCCACGGTTTTGGACCCCATAACAGCCGGCGCACCGTGAAATTTACCGTCCTAAGCCTTTTTCCGGGGATCATCGACGCTTATTTTTCCAATTCCATTATGGCCAAGGCCCTGGGCCGGGGGGTGGTGGAGTACGGATCCATTAATATCCGGGATTTTGCCCTGGACAAGCATAGAACCTGCGACGACGCCCCCTATGGCGGCGGACCGGGGATGCTTATGCTGGCCGAACCCCTGGGCAGGGCGCTGGAAGCCGCGGGAGCGGTAAAGCGTGCCGGCGCGGGACAGACAAAGCCCGGCCCCAGGGTGCTGTACCCTTCCCCTTCGGGACGGCCCTTTACCCGGAGCCGGGCCCGGGAACTGGCGGAGGAGCGGGAACTGATCCTCCTCTGCGGCCGTTACGAGGGCATCGATCAGCGGATCATAGATGCCTATGTGGACGAGGAAGTTTCCGTGGGGGACTATGTGCTTTCTTCCGGAGAAGTTGCTGCCCTGGTGGTGATAGACACGGTGTACCGCCTGGTGGACCGGGTAATCCGGCCCGAATCTCTGGAAGAAGAGAGTTTTTCCGGGGGACTGCTGGAATATCCCCAGTATACACGGCCGGAAATTTTTGATACAATGCAGGTTCCCGGGGTACTTATGACGGGACACCACGAAAATATACGGCGCTGGCGGCTTAAAAAAAGGGTAGAGAAAACCCTGGCCCTGCGGCCCGAATTAATAGAACAGGGACTGCAGGAAGGGCTCTTTGACGCAGAAACCGTTAAATTGATAGAGGAAGGAAAGAATGAACGAGATAAAAGCCATTGAAGCTTCCCAAATGAAGGAACAACCGGATAGTTTTAAAGTCGGGGATACGGTTAAGGTCCACTTTAAAATTGTGGAGGGAAAAACCGAACGTATCCAGGTTTATGAGGGGCTGGTAATTGCCATGAAAAATTCCGGAATCGGCAAAACCTTTACGGTGCGAAAAAATTCCTACGGCGTCGGCGTCGAGCGGGTGTTTCCCTTCCACTCCCCCCGGGTTGCCAGGGTAGAACTGGTCCGGCCCGGCAGGGTTAGGCGGGCTAAACTGTACTATATCCGGGGTAAGATCGGTAAGGCCGCCAAGATTAAAGAACTAATCGTCAAGAAAAATGCCAAACCCAAGGCCAAACCGGCCCCCGCGCCGGCCGCCGCAGAAACCCCATAAAACGGTTGCTTTTTCCGTGCTGGGGGCCTACTACCCGTCATGCAGTATACCGTAAGCAAAGTCCCGGCAGTTTGCTGCGCTTCAGCGCAAAACAGCATAAAAATTCATAAAAGTGAGTTTTTATACCCCATAAGCGCAACAGGCTGCTAGGCCATGAAAATACCCGGCGGGCCTTCCCTTAAAGAGGGAGTCCCCGTCAATTCCGGCGCCCTTCAAAGTAGGGCTCCTGTTCCCCGGACAAACGGCGGGGGGCAGTTTTCCGCGGGAAAGGTCCCGGCGGATCCTGCCGCCTCCCTCCTGGCGGCCCTTAAGCTTCCCCAGGACAAGCTTTCCCGGACCGCCCTGTCCTTGGCCCGCTTTTTCTCCCTTCCCCTGGAGCCAAAACTGCTTAATTCGCTGCGAAGGGCCGCCCTGGGTCCCCTTGGACGGGCCGCCGCCCTGGGAACCGCCGCCGCCGCCGGCAAGGGGGTAAAACTCTCTAACCGGGCCCTGGCGGAATATGCCGCGGCCATAGAAGGAACAATCCCCGCCGCCAAGACCGTGGAAGGGGCGGGTTCGCAGGAGAACGGCGCTAAGGATATAGGGAAGAGGCCGGACCAGGAAAATCCCCCGGACCAGGAACAGGGGGAAGGCGGGGGTGGCTTTTCCTCCGGGGATCATAATGAAGGCCGCCGCAGAAAAGGTTCCTGCGATGACAAAAGACCGGACGAGGAGGAGGGCGGCGGTCTGCGTCCCCCGACGGAGGAGGAGATCCGGCGCCGGGCCGGGAGGATCCTTAGGGAAAATCCTCCGTTGGATTTACTTAACAGGATCCCCGGAAAAAACCGCCGCCACTGGGTACTCATTCCCTTTTCGTTTACCGCCGGGGACCGGGAATTTACCGTCTCCCTCCGTTTGTCCCTGGGTCAAGCTTCGGGTTTACCCAAGGACCCCGCCAAAACCGCCGCTCCGGAACGTCTATGTGCGGACATTAGGGTATCTGCCCCGCCGGAAAGTCCCCTTGAAGGGGCCCGGCGCTGGGTTATTGTGCTGGAAAAAACAGGGGCTGCCGGGGGAGCCCCCCCGGAATTCCGGGCGGAACTGAGCCTCTTTAAAATTCCGCCCCTTCCACCCCTGCGGGGAAAGCCGGCGGTTGAATCCTCCGGCGAATCGGCAAAACATTCCGGTGGATTGGACGGGGCTCCCAAGGGAGCGGACGATGCCTTAGGGGGGCTTGTTTTCTCCGGGGCGGAGAAAAAGCGGCTGCAAAAGGAACTGGCCGGGGCCTTAGATTTGCCCTGCCATAGGGTGACAATTAGGGACGGGACCCCGCTTTTTGAGGATTCCATGGACAGCACCTTGCAGACGGTGGATGAAGAAGTGTAACATGGGAAGAAAACAAAAAAAGGCCGCCGCCATTTCCTACGCTCCGTCCCAGCCGGCGCCGTTGGTGACAGCCGCCGGCAAAGGCAGGGAAGCGGAACGTATTTTAGCGGCCGCCGCGGAAGCGGGAATTGAGATCGTGGAGGATCCGGGGCTGGCGGCAATGCTGGAGGCCGTAAAACCGGGGGATTATGTTCCACCCTGGTGCTGGGAGGCGGTGGCAAAGATACTTGCCTTTGTCTGCTCAAAAGAAGTATCCTAGTTTAAGGAAGGGATATGAAAAAAATCGAAGTAAAAACCCTTCAGCCGGGAATGGTTTTTTCTGCTCCGGTCTACATTGAGGGTAATAATCTCCTGGTTCCCGCCGGCATAGCGATCCGTAAAAAGGATATTGATCATCTGGTAAGCTGGGGATATTCCACCGTATCTACCGAAGGGGACGCGGTCCAGGAAACCCAGCCTCCTCCGGCTCCCCCGGACACTCCGGCTCCCCCGCCGTCCCTTATAGAAGAATTCCAGGAAATATCCGTCCCTGAACCTGATATTGACGCCCCCGGCCTTTCCGGGGCCGTTAAAAAGAAGGGACCAAGCGTTCTCTCCCTGGTGGAAGTCCAAGAAAATAAGGGGGCATACCGCAGTTATATCAGCCTTATACAGCGGCTTGATGGGGTTTTTTCTGCCATAGGATCCGGCGTCTCGGTGGGACCCCGGATGGTGGATAACCTTACCGGCAGGCTCCTCCAGGCGGTTAGGGAAGAACGGGATTCCATCATCGGCTTTATCCTGGGGGGAGAAGTGGCCGGTCATGTCCTGGCAAAAAACTCCGTGAATACCGCCATTTTATCTGCCCTTATTGCCATGGAATTAAAACTTCCCCACCCCAGGGTTATGCAGGTGGTTACCGGAGCCCTGCTCCACGATGTGGGGATGCTCCGGCTGCCCAAGGAAATAACCGGTAAATCGGGGGGGCTCTCGGAGGCGGAGGTGCAGCGGATGCAGGCCCATTCCCTCTATACATATAAGATTATCACAAAGGAACTGCTGTACCCCGAAGATGTGGGGATTATAGCCCTGCAGCACCATGAACGCTGGGACGGCCAGGGGTATCCCCGCCGTATTTCCGGCGCCGACATTGATATGGGCGCCCGGATTGTGTCGGTGGCCGATGCATTTGAAGCCATGGTCAGCGAGAAACCCTACCGGAACTCTATGATGGGTTACCAGGCCATGAAAAATCTTCTTTCTGACAATTCCCGGCGCTTTGATCCGGATGTGTTAAAGGCCTTTATTAAAACCATGGGTATATATCCCATAGGTTCCATTATTTTGCTTAACAATGGATCCATAGCCAGGGTAACGGAGGTCCACGGGGATGCCCCCCTGCGGCCCAAAATTCGTATTTTAATCGACGAGTTTGGCAAAATGTTTAAGCAGGATGAGGGGGATCTTATCGATCTTTTAACCGAAAAGAGTCTTTTTATAGCCAGGGCGCTGGATCCGCGGGAAATAGCTAAAAAACGTGAGTAATACCATTCTGCGCCGTCATTCTACGTACTCACGGGGCTTACAGGGGGAATTATCCGCCGCCCGGACCCTGCAAAACAAGGGGATGAAGATAATTGCCCGGAACATCCGTTCTCCCTGGGGGGAGGTGGATCTGGTTGCCCTGGACGGAGACGCCCTTGCCTTTGTGGAGGTTAAGAACTGGCCGGCCCATGGGTTGGAAGATCTGGCCTATGGGATCACCGAAAAAAAGAAACGCCGTATTATCGAAACAGCTAAGTATTTTCTTTCCATCCATCGAGAATATAACTATAGATCAATCCGGTTTGACGTTGTTTTTCTTAACGGTGGAAACTCGATCTACCTGGATTCGGCATTTATGGAGTCCCCATGGTAATGGCGGAGGAAGGTGTTTTTTCCGGAATGGAGCAAAACAAGCCTTTGGATAGTTCCAGAATAGAAATTCTCCGGCGGAAAATAAGCGACAAGGAATATATATTCGAAGCCGTACAACGTATTGCCCAGGTACTGAGTACCGAGATAAGCGCCAAAGGAAGGTCCCATGAGCGAAAACGAAGGCAATAACCGCCGCCGCCGCCGGCCCTTTAGAAGGGAAGGGCGGCCCAAGGAAGATTTTCGCGGCAATGATTCTTCCCGGACAGAAAGGCGCGGTATGGACCCCGCTGTAAATCAAGAGGGAAAGGCCCGGGGCAGTTCCTGGAGAACCGGCAGCCGGAATCAAGACAAAAGGCCGGGCGGCAGGTCCCGGGAAGAATTCAGATACTACAAAAAGGCGGCCCTTTATGATCGGCCCCGGTGGGTTCCGCCCCGGCTAAATACCGAGCCCTTGCCCACCCTTGACTGCGGTCTCTGCGGCCGGCCTATTGTGGATATGCACTCGGCTTTGACGGATAAACGGACGGGAAAGCCCGTTCACTTTGACTGCGTTATTACGGAACTTATGGAGCAGGAAACCCCGGAACAGGGGGATGTGGTAAGTTATATCGGGGGCGGACGTTTTGGGATAGTCCATTTTAACGAACCCGCCGAAAAAAGAGAAAAGGGGGCCTTTACCATTAAAAAGATCCTTGAATGGGAAGACAAAGAAAACAGGGCGGAATGGCGCGGTTTTATTGCGGACCATTATTCGGTAACATGAAAGAAAATGCGGACAACCTGGACTTTATATCAAATCCCAAAATAGTACAGCATTATCTTTTGCTGGAAGAAATAGGGGTTTTTAGGCATATTGATAAGCTTAATAAAGAAATTAAAGATCACAAGGATCTTCTTTCCGCGGCGGTCGAGATTTTTAATAAAACAACCATAGATGAAATTCTTGATGCGGCGGTTTGGAAAATATCGGACCAGTTTTTGCCTTCTTTTATTACCTTTCTGTGGAAGCCCCAGCGGAACAGGGAAGAGGTAACTATTAAAAGCTATAAAAATTATAAGCTGGTGGATCTTAATGTGCCCCTTCAGACCATAACGCCCCTGGAGCCTTTTTTTATTCAGTTTCCCAAACCCATAGCCTACGATATTTTTGCTTTCCAGGTAAAGGATTCCATGGATCCTTCGATACTAAAGGCGCTGGAAAATATTAACCCGGAACTGCTTATTCCTATCATGGGCCCCTTTGGCATTTACGGCATTGTAATGGTGGGCCGCAAGATGCTTTCGGAGGGCTATACTTTTGAAGAATTATTCTTTCTTGAACAGCTCATGTCCTTCCTTTCCCAGTCCATACAAAATAATCTTCATTATGAGTATTCGGTGCGGGATGTAAAAACGGGCCTTTACAACCACGGGTATTTTGTAAGCCGCCTTAGCGAAGAACTGGCCAGAACAAAACGGGAAGAAGCGGTTTCTTCTCTTATGGTGATAGATGTGGACAAATTTAAAACCTTTAACGATACCTTCGGGCATCTGGCGGGGGACCGGGTGCTGGAAAGTCTGGCTTTTACGATAAAACAGGCGGTGCGTACCGGGGATATTCCTTCCCGTTTTGGGGGTGAGGAATTTACGATCCTGCTTCCCAATACCCCGCGGCAGACCGCATGGCTGGTGGCGGAACGGCTGCGAACCGCAGTGGCGGCGATGAAAGTTCCCTGGGAGCCCCCCCTGCCCCAGGTTACCATCAGCCTGGGCCTGGTAAGTTTTGACGGCCGTACCAATGCCGACAGTAACGAAATAATAAAGCGGGCCGATGAAGCCCTTTACCAGTCAAAGGAAAATGGCCGCAACCGTACCAGCGTTTGGGGGGCGGGCCTTCTTTTTAGGATCCAGCGGAGCGAAGCAAATTTCGCCACCGCATAGATCCGGCGCGTACGCTTCGCCAAGCCAATATGGCATATTAAGGATTCTCCCAAAAATGAGCCTCCGCAGAGCAGAGCTCTGCGGTATCTTAAGCTTTGCCTTTGTTCGAACGGAGGCTCGTTCGATAGGAAGTTTATTATACCGTCTGGTTTAATACCAGATTTTTGTAA
>JAISLT010000050.1 GCA_031277165.1 Spirochaetaceae bacterium
TCCTCCCAGCAGGCCGGTTCGGTGACCGCCCCGTCGAGGAGGGCCAGGTAGCGTTTGAGGATCCGCCCCTCCCTGAGGAGGGCGCTGAAGTACCGGGCCCCTGCCAGGGATACGGAAAAGACGATGACCCCGCTGGCGGGCCTGTCAAGCCGGTGCAGGGGGCCGGGCCGGAAGGAGAGGGAGGGGGAACGTTTCGGCCCCAGATAGGCCTGTACCCCGGTGTCCAGGCTCTCCGGTCCGTGGACGAGGATCCCCGCAGGTTTGTTGAGGAAGAGGAGGTCCGGGGTTTCCCGGAGGATCTCCGGGGGGGGCGGGTGCGGCGCCGGCGGTCCCCGGTTTTCCGGCGGGTTTTCCGTCTTTGGGGGGCGGTCCCCCCTCCGGGGCGCCGCGCCGGCGGGGATCTCTATGACCTGCCCCGTCCTGACCCGGCTGCCGGGAGCGGCGGGAGACCCGTCCAGGAGGATCCGGCCCTGCCGGAAAAGCCGGTGGATGGCGGAGAGGGGCAGTTCCGGCAGGACCCTGCGGATGATCCGGTCAAGCCTGCGGCCGTCATCGTCGGCGCCGGCCCTTACAGGGGGGGGCATCCCTCAATTTTAACGGAGAGCCCGGGGAAGGTCAAAGCAGGGGAAACACCCGAATAAAAATTTCTTGACAAGTAAAAAAAAAACCATTATATCTTAAATTTTAATGTCAAATACGTGTAGTAAGTATATAATACAAGTATACGTATTTATGGTGAATCTGAGAACTTTCCGGTGTTTTAAGATGCCGGGGATATTAACCGTAAGGAGTAAAATGTTATGAAACCATTCAAAAGCGTATTTTTTATTACGATTCTCGGTGCCGCTGCTTTTATGCTGTGCGTGAACAGTTGCAGCAGGAAAGGTGAAAGCAAGCGGGTTGACGGCGGTGAAAACAGCGCGGTTGTGAGGCTTAAGTTTGCGGATCTTGCCGCGGATTCTGCCACCATCGGAGGCCAGCGATTTAAAGAAGTGGCCGAAGCGGAGTCCGACGGCACCCTGGTAATAGATTTGTTTTTGAATAACCAGCTCGGAGATGACCGGGTGGTAGTAGAAACCACCGCCTTTGGGGATATCGATATTGCCGCCAGTTCAACCAGTCCTCTGGCAACGCTTTATAGTGATTTCTATCTGTTTGACGTACCCTACCTGTTTTTAAGTACCGAAGAAGCCTACGCCGATCTGGACGGCCCCATCGGACAACGCGTTTTGCAGGATATGGAATCTGTAGGCCTGAAAGGACTTTGTTTCTGGGAAAACGGATTCCGTAATTTTACCAATAACCGTATCCCTGTCAGTAAACCCGAAGACATGCGGGGCATGAAGGTCCGTACCATGGAAAATGATGTTCACCTTGCCGCCTGGAGGGCTTTTGGAGCGAACCCGACTCCCATGGCTTTCGCTGAATTGTTTACCGCCCTGCAGCAGGGAACCGTGGACGCGGAAGAAAATTCCCTGGGCATTATCGGGGCGAATAAATTCTATGAGGTGCAAAAGTACATATCCCTTACCCAGCATGTGTATACTCCTTATGTGATAGTCATGAACCTTGATAAGTACAATTCCCTGACTGCGGTGCAGCGCGCGGCGATTGATAAAGCCGCGGTTGAATCGACAAAGACCCAGAGGGAAGCTTCCCAGCAGCTGGAAAAGGAAATTCTGGATATCATCGCCGCCTATGGCGGGACAGTAGTGGAACTTACAGGGGAAGAAAAAGCGGTGTTTCAAAAACTAGTCGTTGATAACAAAATTCTTGAGTTGGTCAAATCGAAAATGGCTCATCCGGAATATCTGGACGATCTGCTTGCCGGGAAATAATCCTCATGAAACTGTTAAAATGGCTCGATCAACATTTTGAAGAAAGCATTTGCGTATTCCTTATGTCTTCCATGAGCATCCTCCTGTTTATTCAGGTAGTGATGCGCCGGGTTTTCGGAAATTCACTGACCTGGTCGGAGGAATTGGCGCGATATATATTTATCTGGCTTATCTATTTTGGTATCAGTTACGGCGCCAAAGCCATGAAGCACATCAAAATTGAAGCCTTCCTTGCCATATTTCCGCGGAATATCCGCCCTTTTATAAAAATTCTGGGGAATTTGCTGTTTCTTGCCTTTGCGCTGTTTGTCATCTTTACATCCTTTGAGTTGGTGCAAAAACAGATAAAATTGAAACAGCAGAGCCCGGCGATGCATATCCCTATGTGGGTGGTCTATTCGGCGCCGTTGTGCGGGTTTGTTCTCACTTCTGTCCGGCAGTTACAAGTAATTATTCTGGATATCCGGGATTTAAAAAAGGGAGGAGAAACCCATGGTTAGCGCGGTCCTCTTTATAAGCCTCTTTATGTTTCTGATCCTGAATGTACCGGTGGGCATCTCTATCGGCATGGCATCGGTGGCGGCTATCCTGGCGGGGGGCAGGCTTTCTTTGGGATTTGTGGCCCAGGCCCTGGTCACCGGCACCGACTCTTTTCCCATTATGGCAATACCCCTGTTCATTCTTGCGGGGGAGCTGATGGGCGAAGGGGGTGTATCAAAACGGCTGCTCAATGTATGCAATATCTTTTTCGGACGGTTCACCGGAGGGCTTGCCATTGTTACGGTAACCGTGTGCATGTTCTTCGCGGCGGTTTCCGGATCCGGTCCCGCTACGGTCGCTGCGGTAGGTTCCATGGTGGTGCCCACCATGCTGGAGAAGGGGTATGGCAAAAAATTCACCCTGGCTTTGATTGCCACCGCAGGAAGTATCGGGGTGATAATCCCTCCCAGTATTCCCATGGTTATCTACGGGGTTTCTACGGGCACATCCATCAGCACCCTTTTTTTAGCGGGCTTTTTTCCGGGCCTGCTCATCGGCGGCGCCCTCATACTCTGGTGTTACCTGTATTCCAGGAAAAAAGGATGGAAGGGAGACGGCGAAACATACTCCTGGGGTCAACGGGCCAGGATTGTCTGGGAGGCCAAGTGGGCGCTGATTAACCCGGTGATTATACTTGGGGGGATTTACGGCGGGTTTTTTACCCCCACAGAAGCGGCGGCGGTGGCGGTAGTGTACGCTTTTATTTGCGGGGTGTTTATCCACCGGGAATTGAATTTGAAAAAACTCATCGCGGTTATCGGCAGCGCCTGTTCCACTACCGGAACAACCCTGGTTATCCTGGGCTGCGCCGCCGCCTTTACCAAGATACTAACCATCGAAATGATCCCGGTGATGGTTACCAATGCTATCATGAGCCTTACCGATAATACCGTCATTATCCTCCTGCTTATCAACGTGCTGCTTCTGATAGTCGGCTGTATCATGGATACCACCCCGGCGATTATGGTACTCGCCCCCATCCTGCTTCCGATAGCGAAATTCGCAGGGTTATCTCCGGTTCATTTCGGACTCATCATGGTGGTGAATCTTGCCATCGGCTTCCTTACGCCGCCTCTGGGGATAAATCTTTTCGTCGCTTCCAGGATCGGGAAAGTGCCTTTGGAAACCGTAACGGGGGGCATTATTCCATTTTTGTTGGTTATGATTTTTTGTCTGCTTCTGGTGACTTATATTCCGCAGATTTCGATGGGGCTGCCGAATTTGTTTGCCAGGTAATGAGGAGGCCCGCCGGACTGCGTTCCCCCGGGCTTGACGGATATGCGGTCGCCTGGGGCATGGTCCAGGCGGTCGCGGGTGAAGAGGAACTGTACAAATTGTTCAGGGTTAATGCCGAAAAAATTTATTGGATACAAGGAGCAGTGCATGAGCATTGACGGGAAAATTGTGGTTGTGACCGGGAGCGCAAAGGGGATAGGCGCGGCAACGGCCCTGCTGTTTGCCCGGAAGGGAGCCGGCAGGATTTATCTTATTGATGTTGACGACGAAAACGGAAAGCAGACGGAACAGAAGATACGGGAATTCTGCATCTGTTCCTACGTTCATCTGGATGTTTCCGATGAAGCGGGGATCAAGCGGTTTTTCGCGGAGACCGACGAAGCCGGCGGCGTCGATATTCTGTTTAACTGTGCGGGGATCACCAGTGTAAAGGGTATTATGGAAACCGATTTAGCGTTATGGAATAAAATAATGACCGTTAATGTCGCCAGCGCTTTCCTTTTTTCCAGGGAGGCGATGATCCGTATGGAAAGGAGGGGGTTTGGCAGGATCATAAATGTTTCATCCATATCGGCTTTGGTGGGGGGCATCAGGACCAGCCCCGCATATGCCGCTTCAAAGGCGGCTATTCTGGGGCTGACCCGCTCCTTCGCCAAATACGGCGCATCAAAGGGGGTCACTGTCAACGCCATTGCTCCCGGTATCGCAGATACGCCTATGACTCAGGCGAAAGATTTTGTTTATTCCAACAACGAAGTTCCCCTGGGCCGGGCGGCCAGACCGGAAGAAGTCAGCGAGGCAGTGCTGTTTTTGGCCTCCGGGGAAAGCGGCTATATAACCGGACAGTGCATCCATGTAAACGGAGGGATGTACTTCGGCTAAAACGGTATCGGCGGGCCGGTCCGGCGGATTTCTAGCAGTTTGTTGCGCTTCGCGCATAATATTGTATAAAAATTCACAAAAGTGAATTTTTATACCATGCAAATTGCATTCGGACCAAAGGTCCGCGCATACCCATAAATCGGGATTTTTTGCATGAATATGCAAAAAATCCACAAGTGCAACAGGCTGCCAGCCTTACGAGGCATGCAGGTTTGTACAAGTGCCATACGGTTATCAGTCCGCCATGTTAATGAAGAACCCCGCCGCAAGCACGCAGCGGGGTATTAAACCAGACTTTTGAATAAAAATTTTTTGCAGGGGAAACGTCTATTGACAAAAGATCTTTCCTGGGGAATTGTTTAATTAATGTCTTTTACCATAGCTATGCGGGTGGAATCGGTAAAGGCCTTTATTGAAAACCCGATTTTTTTATCTTCCATACTAAGCTGGCTGCTTGCGCAGCTTCTAAAGGCGGTTATTGTATTGCTCAAAGGACACCGGAGAACAGGCAGGGAAATTCTGGAAACCATCGCATGGCGTACCGGCGGCATGCCTTCCAGCCACGCGGCCCTGGTATCTTCCATGACTACCCAGGTTGCGGTACAGGAGGGGTTTAAATCCAATCTCTTTGTTGTATCCTTTTTCGTCGCCCTTATCGTCATGCGGGATGCCATGGGAGTCCGCCGTTCCTCGGGCATTCAGGCCAGAACCCTGAATATACTGGGCCGGCAGCTTGCGGAAAAATCGGATATAGAATTTCATCCGGTTAAGGAAGTGTACGGACATGCGCCCCTGGAGGTGGTCATGGGTGCGCTTTTGGGTATTTTCATAGCCGCCGCTTACGCATTTTTATAGGGCCCCTTCCCATGTTAACCCGTAGAAACCTTGCGGTATGTCTATTGATCCCCCTGCTTGCCTGCGGCCTGTCCCTGGTTTATACCGGGGTCCTCATCCCCGGAACCGGCGGGGGCTATGGGATCCTCTCCCTGGATGAAACCCTTGCGGAGGGGCCTGTTGCGGAGGCTTTGAGCCGGAACGGCATAGGGGGGGTCATCTCGGAATCCTCCCAGTGGGTGTTTTTGGATGATTTTGGGACCCTTGAACGGATCCCCCTGCCGGAATTCCGGGACCGGGTTGAGATCTTCGATCCCCGGAATGACGGTTATGCGGAAAAGCTCCACGCCTTTTTTGTCCGGGAAGGGCGGCGTTTTTTTTATATCCCCCTGCCCGTTTCCGGGGGGGCCTCCGCGTACAATGAAGCTTACCGGGTCCTGCAAAAAAAGCTTGCCCTGGCGCTGGGGGATACCCCCTACTCCCTGACATTGCCCCGCAGCCCGCGGCCCGTCCTCCCCTATCTGATCCTCTTTGGATGCGCCGCCCTGGGAACCCTGATCGTCTCCGCCTTTTCCATGGGGAAGGCGGGCCGGGTCTTTTTGCCGGCCCTCTCCCTGCTCCCTTCTCTGGCCCCCTTCGCCCTGACGGGTCCGGCGGGTTTTGCCCTGTCCGGGGCGCTTTTCGGACTCTTCGGCGTAACCCTTGACCCGCTGCGGGAGTTTTTTGTCTCCCGCCGTTACCGGGTACAGTCCCTTTACTCCCGGGCCGGGGAATTCCAATGGGGAACTTACGGGAGTTCCTGGTTTCTGGCGGCCCTGTTCCTCCTGGTCTACGGGCTTATCTGTTTTACCGGGGGAATACCGGTTTTGGCAGCCCTGGCGGCGCTGCTCTCCTTTTTTTGCGTCCTCTGTACATCCCTCCGGGCCGAGGTAAACCGGGGGAAGATTCAGGATCACATCATTTTTTTACCGGTGAATATCCGGGAGGCCCCCCTTCGCCTCTCCCGGTTCCCCCGGATCGTCCTTCCCTTTGCCCTGGCATCCCTGGCCGCCCTGGGGCTTTCGCTGCCCGCCGGGGCTGAAGGCCGGGATCTCAACGCTCCGGGGCCGGATCTGATCCTCCCCTCCGCCGGGGACTACTATCGCCATGCGATTTTTCAGGCATTCTTTTCCCTGCGTCCCCTGGGCGCCGGGCCGGAGGGTCTGCTGCCGGAGGAGGGATCTTACCCCTATCTCCGTTATACCCTGGGTCTTGACGGCCTCATCTCCGGGGGCGTTTCCGCTGCGGAGGAATACCCCGGGACCGGGGACTTCCCGCCCTTTCCGCTGGAGGATCTGGCGGCCTTTCTCGGCGGCGAAGCCCTCCGGTCCGCCCCGGAACGGGGCTTTCGGGATCTGGCGCCGGTGTTTGTTATTCTTGTTCCGGGATTATTGTCCCTCTTCGGGGCCGGCAGATCCTATAGGAAAAAGGATGCCCTTTTGTTGTATACTGATAAACAGGCTGCGGCATGAAAGTATATTCGTTCCCCCGGGGGGGGATTTATTTTGAAGATTCCACGGTTCCGGCAAAGGAT
>JAISLT010000073.1 GCA_031277165.1 Spirochaetaceae bacterium
AGAGGATAAAAAAGATGGCCTGTGGGTTCAGGAACAAGAAGCGGTTTAAGCTGGCAATCATGTTTCATTTGGGAAATTTGGACATGAGTCCAGCCACCATTTAGCCGGAAGCGCCTAAATTTCCTATCCAACGAAGATACCCGGGAGCTTGCTCCTGGGTTCTTCATTAAATTCGGCGTTATGGGCTTTATGGAGGAACAAGCAATTAGACCAATAGCTGCCGGCACAAGGAAAAGGGCCTTAAAAATATCCGTAAATTTCATTGTTTTATACTCCATGGGGGCTTTCCCAAATCCAACAGGTTTTGGCAATGTCCTTATTATGCAAAAGAAAGTTTGCCCTGTTAATAATTTTACCCGCCCGTAAGACCCGCCATTCCTGCCCTGGGTCCCTTAAACAATGGCTGGTTCCTGCCGATACACTAAAAAGATGCGGTTCCTTGTACCCCTTCTGCTGTGCTGTTCCATCCTGGAGCTGTACTCCTGGCCCCGGTCCCGGAAAAAAGAAACCGGCGAAATATTCGGGACCCCGGCGGCGGCGGAAATTCACCGGGAAGAACCGGCGGTGGTCGAGGCGGTGTTCCCGCCGGAAACCCCTCCGGTGATCATCATTGGGGAACTGCCCAGGTCCCCCCGGCTTATCCGCGGCAGGGGAGAGCTGGAAGCGGAACTGCTGGTTTCGTTTCTGCTTAATGAAAATAAATTCGCCGGCAGGGAATTTATTGAACAACTGGTCGATTTTTATATCCGGGAGGCCGCAGCGGAGGGGATTAACCATGACGTGGCCTTTGCCCAAATGTGCCTGGAAACGGGGTTCCTTCGTTTTGGGGGGCTTGTGAAGGCCGGGATGAACAATTTCTGCGGCCTGGGCTCCATAGGTCCCGGCCAGCCCGGGGAACAGTTCCCCTCGGTACAGATTGGTATCCGCGCCCATATTCAACACCTGCAGGCATATGCCACGGACCTGCCCCTAAGGGGGGATCTGGTGGATCCCCGGTACCGCTTTGTCCGCCGGGGGTCGGCGCCGGTGATCCAGGCCCTGGCCGGTTCCTGGGCGGCGGACAGGCAATATGCCGGCAAAATAGAAGCGATCCTGCAGCGGCTCTACCGTTATAAGGAGCTGTCCCTTAAGGGATCCGCCGCGGGTTCTTCGTAAGCGGCAGATTCAGGAATAGGCGGCGGCTTAATGACAATCCAGCCCCGGCCAAAGCGCTGGGCGCCCTTAAACAGGGGCAGGGTTTCTTTTTTTTCTGCCGCTTCTATATATTCTTTGTCATATTCTTCGTCCAAGGGCCAGGGCAGGACATCGCTGAGGGGAGGTCCGTAGAGGGCGAATCCGCCGCTTAGGGACTGAACCAGGGCGTTTCCGCCGGTGGACCGTCCTAGGGAATTTTCCCGGTCCAAACCGGGCAGCCGGGTCCGGGCTTTAAGGACAGAAAGGACCGGATCAGAGAGGCGGTGGGCCCGGAGGGGAAGCTCCGGGGATTCTACCACCACCAGGACATCTTTCCCCTGGTTACAGCTTTTTAGGTATACCCCGGTCACGGAAATATCCCCCCCCTCGCTTGGCAAAATCCAGGGGTTGGAAAAAGCGGCCTTAAGCACCGGACCGTCGCTGATCCAGTCCCCGCCGGCCGCGGCAGAATCCCAGGCAAAGGCCAGGGCCGTTCCCACCTCCGGCGGAATATCCCGGCCGGAAAATTCCCCGCTTCGTTCCCCGGGGGAAGGGTTTTCCCAGGGGGAGTCCGCCCCCTGGGAAATAAAGCGGCTGCCGTTCCGGTCGATTTGTATGATCCCCTTGGTAAAACGCTGGATCGCATTCCCCTGGGAAAATTCCAATTCCCCCAGAGGAATGCCGTAACCCGCCGCCCCGTTGGCCCGGTTAATCCCGGCGCTTATTCCGTACTGGTGCAGAACCTTCCCGTAGACCGAATAAACGGGACTTCCCGGCCCTCCAGCATAATTCCGCAGGGCCAGCACCAGCCCCGGTACGCCCCAGGAGTTTGCCTCCTTCTCCAGGCTTACCCAGTTCTGGGTCCAGCCTTCGGGGACATCTTCGGGCCAGGGATTAACCCGGTCACTCCCCAGGACACCCCCCAGGGGGAGCCCCCGGATTAGGGCTTCCGCATAGGCATCCCGGAACGCCCTGCCCAATTCTCCGGCCTCTTCCAGGGGATCCTCGGACCGGGCGCCGGTTTCGGAGGGAACCGCTAAATTCGGCAGGATCCGGGGAACAAAATACAGTTCCCCGGTGACGGGCGGCGCTTTGGGAAGATCCCCGGTGACACAGGCCGAAAGAACCGGCAGAAATACCGCCAAAAACAGCACGGGGTACGATCCTCGCATACTTTTACCTAAGCCCCCTTAGTTTTAACAGAATCACCAGGCTGTTTGCGCTGCCCATGGCTTTAAGGCGGTCGAAATCTTCTTTTGTTTCCGTATCCGATCCCGAAAGGATCAGATCGTTTCCCCGGCGGCGGTACCACAGGTAATGCTTGGAATGGATCGAAGTCCATTTGCGCCGGGGTCCGTTCATCTGCCCCTCCAGCAGCTCCGCTAAAGTTATATGATTATCCTCCCCCGCAAGATAGTATATATCATCCTCGGCAAAAAAAATCACCACCCGCCGAAAGCCCTCGGCCAGGGATGCATCATTGCGAAAGCCGTCGACGATAAGGCTTTGCTTCGCAAGGCTTAGATCATACCCCTGGTACCGCAGGGATTTACGAAGTTCGGTTATTTCTTCCCGGACCCGCTTGGCCGTATCGCTGCTGTTCTTTGAGCTTTGCAATTCCCGCCGCCAAAGGCGAAGCTGATCCTCGTACTGTGGAAAAACCGCCGTTTTACCAAGAAACCGGGAGGTCTCCGAAAGCAGCCGCCAGGTATCCGAGAAGTGATCCCGCAGCAGTTCCCCCAGAGAAGCGGTACTCTTTTTCTTCATACCTTGTTAAACCCTGCTAATATCACTATAATCGTAATTGACTTCCACTGCAAAGCGTCTTATGGTGATGGATAATGGGTGTTATAACCAGTCAGAAAATCACAAGTTTCTATGAACGGTTCAAAGCCATAGACGTAACTTTTTCCAAAGAAATAATCCGGGTTACGGGGCTTGTCAGCCAGCAGGTATACTTAAAATGCGGCGGAGACTTCTGGCCCTGCGTAATCTATTCCAGTTCCTTTGAAACGGCAAAAATAGCGGCCAATGTACAATCGGGGCTGGTAGAAAAACTCCGGCAGGCAAACAATGTGGCAGGCCTTCGGTTTTGTTTTAAGACGGCCGATGTGGATACACCGGTGACGTTCTTTGTTTCCGCCCGGGTCTGCGGGTACAGCCCCTACGGAAACTCCAAAGATATAGCCCTTTTTTCCCTCCAGTTTACCCAGCGTCCTCCGGACGATCTTATTGGGATCATAGGAACGGTGCTGGACGCCAATGTTAATTCGGCAAAGCGCAGCGATGAACGGATCCTTTTAACGGTGGATTCTATCCGAAAGCTTGGGATTCTTTCCAAAGAAACGGCGGTCTTTATCCAGGGAGTGCCCCGGCGGTGCATCCTTCGGGATGTTTCGTTCTCCGGCGCCAAGCTGATCATGATGGGGATTGCAAAATTTCTGATCAACCGCGAGGCGGCCCTGCGGGTGGACTTTGACGATCCCCGGGAAAGTTTTCTGCTTAGGGGATCCTTTGTCCGCTCCGAAGAGGTGGAGGGCCGTAAAGAGATGATCGCCCTGGCGATCAAATTTGCCGGCGGAGGCATACCCATGGGATATAAGGTCCGGCTGAACAATTATTTAACCCAACTTAGGGTGGAGTATAAGCCGGAATCTTCGGCTCCGGCGGGAACCGCCGCCACGGGAAATACCGCGGTGGACGGCGCAAGGGCGGACAGCACCGCGGCGGGCAGTGCCGCCGGTTCCCCGGCGGCACTGCCCGCCGTAACGGAACCGGGCCGGGCAGAACAGGAGGACCCCTCCGCGGCCGCCGGGGATCTGCCTCCGAATCCGCTGCCAAAACCCGATTAAAGGAGCCCCATGAAAACATCCCCCTGCGAGGAGGCCCCGGCCGGCTTTAGCCCCGGAAAGCTGGGGTACATCACCATCCCCGATTCCCTAAAGGATCTGTTTATTCTCCGGGGGGAATTTTCCCTGGATTTTTCCATACCCCTTCCCGTGGAACTGCCCCCGGGGACGGAAAACTTTAGCGCCGGCACCCTAACGGTGGAAATGTTTCTTTCGGGCATCCTGAGGGATCTGGCAGAAAACCCCCAGGGACGGCATAGTTCCTACTACCGTGAACTTGCCGGGGCCCTTAGGCCGGATATGCCGGCGGAACTGCTGGGGGCGGCGGTATTTAAGGCCCGGAACGGCGATTACGCCATAGCCCTGGACATCCTTAGCCTTTTGGAGGGGCTCCAGCCCCGGCGGCCGGAGATCCTTTTAAACCGGGCCCTGGTTCTGGAAGCCCGGGCCCTGGCGCTGGAAAACACCGCAAAACCCCAGGAGGCAGAAGCGGCCTTTGCAGAAGCAGAGGCGGCCTATGAAAGGGCCCTGGACACACCCCTGCCGGATACGTTTTTTAAAGCGGGCCTTTTTTACCGTAACCGGGGAAACTACCGCCGGGCTGCGGACTGCCTGAATTTTTATGTGAACTCGGAAGGGGCCGGTACGGAGGGCTCCGGAGAGGGGGCATTGCCGGTAAAAAGGCATTCGACGGCCCGGAAACTACTGGAGGAAATTAAAAATAACGGCCTTGACGACGACGCCTTCCGGGAGGCCCTGGAATTGATACGAACGGGAAGGGAAGAACAGGGGATCCGCCGGGCCGGGGAATTCCTGGAACGCCGCCCCGGCGCCGGAAAGGGCTGGTTTATCCTTGGCTGGGGACTGCGCCGCCTTAAACGCTGGAAGGACGGAAGGGCCTGCTTTGAAAAGGCCCTGGAACTGGGCTGCGACAACCCGGACACCCGGAATGAACTGGCCATATGCCTGATGGAAGAAGGATCCCTGGACAGGGCCGAGGCGGAACTAAAAAAGGCCCTGCGCCGCAATCCGGATAATGTGAAGCTTATCAGCAACCTGGGGGCCCTGGCCCTAAAACAGGGCCGGGAGGAGGAAGCGGAGGCCTTCTTCCGGGCGGCCCTGGAATTGGACGGGGAAGATCCCATCGCACGATCCTGGATGGGCCTTCAGGGTGAAGGAGGGATCGTCCGTATAAGGAGACCGGAGGATGAACAAGCTTTTTGAACAAATCGGACGGATCGGCGTAGTTCCGGTGATTAAGATCGATGACCCGGAAAAGGCCGTGCCGCTGGCCCGGGCCCTGCTTGCGGGGAAGCTTCCCTGCGCGGAAATTACCCTTCGTACCGGCGCCGGGGAAGAGGCCCTGCACCGGATCCACGGCGAGGTTCCGGAAATTCTTCTGGGGGCGGGGACTGTTCTTTCCATCGATCAGGCGGACAAAGCTATTGCCGCGGGGGCGGCCTTTGCCGTAAGCCCCGGCTTTAATCCCCGGGTGGTTTACCATTGTATCGAACGGGGTCTTCCCTTGATCCCCGGCTGTTCCAATCCCTCGGATATGGAAATGGCGCTGGAGGCGGGGCTGGAGACGGTTAAATTTTTCCCCGCCGAGCAGGGTGGAGGGCTGGAGTACATCAAGGCGGTGGCCGCCCCCTACCCCATGCTTTCGTTTATGCCCACGGGGGGAATCAAGCCCCAGAACCTGGCAAAGTACCTGGGGTTTAAAAAGGTTCTGGCCTGCGGCGGTTCCTGGATGGCCGGTGCCGATCTTATTAACGCCGGGGATTTTGCACAAATTACCACCCTGTGCAAAGAGGCGGTGGAACTGGCGGCCAAGGCCAGGGGAGGATGACCCCCGCCGCGGACAGAAGGAGCTCAAACATGGGAAAGATCATTACCTTTGGCGAAATTATGCTGCGCCTTGCACCGGAGGGCTATTACCGTTTTGTCCAGGCTTCTTCATTCGGAGCGGTCTTTGGCGGGGGCGAAGCGAACGTGGCCGTTTCTTTGGCCAATTTTGGCATGGATGCGGCCTTTGTTACCAAACTGCCTAAACACGAAATAGGCCAAGCCGCGGTAAACAGCCTTAGGAAATTCGGAGTGGACACTTCGTTGATCCTTCGGGGAGGAAGCCGGGTAGGAATTTACTTTCTTGAAAAGGGGGCGTCCCAGCGGCCTTCCAAGGTGATCTACGACAGGGCCCATTCGGCCATAGCAGAGGCCGTCCCCTCCGACTTTGACTGGCCCACAATTTTCCGGGACGCATCCTGGTTTCACTTTACCGGCATAAGTCCCGCCATTTCCACCGGCGCCGCAGACATAACCCTGGAGGCCTGCAAGGCCGCAAGGGCGGCGGGAATTACCGTTTCCTGCGATCTTAATTACCGGAAAAATCTGTGGCCCAGAGAAAGGGCCCGCGCCGTCATGGAAAACCTTATGGAATATGCCGATATTTGTATCGCCAACGAAGAAGACTCCGAATCGGTCTTTGGGATCCGCGCCGGGGATACGGACGTACATTCCGGAAAAATCAGCCGGGCCGGATACGAACAGACCGCGAAGACCTTGACGGAACGGTTTGGCTTTGCCCAGGTTGCGATCACCCTGCGGGAATCAATTACCGCCAGCGACAACAACTGGGGGGCGATGCTGTACCGGGACGGGATCGCATACTTTTCAAAAAAATATGCGGTCCGCATTGTGGACAGGGTCGGCGGCGGCGACAGTTTTGCCGCGGGTCTTATCTACGGGCTTATTAACGCCATGGCCCCCCAGGAAGCCCTGGACTTTGCCGCAGCCGCAAGCTGCCTTAAACATTCCGTCGAGGGGGATTTTAACCAGGTCTCGGCGGAGGAAGTACTAAAACTCGCCGGGGGAGACGCCTCCGGCCGGGTACAGCGCTAGGAGCCTGTGGCACTTGTAGATTTTGATGGCTTTTTTTGTTGAAAAAGCCATCAAAACCACGATTATCGGGCTGCTGGGGACCTTTGGTCCGATGGAGTTTGCAAGGTAAAAAACCGCCCGATCGGTGATTTTTAAGAGTTGCATGCGCAAAGCGCAACAAACTCCTAAGTGGGGGGAAGGGGAAGGGTGTTTTTTCTCCGCCGTCTGCGGCGGCGGGTGGAGCCGGTTCCCTGTTCCGCCGGGGTCTCCCGTAGGCGGGGACTCCCTTCGCTCCTGGGGGGCCTTGATTCGCCGGTGCTTCGGCGGTCCCGTTCAAAGAGGGCTCTTTTCTTTAATTCAATCCCATGGCCGGAAAAGATAAGCCGTACCGATCTGTCCAGTTCCAGCCGGGGAGGATTCATGGGAAAGATAAAGCGCCGGACATCGAAGAATACCGCCCGGTAATCTTCCCAGCTCCCCCTCTGTAGTTCCTCCCAGGGGGTCTTCAGTTCCAGATAATCCCGGATAAGGGCCGCCAGGGCCTTACCTTCCCCCGGTTCGGCGGAGCTGTCCGCCAGGCTGCGGAGGTAACTGCTCCGAAAGGCGGGATTTTTCTTTAACAGCTCCGAAGCTTCCTTTTGCAGATAACCGTAGAGCCCCGCATCTTCCAGGGCTTCCACTATCTTTGCCGCATGGGCCGAATGGATAATTTTGGCCAGTTCTTCCGTAAGGCGGGATGCGGAAATTTCCTTTAACAGGGGCGCTTCTTTCCTGATCCTTCGCCCCAAAAGCCAGGGAATTTTAAAATCCCCGGCGGCGGCGTATTTTATGGCCCGGATCATCCGCACCGGATCATCCTTAAAGATAAGATCCGCCGGGATAATGGGCCGCAGGATCTTTTTTCGTATGTCCCCCATGCCGTTGACATAGTCCACCACCACCTGTTTACCCGGATCGTAAAAAAGGGCGTTAAACGAAAAATCCCTGCGCTGGACATCCTCTTCGATGGTTCCGTAGGTGTTACTGGTGGGGCCGTCCTTAAGGGAACGGAAGGTGGAAACCTCAAATATTTTAGGACCAAAAAAAACATGGACCAGCCGGAACCGCCGGCCTATGATCCGGGAATTGCGAAAGATCCGCTTAATCCGCGCCGGAGTTGCCTCGGTAACAATATCAAAATCCTTGGGCTTTTTCCCCAAAATCAGATCCCTCACCGCACCGCCCACAACATAGCTCTCGTACCCGTTTGCCCGCAGCCGGCTGGTAATAAAAACCGCGTCCCTGTCTACATCATCAAAATTGATCCTGTGTTCATCCCTGGTGTAAACCATGGCTTTCTTTATGAGTTTTCCGTTCTGTTTTTTTTCGTACCGGATCCGCACGCTTCTTCCTGTGTCTTCTATAGTATAAAAGTATAAACAGAGGCTTTCCCAAAACTTCAGTTTGGGGAAAACACCCTCTAACAGACCCTAATTAAGGCACCGGTCAAGCCAGTTTAGGAGGGCCTCCGCCGCCTCTTCCCGGTTAATCTCGTTGAGCGGTTCATGCCGGGCCTCGGGGTAGAGTACAAATTCCAAATCCTCAATACCCGCGGCCCGGTATGCCTTTACCAGCCTGGCGGGGCTGGCTCCCATTTCTCCCACCGGATCAACGCTGCCGCAAAAAATATACACCGGCAGGGCCTTATCAATCCGGGCAATGGCCCTTTTACGGTGTATCACCACCAGCCCCCGTATCATATCACGGTAAAACCCCGAAGAACAGGGCTTTCCACAGAGGGGATCGGCCATAAAGTCGTCCACGGCCTTTTTGTCCCGGGAAAGCCAGTCGAAGGGAGTCCGGTTCGGCCTAAAATGCCTGTTGTAGGGCCCCACCGACAGGGCCTGGGCCAGCATCGATCCCCTCCGCCGGCCCTTAACCAGGGCTATCAGTGCCAGAAGGGGAACCCCCAGGGCAATAGATTTTCCCGGCCCTCTGGTTCCGGAAAGGATGCAGCCCCGCAGGGCCGCGGAATTATCCGGATCTTCAATATACCCCTGAACCAGGAAGGAACCCCAGGAATGTCCCATAAGAAAAAGGGGAAGATCCCCGTACTGTTCCTTGGTTGAAAGGACCATGTACCTGTGGATACTGCCAATATCCGCCACCACCCGGAAAAAACTGTTTCGATCCGCGGTATGCCCCAAAAGGCCGCCCTTATCCGGTCCGTTAATGGCCGGGTCCGCGGTCTTCCCGTGGCCCCGCATATCCGCGGCCCATAGTTCAATTCCCCCCTCACAGAGTTTTTCCGCCAAAAACCGGTAGCGAAGGGAGTGTTCGGTCATGCCGTGAACCACATGGACAAGGGCCCGGGGCGCACCGGCGCCGGGGCTCCAGCGGCGTATAAAAAGCCTGGCCCCGTCATCGCACTGAACCCAGCCGGTGGTTTCAATCATGGGACCCATTATGATACAGTTCATTGCACATGGCAATAGGCGATATTTTTTCCGCTTCCGTGGAAAGGATCCTCCCCGGCGGCGAAGGACTGGCCGTTCACCGGGGGAAAAAAATCCGTATTCCCCTTTCAGCACCGGGGGATGTGGTCCGGGCCAGGATTACCGGGGACCACGGAACCTGGGCCCGGGCGGAGATCGCCGGCCTGGAGGAACCTTCGCCCCTGCGGGTGAAACCCCGGTGCAGCCTCTACGGCCGCTGCGGGGGCTGCTCCCTCCAGCACCTTTCCTACGAAGCCCAGCTTCAAGCCAAGGGGGAAATACTGGCCGGGTTTTTCTCCCCCGGCAGCGGAGAGGGAAGGATCCCTCCCCTTATCACCGTGCCTTCTAAACCCTGGGAATACCGGAACCGCCTTTCCCTCCACGCCGTCAGGGCCAACCGGGGCCCCCGGTGCGGATTCAAGGCCCGGAAAAGTAATACCCTGGTTCCGGTGGGAGACTGCCTTATCGCCGATCCGGCCCTGCGTTCGGTCCTGGGGAATCTGCGGCCTCCCCCGGGGAAGGACCGCTTTACCCTCTATGGCCGGGGAACGGCGCTGCTGGCCGAAGCGGGGACGGATATTGCCGGAACGGTCCCTTCCCGGGGGGCCGTAACCGTGCTGAACAGGAAGGTCCTTCTGGACGCTTCCTGCTTTTTCCAAAGCAACGGGGATGCCCTGGAGGCTCTGATCCCCCGGCTTGTCCAGGCGGCACAAAAAGTCCCCGCCGGAACCGGACCCCGGATCATGGCGGACCTCTATGCGGGGGTGGGGACCTTTACCATTTTTCTGGAGGATCTGTTCCCCGAAGGGGCGGATCTGCTGGAGGAAGACCGCCGGGCCCTTAACCTTGCGGCGGACAACCTGGGCCGGCAGGGGCGGTTCCGGTTCTTTCCCCGGCGGGACGACGAATGGCTCCCCGGTAAAAGGGGCGGCGGCCTGGGGAGCAGACCCTGCGGTTTTGCCGTGGCGGATCCCCCCCGGCAGGGTCTTTCCCCCGCCGCGGCCCGGTGGCTTTCCACCCAGGGACCCCCGGTATTGGCCTATGTGTCCTGCGAGCCCTCCTCCCTGGCCAGGGATTTCCGAATCCTCCGCGGGGGCTACCGGCTGGAAGAACTGTACTTCTTCGACTTCTATCCCCAGACGGCCCACATCGAAAGCCTGGCAATTTTTTTACGATCCGGCACTGCACCCCATGGCGCCCGGCAATTTGCAGTTTAGGCAAAAACTGTGAGGAGGCTTTTGTCCGCTTCCAAACAAAAAAAATCCTCCTAATCGATAAACAATTACCTATTCTCGTAATTCATTCAAGATAGAACATCTAAAAAAGGAATCATCGTTTTCATTCGCAGTGGGATCTGATACCGGTGCTGTAAAAGAAGTACAAAAACAGCCGGTTTTGGGGTACCGGCAGGGTGGTTTTTTGGGTCTTGTAACAGGCGGCGCCTGGAAATTGAGTGTGCTTTTCAAAAATACTAAATATCCGGTTGTTTTTCCCGCTCTTGCGAATACGACGGGCAGAGCTCTCCCTTAACACGAACCGGAAGGTATCAACCGCTTTGTGTTACGCGGCTTGCGCTTTTAACGGGTGCAGCGACGTACCGCGCCGGCCCTGTTGTATCTTGTGATGCAGTTTATTCACATTGCAGCCAAAGCATACCACTGTCGCAGGTTAAGAATGTATGTCCACAGATGCGGATTTTCACAGATTCAGAAGAGATTTTTGTACAAAAAATCCGTGTAATTTGTGTAATCGGGGACCTTTTTTGTGTCTTATTCGAAAGTCTGGTTTAATACCCCGCAGCTCTGCTGCGGCTGAAATAACGCAATGCTTACAAAAATCTGGTATTAAACCAGACGGTATAATAAACTTCCTAGCGAACGAGCCTCCGTTCAAAC
>JAISLT010000032.1 GCA_031277165.1 Spirochaetaceae bacterium
AAGGGCTGTATGATTCCCTGTCCCCTAAGGGAAACCCGTCATTTTCAACGGTGGTAAAAGTGCTTGATAATTTGGGTTTCCAGGTAAGTATACAGCAAAAAAGGGCGGGTTAGCCGGCATAGTGCCCTTATCCGGGGCAAAGGCATCCGGCGAATCGTTCACGGGTGCTGTGCCGGCCCAAGGGAAAAAGTCCTTAGCCTCAATAGTTCGTGTAATTTACGGATAATTTTTCTTGGGATAAATTGGAAGGATATGATCAATTACAGGAGACACTTATGAGATTATTGAAAACAATACTAAGAAAAATAGGACGATATTTGCCATCTTATATTCGGAAGTTTTTTTTAGTAGAAATCAATGGATTAGATAATCGTATAATAGTGATAAAGGATGGAAAGGAATATATCAATAAAATTAATATGATTCCCGATGGTTTTACAATTGAAATTAAGGGGAGTAAGAACACTGTTAAATTTTATTCCCCAATACATGGAAATAATAATGTTATTGAAATTAATACTAATGAGACACTGGTAGAGATTGGTGCAAGTCCATGGTTAAATTCACTCCGAATTCTATGTTCCGGAGGGTTTGAACAGATAATAAAAATAGGGAAAAATACAACAATAGAAGGAAGTTTATTTATTAGGACCACATATAATGCAAAAGTTTTTATTGGAACCGATTGTGCGTTTGCACATGATATATTTATACGGGCAACTGATGCACATTCCATTATAGATAAAGAGACAGGGGGGATTATAAATAAACCAAAACATCCAATAGTTATAGGAAATCATTGTTGGATTGGTCAAAGATGCTTAATTGGGAAGAATGCAATGATCCCGGCAAATACGATAGTAGGAATGGGTTCTATTGTGACAAAAATTTTTACCAAGGAAAATACTATAATTGCGGGAAATCCCGCAAAAATAATAAAAGAAAATATAGATTGGGACAGGAGGGATATAATGAATATGGAACGATAAGGCAACCAAAACTGCGCAAGGACTGTTTACGCTTGGCAGCAGTTTTAAGGGCCGGTAATCGTGGTTTTGATGGCTTTTTCAACAAAAAAACCAATGTCAACAAGTTAAACAAATAAGACATAAAAAAGTCCACTGGTTACACGGATTTTTGTACAAAAATCCCCTCTGAATCTGTGAAAATCCGTATCTGTGGACATACATTCTTAACCTGTGGACATTGCAAAAAAACCATCAAAACCTACAGGTGCAACAAACTCCTAGGTGGTACGCTTCAAATTATAAAACGCCTTTTTTCCCGCATAGCAGGAAACCCCCATAAGCTCATCTTCGATCCGCATAAGCTGGTTGTACTTACAAATGCGGTCCGTGCGGCTCATGGAACCGGTCTTAATCTGGCCCGTCTCCAGGGCTACCACCAGGTCGGCAATAAAGCTGTCTTCGGTTTCCCCGGAACGGTGGGAAATAACCGCCGTATACCCCGCCCGTTTGGCCATTTCCACGGCCTCGTATGTTTCGGTTACTGTCCCAATCTGGTTTACCTTGATCAAAATAGAATTGCAGGCCCCCATGTCTATACCCTTGGAAAGCCGCTTGGTGTTGGTGACAAAAAAATCGTCCCCCACAATTTGGATCTTGCCGCCCAGGGCTTTGGTCATTTTTACATAGCCATCCCAGTCGTTTTGATCCAGGGGATCTTCAATGGATAAAATGGGGTATTTGTTCACCCACTTGGTGTAGATATCGATCATTTCGTCGGCGGAAAAGAGCTTGCCGGGGTTGGATTTCCAGAACTTGTACCCCTTCCTTTCCCCCTCTTCAAACAACTCGGAACTGGCACAGTCCAGGGCAATGCCGAACTGATCCCCGGGCTTATAACCGGCCTTTTCGATGGCCCTCATGATATAATCCAGGGCCTCTTCGTTTCCAATATCCGGGGCGAATCCTCCCTCGTCCCCCACGGCGGTGTTTTTCCCCGCCTCCTTTAAAAGCTTTTTAAGGCTGTGGAAGACTTCGGCGGTCCACCGGACGGCCTCCCGCATTGAATCGGCCCCCACGGGCATAACCATAAATTCCTGGAAATCTACCTTGTTATCCGCATGCTTACCCCCGTTAATAATGTTCGCCATGGGAACGGGAAGGACATTGGCATGGAAGGGCCCCAAATAGCGGTACAGGGGAGTCCCCAGGCTTTCCGCCGCCGCCCGGGCTGCGGCCATTGACACCCCCAGGATCGCATTGGCCCCCAGCTTGCTTTTATTTTCCGTTCCGTCCAGCTCTATCATGGTCCGGTCAATATCAACCTGGTCGCTTGCTTCAAAGCCCGCCAGTGCGGGCGCAATCAGATCGTTTACGTTCGAAACCGCCTTTTGAACCCCCTTGCCCTGGTACCGGGCGCCGTCGCCGTCCCGCAGTTCCACCGCTTCGTGTTCCCCCGTGGATGCCCCCGAGGGTACGGCGGCCCGTCCAAAGGATCCGTCCTCCAGTACAATATCAACCTCTACGGTGGGGTTTCCCCGGGAATCAAGGATCTCCCTGGCTTCAATGTATTCAATGGCGCTCATTATGTTCTCCTTATCATGTAATAAAGAAACCGGGCGGGCCGTGGTCCGGTTTGGCCGGTTTTCCAAGAACATGCCCAATCCCTGTTTTGGTTTTGGAGCAATCTTACTATATTCTAAATAAAATAGCGCCATCGGTCAAGGATCCCGTAATTTTCTATAAAAATAAAGGTCCCTAAGGGTTTTTAAGGACTTTCCCTAAACCGTGGGTTTTTGGAAACATCCAAAGGGGCCTCTTTTTTTATTGTGATTTTCCCCGATTTGTACTACAATGGTGAGGATACAGAGAATTCTCTTGTGAAGGAAGCGTGTTTGCTATGGATCAAATTCTAGTTATTGATGACAACCTTGCAAATTTAAAGAATATCCAACTGCAGCTTTCTGATAATTACCAGATCCTGCTGGCAAAATCGGGGGCCCAGGCCCTTAAAATCTGCGTCCAGCGCATTCCGGACCTTATCCTTTTGGATGTGGATATGCCCGACATGGATGGGTTTGAAACCCTGCGGCGGATTAAAGAAAATATAATCCTAAGCAGGATCCCCGTTATTTTTCTTACCGCAAACCAGGATGTGGCCACGGAAATCCGCGCCCTGGAGTCGGGGGTGGTGGACTTTATAACTAAGCCGGTGGAAAGAAGCATTCTCCTTCACCGGCTTAAGCTTCACCTGGATTTTTCCCAGTACCGGCAAAACCTGGAAGAAACCGTCCGGGAGCTGGAAGACAGCATTGTCCTGTCCTTTTCGGAGATGATCGAAAACCGGGACAAGGGCACGGGGGATCATGTACAAAGGACCCGGATCTACGTTACCCTTCTGGGACGGGAATTGATGCACCAGGGCTGCTTTGCCGAAGAACTCAATGAAAAGGAGCTGTCCCTAATAACCAGGGCTTCCCTGCTCCACGATGTGGGCAAGATCGGCATCAGCGACACGATCCTGCTTAAACCGGGGAGGCTCGACGACGCCGAGTTTGCCATTATGAAGACCCACACGACCATTGGAGCGGGAATTTTAGAGACCATGTACGAACGGACCCCCACCCAGAGTTATCTTAAATACGCCGTGCAGATAGCCGAGGGGCACCACGAAAAATTTGACGGGTCCGGATATCCCCGGGGCCTTAAGGGGGATGACATTCCCCTGTGTTCCCGGATCATGGCGGTGGCGGACGTTTACGATGCGGTGGTGGCGGATCGGGTTTACCGGAAGGCCATGACCACCCAAGAGGCCTACAATCTGATCATCGCCGGAAAGGGTTCCCATTTTGATCCCCGGATTATCAACGCATTTGCCATGGTACACGAGGAAATGGAAAGGGCCGCCAGAAGGCGTTCTGTCCTAGTGGAGGACGCCCTTGTCGAGGGGTAGGTACCCCGGGAATTGAACAGAATGAACAGATCTATCCGGTTCAGCATACTATGTTTTGTGGTGGTCCCCTTTCTGCTTATCTACACGATCCTGTCCGCCACCATGATATACCAGACCTATCAGGCCCAGGATATTAAGCTCCACCGGGAACTGTTAAACATAGCCCGGTATTACGAATCAAACCTTAAAAATTTCTATGACTTTGCGGAACTTTCCGTCCGGATCTCCGCCACGGAACTGGAGGCCCTGGACGGCGGCGATCAGGATGCCCGCCGCCGGGGCGAAGCGATCCTAACCAGCCGTTTTGACAATGCCCATGTGATTAACACCTGGCTTGTTTTTGAACCTAATGCCTTCGATGGCCGGGACGCCCTTCATACCGGTGATTATCCCGGGGCGCCTTCGGGCCGGTACATCCGGTCCTTTAACCGAAGGGGGAATTCCTGGGAAGTCGCCGCGGACATCGATGAAACCACCCTAAATGACCGGGACCGGGCATACTGGTACATCGCCCCCCGGAACAGCGGCTCCATCTACACCGATTTGGGGCTGTACACTCCCCTTTGGGACTATGGGAACGGGACCCCCCTAAGCAGCATCGGGGTAAGCGCCCCGGTTTTTAGGGACAACACCTTCATAGGCTGTGTGGGGCTTGATTTTGAAATGAACGAAAACATCCTGGGGGAGCAGTTTTTTCTGGATGTAAAGAGGACGATCTTTCTAACCGACGGGCGGCTGGGGTATTCGGTGGACACCGGCAATATGGGCAAGACCCTGGAAGACCTGGGCTTTAACAACAGTCCCCAGATTCGGGAAGCCATGCGGGAGGGCCGGAAGTTTCTTTACAACGGCTATTCCGAATTGTTCCGGATCCGGGGGCTTAATTATTTTTATCCCATGCAGGTTAAAGACCGGTTTTTGTATATTTACATTGTCCTTTCCCAGGACTATATCTGGGAAAATATGATCCCGGTGCTTAAGCCCATGGGGATCTCCATTCTGATAAGCCTTGTCATGGTCTTGCTGCTTCTGCAGTATCTTTCCCGGGGAATTGCCAAGCCCATCCAAAAACTTACCCGGACCAGCGAAGCCATCGCCGCCGGAGATCTGGACATCCGCATTGAATATGAACATGCCGGGGGCGAACTTAACATGATCACCAGGGCCCTAAGCCGCATGGTGGACCAGTTTAGGACAAGCAAGCTGCTCCAGCGGCGGTACCAGAACCGGTTCGATATTATCATAGCCGTCCATTACGCCCTGTTCCGCAGCAAAAGCCTGGGAGCGGCCTTTAATGCCGCTTTAACGGCGGTGGCGGAATATTTCCATGTCTTTAAGGCTTCGTTGATCTTTACGATAGAAGAGGTTCCCCGGATTGCGGCCCTTTATCCATCGGCGGAGGGGCCGGAAGAACGCAGTGAATTTTTTAGCCATCGCCAGGTGGTGAACCTGCTTGGAAACAAGAAGCATCTAACCATGAATTACGGCGCCCTGCGATCCATGCAGCTCCCCTTTGTGGACTTTAACACCCGTTCCCTGTGCATCCTGCCCCTGCGGGTGGACCAGCACCTTAAGGGCTATATTATTATGGAAGGAAATGAACCGGATCCCTTTGTCCACGACGATACGACCCTGTTTTTTATCAGCGATACCCTGGCCTGCCTTTTAAGTTCCCAGGCCAATTGGATGGCGGAACCCGGCGGCGGCGAAGAAGCCCCGGGGAATGTCCTGGAAGAACCGGTGTTTGTTCAGCCGGAAAATACCGATGCATTTTTGGAAAGGGCCAAGGACATTAAAAACCTTAATGTGGACCAGGGGCTTCTTCTTATAGGCGGCGAAAAGGAAAAGTACACCGAACTGCTGCGGGTAACAATTAATGTTATCGGCGAAGGGATACGAAAGATGCGGGCCCTCTATGCCGACGACAGCGCGGGCTTTGGCATAGAGATCCACGGTATGAAGGGGGCCCTTTACAGCATTGGGGCCGAGCTGCTGGGGGATGAGGCCCGGAAGCTGGAATTTGCCGCAAAGTCCGAAGACACCGTGTACTGCCGGGAACAGTATCCGGCCTTTGAAGAAAAACTTCGGATCCTGTCCAGAAATTTGGCGTCCCTCTTCCCTAAGCGGGAGGGCAGTTCCCAGCCGGGCAGTCCGGCGGAACTGGGGGCTGTGCTTAAAAAAATTCAGACCGCCTGCGCCAACTTTGACAATGCCGGGGCCCAATCGCTTTTAGCCCGGGTAAATGATCTTAAATGGGAAGACCGGAGGATTTCGGAAATTCTTCATCACATTGGGACCGATGTGGAAAACCTTGAATACGACGGCGCCGCCGAAAAAATTAAAGAAGCCTTGGAGTACCTGGAGAACGGGGGATGAAGCATCTCTTTATTATCAATCCCAAGGCGGGAAAAATTAACGGCCGGGTTACCGGGATAGAAAGGGACATACAAAGCTTTTTTACCGGTAATTCCCAGGCAAACTACAACATCCACGTTACCCGGTGGAAACGGGACGCTTCCGGATACACCCTGCGGTATGTCACCAATACCCGGGAAATTGTCCGGGTCTATGCCCTGGGGGGCAATGGCACCTTCTTCGAAATAATCAACGGCGCCGTGGGACTGCCCAACGTGCAGGTTGCCTGGTATCCCCTGGGCAGAAACAATTCCCTGCTCCATTCTTTTGGCTCGGAGCATCTTTCGGCGTTTCAATCCTTTATGAACCTAAGCCTTTCCCCGGTAAGCACCATTGATACGATCAAGACAGAAAACAACTACATGGTTGGAAATGCCCTAATCGGCGGCGAGGCCGTGGCCTTTAAATGGGGGGAGTACCTGGCGGATCATTTTGCCCTGCCCAGAAACCACTGTTACCTTGGCATGGGGTTTCTTAATGCGCTGCTGCACCGGCAGGGCCGGCATTACTATTTCGAGACCGAGGACATGCAGTTCCATGGGGATTATAGGAGCATCCTGGTAACCAACGTGTCAACCTACGGCGCCGGCCTGCGGCCCGCCGCCAGGGACGCCCTGATCAACGACGGCTATATGGACCTGTATACGATCAAGCGCATCCCCCGAAGCTTCCTCCTTAAGGCCCTGCGGGATTATACCCAGGGAAACTACCATAAATGGCCCGATTACATCCGCCATTACCGGTGCAAAAAACTGCGGATCGTTTCAAATTCCGTGATGACCATAGCCATTGACGGGGAATTTCTCTACAAGAACTCCCTGGATTTTGAGGTGTTTCCGGCGTCGGTGGATTTTGTCTGCCCCCCGGGAATCCATATCCCCGGAACGGACAAAGCCGGCGGCCGGTTGACAATTCAGGAAGGCCGCGGATGAGGAACTTATTGCCCGAGCCCGGATATAAAAAAATATACCGGCATATGGGAATGGCGCTGTACCTGGTCCTGGGAATTTATTCCGGCGCGCTGGTTCTGCTGCATATTGCCGGGTATCCCCAGGCATTGGCTCCCCGGCTTACCGCTGTTTTGTGCTGTATGGCCTTTTTTGCCTGGCTCCGGTATATCGGGGATCTTTCTCCCCACGTCATAGCCTGGCTTTCAAGCACCGCCCTTTTTACCGCCGCCACCGTGGTGGCCCTGATCCTGCATGGGGACGGGTACTATTTTTTTCTTATCCTGGTGATCATGATCCTTACCTTTTGCTATTTGGATCCCCGGGTATTTTTAAAATTCTTTCTTGCCACCGATTTTGCCCTGCTTATGCTTATCCTGGTCCTAAAATACCCCCTGGCAGGCAGAGCCCTTTCCTGGGAGCTGAACCTGATAGGCACATTGGCCTATACCACCATGGGGATCCTGTTTTGTACCTTCAGTTATTACCTGGTAAACCTGTTAAATTCCGCGGAAAATTCAGAAATCACCTTTGACATATTAATGGGAACCACCGTTTCGTATATGGTAATTACCAACAATAATGCGGAACTGGAATATTTAAGCGAATCCCTGGCGGTATGGCTTAACGCCGGGGATAAAAAATACCTTCGGGGCATGCCCCTGCTGGACCTTTTGCCGCCGGGGGAAATTCGAATGCTGTTCCAGGAAATAATGGAACAGGACGGATACGTGGAACGGAATTTTTCCATAACCCAGGGGGAATCCCCGGAGTATTTTCTGCTCCGGTCCTCCCAGCTGGCGGCGGGAAAAATTGCCCGGCTTTTTGAATGGACCAACATTACCCCAATCATGGAAGCAAAAAACCTGGCCGAATCCGCGGACAGGGCAAAGACCAATTTTCTGGCCAACATGAGCCACGAAATACGGACCCCCATGAACGCAATTATTGGCATGACCGATCTAATGCTTACCAATCCCTTAAACGAAGAACAAAGGACCCGGGTGGATACGATCAAGGTCTCGGCCCTAAGCCTGCTCCATATTATTAACGATATTCTGGACTTCTCTAAGATCGACGCCCAAAAAATGGAAATTCTGCAGAAACCCTTCGATTTTGCATCCCTTATTTACGATACCCTTAATGTCATTAACATAAAATCCGCCAAAAAGCAGCTGGCCCTGGTGGCCTCGATTTCCAGGAACATTCCGCCGGTGGTGGTCAACGACGAAATGCGGTTAAAGCAGTGCCTGATCAATATCCTTAACAATGCGGTTAAATTTACCACCCGGGGGGCGGTAACCCTCAGCGCCTGGGCCGAACCTCTGCCCGAAGAGGAAACCCAGGACGCATACCGGCTTAATTTTACCGTCAGCGACACGGGCCAGGGCATCAAAAAAGACGAATTAAACCAGCTCTTTACGGAATTTCAGCAGCTTGACACCCATAAAAACCGTAACATTGAAGGGACCGGACTGGGCCTGGCCATAAGCCGCAGGCTGATACAGCTTATGGGCGGGGAAATTACCGTGGGCAGCGTATACGGAGAGGGTTCCACCTTTTCCTTCTATGTGATCTGTCCCGGAAAAAGGGAAGGGTTTTTAGCCACAGTGGAAAGGCCCGAAGAAAAGCAGGTGCTGGTCTTTGAGCCGAATACCTACAATGCCGCGGGCCTTGAATTTATGCTCCGGGATCTGGGGGTCCATTATACAATTTGTACCGGCCTGGCCATGGCAAAGGATGCGTACCAGGAGGCTTCCTACAGCCATATCCTTTTTGACAGCGGCGCCAAGGATGAATTTAGGGACTTTTTTAGCCGCCAGGGTCAGACGGGCCAATTTATCCTTATTAAAGAATTTTCCGAAAAATACGACCAGGAAATTCCCAATGCCCTTAGCAGGCCCATACTGATCACCCGGCTGGCGGATGTCTTAAACGGCAAGAGAAACTATGAACGCCGCCGGACCAGTGACGACAACGGCTCCTTCCTGGTAAAAAACACCCAGATCCTGGTGGTGGACGACAACCAGATAAACCGCATAGTGGCCGAGGGCCTGCTTCGCCGCTACGGCGCCGAGGTCCACACCGCGGCGGGGGGGGAAGAAGCCATAGCCATGGTAAAAAAGCAAAACTACGATATTGTATTTATGGACCATATGATGCCCGGCATGGACGGGATCGAAACCACCCGGAAGATCCGCTCCATGGGGGAGCGGTATATCCGGCTTACGATCATCGCCCTAACCGCCAATGCCCTGGCGGGGGTCCAGGAACTCTTTTTTAGGGAAGGGATGGATGATTTTCTTTCCAAGCCGATTATGGTAAAGGACCTTAAAACAATTTTGGGTAAACACCTTCCTGCGGAAAAAATAATCGAACCCGCCACAGCCACGGTAAGCGGTTAGCAGGGTGCTGCGCCTGTGGATTTTTGCATATTCATGCAAAAATCCGGCGATTCTCCTACCGTGTCATTTTGACACGCATCCCTGGTCATTTTTTCCTATTTTTAGCCGCCATGACCGGTTGACAAAAAATTAGCGGCGATTTATAGTAACAAAGACTCATTAACAATGGTAAGGGGCAGCATATGTTGTGGATTTTGTATGTAATCCTCCCTCTTGCCGGGTTAACCTTAGGCTGGACTATTAGATGGGTATACGCCAGATTCCAATTAACTGCGTCGGAGCAGCGCGCCGAACGTGTAAAACAGGATGCGATAAAAGAGGCTGAAGCTAAAAAGAAGGAGATTCTTCTTGAAGCGAAAGAACAGGTTATCCGTGAACGGAACCAGCAAGAGAGGGAGACCCGGGAACGCAGGGCTGAACTGCAGCGGTACGAACGCCGTGTTTTGCAGAAAGAGGAAACGTTAGAAAGGAAGATTTCGCAGATAGAGAAGATTGAACAGCAATTTGCCGAAAAGAGCAAAGAATTTATTGAACGGCAGGAGGAACTGGACAAAGAAGAAGAACGGTACCGTAAAGAGCTGGAGCGGATCTCGGGTCTTACGGTGGAAGAGGCTAAGACCCTTATTATTGCGGACCTGGAGAACGACGCCAAGCACGACGCCCAGGCTTTGATCAATAAGATCGAACAGGAGGCGAACCTTACCGCAGAAAAGAAGGCCCGGGATATTCTGGTAACAACGATCCAGCGCTTTGCCACGGAAGTTACCGGCGAAGTTACCGTCACCACCGTGACCCTGCCCAACGATGAAATGAAGGGCCGCATCATAGGCCGGGAGGGCAGAAATATCCGGACCCTGGAGACCCTTACGGGGGTGGATATTATCATTGACGATACCCCCGAAGCGGTGGTTATTTCTTGTTTTGATCCGGTCCGGCGGGAGATCGCCAAGCTTAGCCTGGAACGGCTTATTGTGGACGGCCGCATCCATCCCGCCCGGATAGAAGAGGTGGTTTCCAAGGTCAGCAAGGACATATCCCAGAAGATCTTTGAGGAAGGCGAAAAGATCCTCTTCGATGTGGGGATCCACAATATCAGCCAGGACGCCATCCGGGCCCTGGGGCGGCTGTACTTCCGCACAAGCTACGGACAGAATGTACTCTTCCATTCCAGGGAAGTGGCAAATATCGCCGGGGTCTTGGCCGCGGAACTGGGGGTAAACCGGGAACTGGCCAAACGCAGCGCCCTGCTCCACGATATTGGCAAAGGGGCCGAATCCGACTCGGACCTGAACCACGCCGAAATCGGCATGGATATGGCCCGAAAGATGGGGGAAGACCCCAGGGTAATCAACGCCATTGGGAGCCACCACAACGACATAGAGCCCTCCTGCATCGAATCGGTGCTGGTCCAGATAGCCGACGCAATCAGCGCGGCCCGGCCCGGAGCCCGGCGGGAAACCCTGGATAATTACATTAAACGGCTGGAAAATCTGGAAAATATTGCATCGGGCTTTAATGGGGTGGACAAGGCTTTTGCCATCCAGGCAGGGCGGGAACTGCGCATTATTGTGAACAACGACGCCGTGAACGATGCGCAATCCAAGGAACTTGCCAAAAACATCGCCAAAAAGATTGAAACGGATCTGCGGTATCCGGGGCGGATCAAAGTAACGATTATCCGGGAGACACGGATCGTCGAATACGCCCGGTAGCGGTTTGCTGCGCCCCGGCGCAGCAAACCGGGGAAAAAAGATTGACGGAAGCCCCCGGAAAGAGTATGGTTGTACCGGAACCATACCCATAAACTAATGAAAGTACCTTTACCGTATTTGGACAAAACCCTGTTTTTGGAATTTCCCGGCGAGAACCTTTTAGCCGTGGCGGAACCCAACGAATACGCGGCGGCGGGCGCCCCGGAGGAACTGCTTGCCGCGGCCCTGGCAAAGCCCCATGGACCCGCCGGTGGGGAAGGGGAGGATCTGGCCCGGTTTCTCCGGGGGGGCAGGGGGCTTCTTATTATTATCAACGACGCCACCCGGCCCACCCCCACGGCGGCGATCCTCGCGGGACTTTTGCCGGTCATAGAGGGGGCGGGTATTTCCAGGGATGGCCTTACCCTGCTGGTGGCCACCGGGGCCCACCGGGGCCCCACCGAGGAAGAGTACCGGCAGATATTGGGGGATCTGTACGGGCCCCTGCGGCCCCGCTGCGTTCACCACGATGCCCGTAAAGACGAAGATATGGTTGACATCGGGACTACCCGGAACGGTACGCCCATGGCCCTTAACCGGGCTCTTTTTTCCGCGGACCGGATCATCGCCACCGGCAGCGTGGAACCCCACTACTTTGCGGGCTTTACCGGGGGCCGCAAGGCCTTTCTTCCCGGCATTGCCTCGTATAAAACCATCCAGGCAAACCATAAACAGGCCCTTTCCCCCAGGGCCCGTTCCCTGGCCTTAGAGGGAAACCCCGTACATGAAGACATGATGGACGCCCTGCCCCTTATCAAGGCCCCGGTGTTTTCGGTGATGACGGTCCTTGACAAAGAACAGGGCCTGGCCGCCGTTACCGCCGGGGATCTTATGGGGTCCTTTTATGCCGCCGTAGAGATCGCCCGGAAAATTTTCTGCGTGGCCGTCCCGGCAAAGGCGGATATTGTGGTTTCCGTGGCAAAATTCCCCATGGACATAGACCTATACCAGTCCCAGAAGGCCATTGATAACGGCGCCGCGGCCCTTAAGGACGGGGGAACCCTTATTCTGGTGTCAAGCTGCCGGGACGGCATCGGGGACGAGGCATACGCCCGGCTCTTGGCGGAATCCGCATCCCCCGCGGAGGCCATTGAACGGATCCGGGCGGGGTACAAGCTGGGGTATCACAAGGCGGCAAAAATGGCGGAGGTCTCCGGCCGGGCGGTAATTATGGCGGTGTCCGAACTTAGTGCGGAACGGCTTTCTTCGATGTTCATAGAAAAATCTCCCAGTCCCCAGCAGGCCCTGGAAAAGGCCATGGCCAGGGCAAGAACCGCCGGCAGCCCCCGGCCGCTCATTCTGATACTTCCCGATGGCTGCGTCACCGTGCCCGATCCTGGGGCCTCTGTTCCATAGCAAAAAGCGCATTTATAAAGATGATAATAGCCCCTGGAAAACCCTACCCTTAAAGCAGGGGAACGGGTCGGCCCCTGCATAATCCTCCGCCCTTTGGCATCAGGGGCAGGGGTCCTTCCAGTTCTTTATTAAAACTTCTCGGGCATTACTCCGGCCCGCGGGATCTGCATTAATATTTCGCTTAGCCCGCAGGGGGATAATCTCAAAAAAATCATCACTGTATAAGCGGCGGATATATTCCGTGTCGGAATTGCTTAACAGACATTTTGCCCCCCGGCGGCTTATGCGTACCATAAGATCCCGCAGGCGCTCCTGGTCGTTTTGATTAAAACCGCCGGCCTGGTATCCGGTAAAGCCGGTTTTATCGGAGCTATGGTAGGGCGGATCAAAATACACAAAAGCATTTTTACCGGCGTCCATAAGCGCCGGTTCAAAATCTCCGCTTAGAATATCAATGGTACCGCCGTTAAGATACCGGCTAATCTGCCGCAGTACCGCCCCTTCGCATACCATGGGATTTTTATATTTTCCGTAGGGGACGTTAAAGAAGCCCCGGGAATTGACCCGGTAAAGGCCGTTAAAGCAGGTTTTGTTAAGAAATATTAACCGGGCGGCCTTTTCTATGGTTGTCATGCCCTTGAACCTTTCACCGTGGCGGTCTGCATTTCTAAGGCGATAAAAGTATTCTTCGGTGTTTTTATGCTGTTTTAACAGGGCAATCAGGCCCTCAACGTTTTCTTTTATGGCTGTGTATGTCAACATCAACTGGATATTACGGTCGTTAATTACCGCCCGCCGGGGCTGCAGATCAAAGAAAAGCGCCCCGGCCCCGACAAAAGGTTCATAGTAGGTATACTCCTGGATGTTCTTTGGAAGATGTTTTTTTATTTCGGACAGTAATTGCCTTTTACCTCCGGCCCATTTTAAGAAGGGCTTTACCAGGGGATAGGCCTTGCCACAGGAAACTCCTCTGTTGCCGGGCCGGGTTTGTATTTCCATAGCTGCTGTTCCTAGGAGCCTGTCGCTTAATTTTATTCGAAAGTCTGGTTTAATACCCCGGAGCTCTGCTCCGGCTCAAACAACGCAATGCTTACAAAAATCTGGTATTAAACCAGACGGTATAATAAACTTCCTATCGAACGAGCCTTCGTTCGAACAAAGGCAAAGCTTAAGATACCGCAGAGCTCTGCTCTGCGGAGGCTCATTCACATTATAGCCAAAGCATAAAAGAAACAGTTCGCAGCTTACCCCGGCCTTCCCCCGGGTGAAAACCCGTCTGAAGCGGCGATCCTCTTTGATAACGCTAAAGGCCCCCTCAACCTGTGGAGCGGTTGGCCCGCAGCAGAATTCCTTCGTCGCCCTTGATGTTCTCCTCCGATTCATCGCAGAACGCCAACAATTTTTTGGAAACGTCCATCCGCCGGTTCTTTTGTGACGCGGTACACCGTTCCCGTAAAGGACAGCCTTCGCAGTCTTCACATTCGTATACCGTTACTTCGCTCTCATAACCCGCGTCCACGGTGACTTGTTCATGGACATTCCCCAGCGTCACCTTCAGCCGTTCCAAAAACGGTTTGAGGTTCGCTCCGTCGTTGGGAGTTGCACAAGATCCCGCCCCGGTCAGGTATTCCCCTTCTACCGCCGCCCGCACGTTGTACGCCGCCTTCAGCGTTTCGTCCTTCATCCTCATGAACGGGGCATCGGGATCGGTTTTCGAATAACTGTTGCAATTTCCCCTGTTTTCCCGCTGTTTCCGGTATTTTTGCAGCTTTTTGATACATACCTTCAGTTTTTTCCGGTATTCCTTCAAGGTTCGCCGGAGGATAGGTCCCGTTCCTTTGCTCCTCAAGGCATCGTTATATACCCCCGCAGCAATCCCGCCGTCTCAAAAACCCTTCCAACGAAGATACCCAGCTTACCCCAGGTTCATTTAGTCGAAAGTCTGGTTTAATACCCCGGAACTCTGCTCCGCGGAGGCTCATTATCGTATAGTAACCCCGCTCTTTGTCAAACAAGGCTGTTCCAAAGCTTCGGTTTTGGGAAATATCCGCCTAAAATGGCGAATCCTTAGATGTAATACATGTATGTTTCGTGTCCGGCCCCGGCAATGGAGGCCAATGTTTTATTGTCGATAATCCGGGCTATTTTTGTGTTCAGCTTGTCTAGAACCAAAAGGCGTATACAGCGTTGAAGTTTATTTTCATTTTCGCCGGGGCCTTCTGGATCCGCCACCAGCATATCCCCCTCCAGGACTCGCAGGACATCCCCCAGGAGAATCTCCTCCGGGGCTTTGGTCAGGACATACCCGCCGGAGGCTCCTTTGACGGATCGGATATACCCTGCCCGTTTAAGGATCACCGCCAATTGTTCCAGGTACCGCAGGGAAATGCCCTGCCGTTCCGCCACCGAAGCCAGGGAAACATGGGGTTCCTCCAGATGCTCCGCCAGATCAATCAGAAGCCGGATGCCGTAACGGCCCCTGGTGGAAATCTTCATATCTGATATTCCGGGCTGTCCATAATTTCATAGGCTCGGACCAGATCCGCCATGTTTATAGAATCCACACAGCGGGCAATTTCCCGGTGCAGTTCCCGCCAAACAGCCCTGGATTGGCACTTTGCTTCCCTGGTACAAAGGTTGTTTTTTACCGCGCAGTCCACCGGCTCCAAGGGTCCTTCCACTATCCGCAGGATCTCTCCCACGGTGATTTTTTTCAGGGATTTTGCAGGGAAGTATCCACCCAGGGGGCCCCGGATCCCCTTTATAATTCCCGCCCGCCGCAGGGGGATAAAAAGCTGCTCCAGGTAGCCTTCGGAAATTCCCGTATTATCAGCAATGGTCCTGGTACTGCTGTAGGTGCCCTTAGGAAGAAGGCTCATGTACAGAACAGCCTCCAGCGAATACCGGCCCTTGGTAGATATCCTCATTTTTTTATTTCCTATTAATTTGCTTAATGTAGCGGTTTTTCCAAAACTTCAGTTTTGGAAAAACAACTTTAGACGTATATTCCTAGTTAAATAATAGGATATATTACAAGAAAAGGCAAGGGATTTTTCGGGGACCCCGGGGCAAATTATTCGCAGCCATTCGCAGCAGGTCCGGGAAAAGCGTTCTTCCGCGGAGCGGTCCTGCCTTGTTTTGCGCTGCTGTCCGGGTTTTGCGGATCTCCCCTGCCCCCCGTACTTTGCACCATACCCCCTTGACCTTCCCCCCGGTTTTATGCCACCATGGTTTTATCTAAACTCTTGTCAAGGAACTATTATGTACGCGTTAGTTGAATTTAAGGGCAGGCAGTATAAGGCCGAAAAGGGCGCCCTGCTTAAGGTCGATAAGATCGATGCCGAACCGGGCTCCAAACTTGATATTGATTCGGTGCTGCTCCTTTCCCGGGGTGAAACGGATGTAACCATAGGAACCCCCTATGTGGCGGGAGCCAAGGTAAGCGCCGTGGTGGAAAGTCATGGAAAGGACAAGAAAATTATCGTTTTTAAGTACAAACCCAAAAAGGATTACCGGCGCAAAACGGGGCACCGGCAGCAGTATTCACTTATTAAAATCGAGGAAATTGCCGGTTAAATGATACAGGTGCGGGTGATCCTGGACGGAGCGGGGCTCCTGCGGCGCTGCGAAGTCCAGGGTCATGCCGGAGCAGGACCAAAGGGCGGGGACATTGTCTGTGCGGCGGTTTCGGTCTTGGCCAGGGCAGCCCTGGCCACCCTTTCCGGCAGGGAGGGGATCCTGGTCCGGGGCGGACCCGGCGGCCGGGGGGAGTTCTCTCTGGAAACAGAAGCCCGAACCGGCGAGGCCCGAACCTTTCTTGCCGCCGCCGGAACCTTCCTTATGGAGGGGTTTAATTCGGTGGCCGGGGAATTCCCCAAAAATTGTACGGTGACGATTCAAACGGAACGGAGGAACTGATATGGCTCGCAAAAGAGGCGGAAGCGGTGCAAAAAATGGACGGGATTCTAATCCTCAATATCTGGGCGTTAAAGCCTTTGGGGGCGCCAGGGTAAAGGCCGGAACGATCATTGTCCGTCAGCGGGGTACCAAGATCCATCCCGGTCCCAATGTGGGCTGCGGGGGAGATTATACCCTCTTTGCCCTGGCCGATGGAACCGTATCCTTTACCCAGCGGCGGGGCAGAAAACTGGCGGCGGTGATCCAGGAATAATACCGGTGCTAAGCGCCATCCATGCAAAAATTTGCCGATGAAGCAATAATCGAAGTTTCCTCCGGCAGGGGCGGCAACGGCTGCGTTGCCTTTAGGCGGGAAAAGTTTGTCCCCAAGGGCGGCCCCTCCGGCGGCGACGGAGGCCGGGGAGGGGATGTGGTTTTTGAAATCCGCCGCAACCTGCGGACCCTGGCCCATCTTCGCTATAAACGCCGGTTTTATGCGGAAAACGGCCGGGATGGGGAGGGCCGGGAACGGAACGGCCGCCAGGGGGAAGCGGTGGTTATCCCCCTGCCTCCGGGGACGGTTTTAAAGGACCCGGATACGGATGCGGTAATCCGGGATTTTGGCCGGCAGGAAGGTTCCTTTGTTTTCCTTACCGGGGGAAACGGCGGCTGGGGAAATGTTCACTTTAAATCCCCGGTAAATCAGGCCCCCCGCCAGGCCCTGCCGGGAAAACCCGGCAAATTCCGCCGCCTTAAGGTGGAACTGCGGATCATGGCCGATGTAGCCCTGGTGGGCTTCCCCAATGCGGGAAAATCCTCCCTGTTGGACACATATACCAACGCCAGGCCAAAGATAGCCCCCTATCCCTTTACCACAAAAATTCCCAACCTGGGGGTCCTAAGCCTGGGTTCCGGTTCCTGGACATCTTCCAAGGGCATTTGGGATGGCCGGGATATTATTATCGCCGATATTCCCGGACTTATCGAAGGGGCCTCCCGCGGGGCCGGCCTGGGGATCCGGTTTCTTAAGCATATTTCCCGGGCCGCCGCGCTGGTTTTTCTTATCGATCTGTCGGATCCCGGCTTTCTGGGGGCTTTTGATACCCTGTACCGGGAGCTGGCGGCCTTTTCACCGGAACTGGTAAAAAAACGGCGCCTGATCTGCGGTTCAAAGCTGGATCTGGCAGGGGCCGGGGAAGCCCTGGCAGAACTCCGCGCCCGGTATGCGGACGAAAAGGTTTTGGGAATTTCGGTTTTTTCCGGGGCGGGTTTACAGGCCCTGGCGGCGGAACTGGCCGCCCTAACGGAGGATCCGGCAGAAACGGATCCGGCGAAAAATACCCCCAAGGCGGAGGATCCCGCAGAAACGGACCCCGCGGAAAACACCCCCGGGGCGGAGGATCCCGCGGCGGCACGCCCCGGCGGCAGGGAGGAAGGGTGAAGCTTGCTATCCTGGGGGGAAGTTTTAACCCCATTCACCTGGGCCACCTGTACCTGGCGGATTCGGTACTGTCGGCCTTTTCCTTTGATCATCTGATCCTGGTTCCCGCGAACATTTCTCCCTTCAAGCAGCACCTTGCCGGACAGGTCCCCGGCGGCTGTCATTTTGCCGGGCAGGCCGCTGATGGCCATCACTCCGCCGGGCAGGACCCGGAGGCTTCCGAAACGGCGCAGTCCCCGGCTTCTCCCCAGGACAGGCTTGATATGATCCTCGCCTCCGTCACGGGGGATCCCCGGATAAGCGTGGATCCCCTGGAACTGCACCGGGGGGGCGTATCCTATACCATAGACACCCTGGAAGATATAATTGACCGGTACAGGCCGGAACAAAAACCGGCCTTGATCCTGGGGGATGATCTGGGGGAGGGATTTTCCCGGTGGAAGCGGGCGGAAGAAATTGCCCGGCGGGCGGATATACTTATTGCCCGGCGAATTCCCCCCTCCGGGGACCGGGTAATAACGGAATTTCCCTTTCCCCACAGATCCCTTGATAACGAGGTGATGGAAATTTCCTCCGCCATGGTTCGGGACCGGATTGCCAGGGACGGAGCCTGGCATTACCTGGTACCCCGGGGGGCCCGGCTTATCATCGAAGAACGGGGCCTTTACAAACCTTCTCCGGACCGCTCCGGCGGGGCAAAAAAAGCCGCCGGTTCAGGAAAGATAGGCCTGTCCCGCATTGCCAGGGTGGAAGACGCCGCCCGGGAGGCCCTTAGCCCTTCCCGGTTTATCCATTCCCGGAATACCGCCGTCATGGCCCGGGACCTGGCCCGCCGCGGGGGACTGGACCAGGGGGCGGCGTATTTGGCGGGCATTGCCCACGACATGGCCAAGCCCCTGAATAAAAGGGAACTGCTTGTATTGGCGGAGCAGGATGAAAGGGGTTTTTCTGCCCTGGAACAGAAAAACCCCGGTTTACTCCACGGCAGGGCGGCGGCGGTATTGCTGCAAAAGTATTTCGGCATACATAATAGGGATGTGTTGGAGGCGGTGGCGTTTCATACCACGGGAAAAAGGGATATGTCCGATCTGGCCAAGGCGGTATTTATTGCCGATAAAATAGAATTTTCCCGGGAGGGGGTGTCCGCCCCCCTTAGGGATCTGGCCGGCCGGGTTTCCGGGAGCGCCGGGCTTGGGGACCTTTTTTACCGGGTGGCGGAACACACCCTTCACTGGCTTAAAAAAGAGGGCCTGGAGGCGGCGGAAGAAACCCTTCGGCTGCTCGACCAGGGAAAGAAAACCGGAGGAATCCATGAAACGAAAAATCAAGGCTGACGCCAGTCTATTCCTCCTCCTTATGATGGCCCTGGTATTTGTCGCCGGTTCCCTGCTTACCCTAAACGTGTTCCATTCCGATCCCATTGAAGAAGCCCTGGCCGGGGAGGATGTGATCAACATCCTTTTTATCCTTGAGGGAGACGAAAAACCCCTGGGTTCCTATGTGGTCATGTTTTCTCCCATAAATAACAGGGCCGCGGCCATTGCCGTACCGGGGGATGTGGGACTTATCTTAAAGACCCGGGACAGGGTAGACCGGATCGATTCGGTCTACGATCCGGCGAATATTGAGCCCCTGCAGGCCGAAATTGAAGGGTTGCTGGATCTGTCCATAGATTATTCGGTGGTGTTTGAAAAAGAAAAACTGCCAACGATTATTGATATAATCGGGGGGGTAGAGATCTTTATCCCCGCCGCCATAGAAATATACGGGGAAGAAACAATACTGTTTCCTTCGGGAAATACCAGGCTTGATGGCGACAAGGGCATACAGTACATAGAATTTGAGCTTCCCGAGGAAACCCCGAATGACATAAACCTCCGCCGGGAACGGTTTTTTCTGGGGTTTCTAAAAAGCCTGGGGGAAAAAAACCTTCTGTTTAAAAATTCCTCCATGGCCCGGTATTTTTATCCCCTGCTTAAAACCTCCATGAGCGGCATCACCAGGCGCAGGCTGTTTGAATCTCTTTCGACGCTGGATGTGGACCGGATAAGCATGCAGAGCGTGGCGGGAACCTACCGGGAAATCTCCGGCCGGAAGCTGCTTATGCCCTATTACGATGGGACGGTTATTAAGGACGTGGTCCGCCAGGCTCAGCGGAGCCTTGAGCAAAAAACCCAGGGGACCCTGGTAGAACGGGTTTTTACCGTGGAGGTGCTGAACGGAACCTCCACCACCGGGCTGGCTTCCCGGACCGCGGAATTAATCCGGGGCTTTAATTACGATATTATTGCCACGGGGAATGCCGAAGGGAACGACTATGAGAAAACGGAAATAATCGACCGGACGGGGCTCGAAGACGTGGTTAATACCTTTGCGGGCATTATCCGGTGTGAAAATATCCGGTTTGAATCAAGGCTGCCGGGGGATGATGTGGATCCGGGGCTCAATGTACGGGTCGCCGAATACAGGGCGGATTTTACCCTCATAATTGGAAAGGATTTTAATGGAAGGATCGTTACCGGAAATTAGACAGGTGCGGGAGCTCTGCCGGATGCTGGAAGACCACAAGGGAGGGGAGGTAACCGCCCTGGATCTGCGGCAGCTGCACAGCTGGACCGATTTTTTTATTATCGCCACGGTAAGCAGCGGAACCCATCTTCAAGGTTTGCTGCGCCATACAAAGGAATTTGCCCAGGAAAAGGGCCTTTCCGTGTTCCGGGGACAGGGAAAGGGCGATGCCGGGGAAGGGTGGACCCTTATCGACATGGGAACGGCGGTGGTACACCTTATGACCGCCCCGGTTAGAGAATTCTACGAATTAGAGGCCCTGTGGTTTTCCGCCAAGCGGGTGTACCCTCCGAAGCTTGAAACCCCGGCCGTCACGGACGGGGAAAACGGCTATTCGTCAAAGTCGTCGTAATCCACCTCTTCTTCGTAGTCGTAATCGTCCTCTTCTTCCTCAAAACCATCATCATCGTCGTCGTCGTCAAAATCGTCGTCAAAATCGTCGTCAAAATCGTCTTCCATGTCATCAAAATCGTCTTCCTCGTCCGGATCATCCTCGTCCCCTTCATCACCGTCGCTTAGAATAAAGGATCGGAGAGGGCATTCAAAATTTTCTATGGCATAATCCAGCGGAATTAATTCAAGTTCCTCCATCATACAGCACTCCATATGTATAATCTTTCCCTGACCATAAGGGAGTAATTTAACCTCGTCAAGCCTCTACCGCCGTTAAAACGCCATTGGAAAAGGAAAAAAGAACCCCCCGGAGGAAACTCCACGGCAATGAAGGTCCGGCCATTCCGCCCGCTTGCATTCCCGGCAAAGCAGGTTCTTGGCTTGTTGATTCGCTGCAAGGGTACATGCCCAAGTGCCCGCTTGTGCGGGGTATGTTGATTTCCAGGCAAATATATTAAAAAATACCATATGATTCAATTACTATCGCAGAAAAAAGTAAGGATCAAGTCCCCGGGAAAAATCAATCTCCACCTTGCAATTGGGGGGAAGCGGCCCGATGGGTTTCACGATCTGGAAAGTATTTTTGCGGCCCTGGATTTTTCCGATACCTTGATTTTTTCTTCCCTGGGGGGGAACAATGGAAAAATTTCGCTCCGGATGAAGGCCGCGGGGCCTTTTTTGGAACTTTCCCGCCGGTATGGACAGGTTTTTGAAGATATTTCCCCGGAAAAGAACCTGGTCTACCGGGCCATGGAGCTTTTTCACCGTAAAACCGGGTACTCCGGCGACACCTCCGTATCGATAATTAAGCGTATACCCCCCGGTTCCGGCATGGGGGGCGGTTCTTCCAATGCCGCCTCGGCCTTAATTGCCATGAATACCCTGGGGGCCGCCGCCGGCGCTGCGGGGACTTTCGGTACTGCGAAGGTTTCTGTTGCCCCCGGGGGACTGCTTTCCCAAGGGGAACTGCGGGATCTGGGGGCCGAACTGGGCAGCGACATCCCCTTTTTTGTGGAAACGGGCTTTGCCGGGGCCGCGTCCGGGGGTGTTCCCGCCGCCTGGGTAAGCGGCCGGGGGGAGCGGATCCGGGTCCTTTCTCCGCCCCCTCCGCTGGGAATACTTCTGGCTTTTCCCGGCTTTGGAAGCCACACCGGCGCCGCCTATGGGCTTTTGGACCGGTTTAGGAAAGATCCCCCCCCTCCTGTTTTTCCCCAGGATTTTCTCTTAAACGGTAAATGGCCCTTACCGGAAACCTGGGATTTTTCCAACGATTTTCTGGGCCTTTTCCTTGACCATGGAACGGACCGGGAGCGGGCTTCCTACCGGAGTATTCTGGAGGACTTTAAACGGACCGGAGCGGTCTTCTCCGGCCTTTCCGGCTCCGGTTCGGCCTGTTTTGCCGTCTTTAAAACCCCGAAGGATGCGGCGGCGGCAAAGAACCGGCTTCGAAAAGCTCCCTATGCCCTTCAAGAAACGTTTTTTCTTGCATCGGTGATAAAACAGGGAGTACAATAGAGCGGGACCTAAAAGGAGAAAGCCATGGAGATTACCGATATTCGTGTTCGAAAAGTGGCGGGAGAAGGGAAGCTTAAAGCCTATGTAACGGTTACATTTGACAACTGCTTTGTGGTTCATAATGTAAAAATTATCGAAGGAAAAAACGGTGTATTTATAGCCATGCCAAGCCGGAAAACCCGGACCGGAGAATACAAGGATGTGGCCCACCCCATCCATCCCGATTTTAGGGCGGCGCTGCAGGAAAAAATTCTGGAAAAATACGATTCAGGAAATGTTCAGGACGATCCTTCGGTGGAAATATAGGGCCCTCCAAAACCTTGTTTTTTTGAAAATAGTCCCTTTTTGCGCGAAGCAACAAACTGGGTAAAACCGCCCAGGGCGGACCTTTCGCCGGGCTTTTTTTTGTGGTACCCTGAAGGCCCATGGAGCGGTCCTCTTCCTGTTTTGCCCTGGTTTTACGGGTCCGTTCTTCCGGCGAATCTAACCGGGAGGCGTCGTTTCTTAGCGCCCAAGAGGGAATAATCAACGCCACCCTCTTTGGAGGCCCCAAGAGCACCCTCCGTTCCCACGTGTCCCCCTTTAATTCCGGAACCCTGTGGATATACCGGGATCCGGCCAAGGATTTTCGCAAGGTCAGCGATTTTGATGTCCAGTCCTGGCGGCCGGGGATTCGGGAGCTCTATGAACGGAGCAGCACCGCCTCCCGTATTGCCGGGGCGCTTCTGGCGGGCCACGGCGGGGGCGGCGCCTGGGCCGAGGTTCTGACCCTGACGGGCAGCGCCCTGGATGCCCTGGAGGGGGCCGACGAGGTCTGTTGTGAGCGGATATTCCTTCACTTTTTATGGAACTGGACCGCCCTGCAGGGGGACCGGGGAGATCCGGGCCGCTGCATTTTCTGCGCTTGTGAACCGGGAAGCGATGGGGTATTATGGTTTGTGCCGGGGGAGGGATTCCTTTGCAAAAACTGCATGCTCCGGGAACAGCCGGGAAGGGGACTTGCCCTGGGACCGGGGGCCCGGCGGTGGCTGCTGGAGGTTCAGAACCTGGCGCCGGGGGACCTGGCCCGGCATGTGCCGGATTCGGATTCTTTAGACGAAATCCGGGCCATGGTTGATTACCTTGAAACAGAAGCCCAGGGCAGACGCTAGGGCCGGGCTTTTTCGGAACTTCACCGTTTTGGGAAATGGTCCCCGGGCAAAAAATCTACCGGCACAGCGGGCTGCCGGAAATAGCCATAGGAAATACCATGCGGGCAGTTGATATTATCGCTAAAAAACGGGACGGAAAAGAATTAAGCCGGGAAGAGATCGAATTTCTTATCAGGGGTTACCTGGATGGGACGGTTCCCGATTACCAGGTTTCCGCCTGGACCATGGCGGTTTTTTTCCAGGGCATGGGGTCCGAAGAAACCGCGGCCCTTACCGAGGTAATGCTTAGATCCGGCGCCGTGATAGATCTTTCGTCCCTTCCCGGACCCTTTATCGACAAACATTCCACCGGCGGTGTGGGGGACAAGACAAGCCTGATCCTCGCCCCCCTGGCGGCGGCCCTGGGAATTCAGGATCCGATGATGTCGGGCCGGGCCCTGGGCCATACCGGGGGAACCCTGGACAAACTTGAATCGATCCCCGGTTACAGGACAGGCCTTTCCGTCGAAGAATTCCGCCGGATCCTCGCAAAGGACGGTTTTGTCATGGCGGGCCAAACCAAGGAGGTGGTTCCCGCGGACCGGCTTCTCTATGCCCTGCGGGATGTCTGTTCCACGGTGGAATCGATCCCCCTTATTACCGCCAGTATTCTGGCTAAGAAGGCTGCCGAAGGGGCCGAGGGGCTGGTCTTTGATGTTAAGTACGGTTCCGGGGCCTTTATGAAGGGGGTGGAACAGGGGGAAAAACTTGCCCTTTCCCTGGCTGCCACCGGGCAGGCCATGGGAAAGCGGATCATTGCCCTGCTTACCGACATGGACGAGCCCCTGGGGAACATGGTGGGAAATTTTCTGGAGGTGGAAGAAAGCCTGGACTGCCTTGAAGGGGCGGGGCTCCGGGGGACGCCGGGACCGGGGGACCTGATGGAAGTAACCCTGGAACTGGGCGCCCGGATGGCGGTGCTTGGGGGAAAGGCCAAGGATGCCGCCGAAGGCCGGACCCTGTGCGAGGACCGGATAGCCGGCGGAAAACCCCGGGAACTGTTTTTACAGAACGTACAAAGCCAGGGCGGGGACATAAAAAAACTACTGGAACTTCGGGGCCGCTGGCGATCCCCGATCAGCGGCGAAGTGCGGGTTCCCGCCGGTCTGTCCAATCCGGAAACCGGCGCTGTTGCCGGGTATGTCCGGCGCATTGATGCGTGGAAGGTGGGGCACGCCGCGATAGCCCTGGGGGTGGGCCGGAACCGGACCGAAGATCAGGTCAGCCCCACCGCGGGGATCCAACTCCATAAAAAAGGCGGAGACCCGGTAAAGCCGGGCGAACCGGTGATGACGGTGTGGTCCGCCACCGGGGAAGGGCTTAGGACGGCCCTGCCCCAGCTGGAAGCGGCGGTGGAATACGGCGTTGAACCGCCGGAACCCCGAAGGCTGATCTATACAGAAATACAATCCAAGGAAATGTGATCGAAAGAAATGCAATCGAGAAAAATGCAATCAAAAGAAATACGGTTGAAAAAAATACAAACCGGGGAATGTGCCGGTGCCATTCCCAGGGACCCGTGAAATGGTTTGGTATAAGCCCGAAGTTGCCCCCGATTCGGTTAAGGCCCTGGCCGAAAAATACGGATGCGATCTTATTACTGCCTCCATACTTCTGCGCCGGGGTATTAATTCCGGGGAGAAGATCCGGTATTACCTGGAGGACGATCCCCGGTATCTGCGGAACCCCTACGAGCTTCCCGGCATGGAAGATGCGGTGGAACGGATCCTCCATGCCAAAGAAGAGGGGGAGCGGATCCTGGTTTTTGGGGACCGGGACGTGGACGGTATTACCGGCACGGCGCTGGTAACGGATTTTCTGCGCCGGAACGGGTTTGACGTATCCTGGCGGCTTCCCATGGGGGATGAGCCCTACGGTCTTTCCATGGGGGCGGTGGAGGAATTTGCCAAGGCCTATGGAACCCTGATTGTCACCGTGGACTGCGGCATTTCCAATACCGCAGAAATTATCCGGGCGGCGGAGCTTGGGGTGGGGGTGGTGGTGACGGACCACCATAACCCGCCGGAAATCCTTCCCCCGGCGGATGCCCTGGTAAACCCAAAACTTCCCGGTTCCTATCCCTTTAAGCACCTTTCCGGCTGCGCCGTGGCCTGCAAGCTTGTTTCGGCCCTTCGATTTGCCCTGCGAAGCGAAGTGTACGGCCAGTCCATCTGTTTTCTGAACGTCCGGCCCTCCAACGATGCGATGATCATCGAAATCGCCAAACTCCGCAATTTGGCCCTGCTGGACACCTTAACCGAAACGGTGGTTCCCGGCGTGGTAAAAATCACGGAAACCAGGCTTCCGGAATTTCTTTCGGGGCAGCAGATCCTCTGCTGGGATCTGCCGGTACAGCGGAAGCTCCTAAACCAGGCCTTTGGAAAGGGCGTGGAAATACAGATGCTTGATATGGCCGGGGAGATTGGAAAGATCATCCCCCAGGCTATGGGAAAGAGCCTGCTTCGCCTGCGGGAAATGTCCCGGATTGGAAAGTACAGCGGCCAGGGTGCGGGGGAACTGGATGTGCTGGTGAACCTCTTCATAAGCTTTGTCCAAAAAAAAGAGGGATCCTTTGACGAAGAAGAGGGCCTTAACCTTCAGTTTGCCGCCCTGGGAACCATCGCGGACATTATGCCCCTGGAAGACGAGAACCGCCTTATTGTCCGGGGGGGGCTGGAATCGCTGCGGAATAAACCCCGGCCGGGTTTGGCGGAGCTTCTGGCTAAACTTAACCTGGATCCCCGCCGGCTTAGCTCGGGGGAAATTTCCTGGCACTTTACCCCGGTAATCAATTCCGCCGGCCGCATGGGGGTAAGCGAAAAGGCCCTGTCCATGCTGCTGGAAGAAAAGCCCGAAGACCGGGAGCGTTTGGCCGCCGAAGTGGCCGCGCTGAACGACGAACGGAAGCGCATGGTGGAAGAACTGTGCCTGCGGGTGGAACCGGCCGCGGCAAAGAGCCTTGAAACATATTCGGGAAACCTGACTGTCTTTGCCGGGGAAGATATACTTCCGGGGCTTACGGGACTTATCGCGGGACGCATGGCATCCCGGTTTAAGGTTCCCTCCCTGGTAATTTCCATTGCCGGCGATACCGCCAAAGGTTCAATCCGCTCGGCCCGGGAATATAACCTAAGCTTTCTGCGGGAACAGTGCGCGGATCTTTTTATCCACCACGGCGGACACGATTTTGCCGCGGGATTCAGCATAGAACGGGGAAACATCGACGGATTTTTTCAGCGGCTTAGAACGATAAGCGGCAATATGGAACTTAAGCTGGAAGAAGAGGAACGGTACGTGATCGATGCGGAGATACCCCTGTCGTATCTTTCCATGGTAACCGGGGATCCTAAGGTTCAGGAAAAAAAGGATCTTTTTATTATTAAACTGGCGGACCGCTTTGAACCCTACGGCGAAAAAAATAAACCCCTCCTGTTTCTTTCCCGGGGGCTTAAAATTACCGATATTACGCTTATGGGCAGGGAAGATCTGCGCCATGCCAAGCTTACCCTGGACACGGGAAAACTCAAATGGCCGGCGATTTACTGGAACAGTTCAAGCAAGGTGCGGGTTGAATTTGATCTAGGGGATGTGGTAGATGTGATTTACAGGGTAAACCGGAATTGGTTCAACGGCTCCGAGACTCCCCAGATGATAATCGAAGATTTGCAAAGGAAATAGGATGATGCAAAAACCGGTGCAAACCCAGGGCCGGATCGTACCGGTTCTGTTGGTGTTCCTTAACGTGGTCCTTCCCGGGGCATGCCAGAGTACTCAAGGACCCTCCGAAGCGGGGGAATTTAAGGCGGCGGTGGTGGGTACCCTTAAACCCGGGGAACCCTTTGTGGTGGCCGTTGCTGCAGGACAGGCCCGCCCAGGGCAGTCCCCGGTGGTGAACGCCGGCCTGGCAGGACAGGCCGGGACTGACGCCGCAGGGTCCGGCGCCGCGGAGCCCCGGATGCGGGCGGTTCTTTTCCGGGGCGAAACCCAGCTGGGCCGGGCCCAGTTCTTTGACCTGGGGGAACTAAGCCGTCGGGGACCGGTGTGGACCGCGGCCATGGCCGTCCCCTCCACCGTTGGGGCAGGTGCGGCCCAACTTCGGGTGGAACAGAACGGCCGCACCCTGGCGGTGCTGGATGTGGTCATAGAGGAGCGGCAGTTTCTTACCGAAACCTTTCCCATCACCGGCGCCATGGTGAATATTCTGGCGCCGGATCCGGAAAAAACCCGGCAGGCGGAACAGCTGTGGGCGATCCTTGCCCGGACGGGGAACGACATTTATACCCTGGGGGAATTTATCATGCCTGTCAAATCCACGGTTCAGACCAGCCGGTTTGGAAGCCGGCGGGTGTACAGGTACCCCAACGGCAGGACCAGCACTTCGATCCACGCCGGGGTGGATTGGCGGGCCCCCACGGGAACCCCCATCTCCGCCTGCGCCCCCGGCAGGGTGGTCATGGCCCGAAGCAGGATCGTCACCGGCAATACGGTGGTGATAGAGCACATGCCGGGGGTGTATTCCCTGTACTACCATATGGACAGGATCGATGTGGCCGAAGGGGACATGGTCCAAACCGGTACCCGCCTTGGAGACGCCGGCGCCACGGGTTTTGCCACCGGCGCTCACCTCCATTGGGAACTGCGGGTGGCCACGGAAAACACCGATCCCGCCTCATTACTGGGCAGGAAGCTCCTTGACAAAGATGCAATTCTGCGTATACTCAATGAATGAAAGCGCGGGTCCGGTGTAACCCGCAAAGGTTTTCCTAACCCGCAGGGGTTTTGCATTTTTTATTTATGGATACTTCTAAAAACTTTAGAGGTTTCCTTACCCTTATTTTTACCGCGGGGAAAGGAGGTGAATACAGTTTGGCTCATATTGTTGTAGACGAGAACGAGATTCTTGAAAAGGCCATCAAGCGTTTTAAACGGATGGTGGAAAAAGAAGGCATCATCCGGGAATATAAAAAACGGGAATATTACGAAAAACCCTCCACAATCCTTAACAGGAAAAAGAAAGCAATTGCCCGCAAGGTGATGAAAAAAACCAGAAGGGGCAAGGTAGAGTATTAACCCGCTGCAGGATCCGGCGGAAACTGCCCGCCCCGCAAGGGGCGGACAGCGATATACTACACCCGTCTGCCGGCTTACTGCGGCTCGCTCACCACTATGCCGCCGGATGCATCACTTTTTTAACAATTAATTATTTTGCCCCAATAACAATGCGTTTCCGCCCCGGATGGCGGGGCGTTTATGGTTGTGCTGCAATGTCATCAAGTTAAACAAATAAGACACAAAAAAGGTCCACCGATTACACAAATTACACGGATTTTTGTACAAAAATCCCCTCTGAATCTGTGAAAATCCGTGAATTTGTGGACATACATTCTTAATCTGCTGACATTGGTTATGTTGTTCAGGTGGTGTCAGTTATCCCTGTATCAACAGCGAAAAGGTGTTACAGAGAGCCATATTTCCAGCCGGTGTGGCTTGATTGGAAGGCCGGGTACATACCCCGGAGCTTGCTCCTGGGTTCTTCATTCGAAAATCTGGTTTAATACCCCGCAGCTCTGCTGCGGCTGAAATAACGCAATGCTTACAAAAATCTGGTATTAAACCAGACGGTATAATAAACTTCCTATCGAACGAGCCTCCGTTCGAACAAAGGCAA
>JAISLT010000038.1 GCA_031277165.1 Spirochaetaceae bacterium
TCGGCCAGGCCTTTTTCCACATCCATCGCGCCCTTGATAACCTCGTCGCAGAGCCAGACCATGTTTGCCTGCGTCGCGGGGTTAAAAAAACGGTTGAACGTATAGATAACGTCGTCCGCCTTAAGTTCCGTTCCGTCGTGGAAGAGTACGCCCTTTTTCAGGGTAAACGTGTAGGTTAGGCCGTCTTCCGAAATTGACGGAAAATCGGCCAGCAGCAGGGGATACAGTGCCAGGTCTTCTTCGCGCTTGCCGACAAGGGTATCGGTAATTGTGTCCGATATTTCAAAGGGGGCGGACTGGCTCGTAAGCATAACGTCCATGTTGCCCAGGGTACTGATGTCCTTACCCACATGGAGCACATTGTCCCTTTGCGGCGTCGAGCCGTCCTTTGGTCCACAGGACACCAAAACGGTCAGTGCCGTAAGACATACCACAACCCCGAGGGCTTTTGCCCCCACGTACGGTGATTTTTTCATTTTAACCTCTCTTTTTTAAGGGACCGCCCAACAAAGCGGACCCCCTTTCTTCTGATACATGTTGCACAACAGGTCTTTTTTTGTCAAGGGTCCGGTTATGGTTTGTTTTTTACGTGGCGCAACACAGGGTCACGGAGAGGGCGTTACGGAAAGAGCGGGTGTATGCCGGCAATTTACCATTATAAAATTTCGGCGGTTTTGCTTATTGACATTGGGCATTTTATGGTAAATTATAGCTTGGGGGCAGGATGAAGGCAAAGATATACTCCATCGGTATCAAATTGCTGGCTCCGATCTTTATCTGTTTTGTTCTTTTTGGACTTGTCCTCATGTTTACGATAAATCTTCTTACCTCCTCTACGTCCGCCGATGCGTTTAAAGAGGGCATTAACCGCAAGGACAATCTTGTATATCATCTTATCGAGGAACAAACGGCGCTGCTGGAGAAAAAGGCCCGGTGGTTTGCCGTTTTTGCCGGGGAAGAGGGGATCATCACGCAGTTGGACGGCGGCGCGGCTCCCCCGTTGTTTCAGGCCCAGTTTGACGCCCTGGCGGACGCCCTGGATGTGGACGGCATTGCCCTGGCAGACCGGGACGGGTATCTCCTTATAAACAGCGGCGGCTCCGAAGGGGCCCGGTATGTCAGGACCATTGTTTCCTATACCAATGACCGGGATTGTATTACCCGGATGTATTCCCTGGACAACAGCCTGGAACTTATCTCGGCGATTCCGGTTATGGAGAATGGAAACCTGGAAGGTTATGGCTTTATCGAATACAGCATCCAGTCCCAGGAATTTGCCGGCGAACTGCAGAAACTGACCCTGTGCGAAATAGACATCTACCAGGGGCGGGTGCACAGGAGCAGTTCCACGGGAATGTCCCAGGTATCGGCGGGCAGGAGCGGATGGATCACCCCCTTTACCGGCAGTCTTTCGTCGGATCACGATATGATGCTCGATACGGTCCTGGGACTGGGGGAAACCTACCGGGGAAACTACACCGCCGGAGGGGTCAACTACTATGGGATCCATTTTCCCCTTAAGGATTTTTCCGGTTCCCGGGTGGGGATCGTTTCGATGAGCCTTCCCATGACGGAGGTGCAGGAGACGGTGGCCCTGATCAACCGGGTGGTAATTCCCCTAATGTTCGGCGGCATCGGCATCCTCCTGGTTGTTTTCTTTTTGCTGCTCCGTTTTATTGTTATTACCCCCCTTAAATCCACCGCCGCGGTGACCGCATCGGTATCCAAAAATTTAAGTTCCAAAGAGGCGGATTTTACCTGTCAAATACCGGTGAAACACCGGGACGAGATTGGCGTTATTACCGGAAGCATCAACGGGTTTATCAGTTCCCTGCGGGATCTGATGATCCAACTCAAGGAAGCCCAGGGTTCTTTGCAGAAAATCGGGGAAGACCTGGGGAGTCAGTCCGAGGAATCGGCCAAGGCAAATACCCGGATCATGGACGCCGCCATGACTATCAAGGGGCAGACCGAAGGACAGGAGCGATCCCTGGAACGGACCAACGCGGTGCTGCAGGAGGCCGCGGGAGGGCTCCAGGGGCTTAATGCCCTGATCGCCGATCAGAACCGGGCCGTGGCAGCCTCTTCCACGGCGGTGGCAGAAATGGCCAAGACCATCGGGGCGGTACAGAATGCCATACAGGAGATGAAAAACCAGTTCCATTCCCTGGTGACGGTGGCCGATTCGGGGAAGGGCCAGATGGAGGCGGTGGACAGGCAGATCCGGACTATCCGTTCCCAGTCGGAATCCCTGGTGGGGGCAAACCGGGTTATTGCCAAAATAGCCGGTACCACCAACCTGCTTGCGATGAATGCGGCGATTGAGGCGGCCCATGCGGGGGCGGCGGGGCTGGGCTTTGCCGTGGTGGCCGAGGAGATCCGGGGTCTGGCGGAAAATGCCCGGTCCCAATCCCAGTCCATAAAACAGGAACTTACCGGCATCGCCAAATCCGTGGAAGATACGGTGCATATCTCCGCCAAATCCCAGGAAGCCTTTGCCCTGGTATCGGATCAGATCAGCGCCACCGATTCGTTTATCCAGCGGATTGATACGGCCATGGAAGCCCAGCTTGGCGCTTCCGGAGATATACAAAAGGCCCTGGAGTTAATCAACGCCGCCTCTTCCAGGGTAGAGGCCACCTCGACGGATATGGTTGGCCACATGGATGATGTTAAAAAGGAAATGGATGAACTTACCGCCATTGTCAGGGCCATTCAGCGGGGGATCATCGGCATGGGAGACAGTGCCCGGGAGGTAAACAGGGCCGCCGAGACGGTCCTGGAACTTGCCAGGGATACCCACCGGAATATTCAGATTATGGAAGGAACCATCGGTTCCTTTAAGGTATAAGGGGGCTGTTATGCGCAAGCTGGTTTTGTCTGCATTTTTGGCGGCGGTTTGCGGCGGGTTTCTTTCCGCCCAGGACCTGACCATTGACTACCGGTTCGATATTTCCGGTTCATCCCAGGGGAATTATTTATCCTACCGCTCGGCCATACGGTATATCGCGGCGGAAAAAGATTCCTTCGATGCGGTCACGGGGGCGTCCAAACAAAAATCCACCTCCCTTTTTGCCCCGATCCAGACGGACATCATGGGACGGGCCACCATCTCCGGGGGCTTCCGGAGCCTCTTGATGTTCCCCCTGGCGCCGGACCCGGTGCGCACCGGCGATAATCTCCATGTATATACGGAAGGTCCCGTTATTACCATGGAATATGTCCACCGGGGCGTGGCCTACCGCATCCGGACCGACCGGAACGGCAACATCGGCTTTCCCCGGGGAAACTATGTGATGCGTACCGTCGGGTATATCCAGGGCGAGGGGCCCCAGGTTATCTCCCGGGATTTTTCGCCGGACATGACCGCCGCTTCAATCGATTGGCAGAAGGTGTGGGATCCCGGCGTCCCTTCGGGACGGATCATTACCCAGGGGAACGACGCCAAGACCGGTCCCATTCAGAACGACTACGGCGACATGATGGCGATGTTCAATTGGGACGGAACCCTGGAGGTAAAACTTGAAGGGTCTATCCTAACTATCAGGGGCGTTCTGCGGCCGGTGAAACGCTAACTGTTCCCGCGGGGGCTCTAATGCACCGGACCGGGACTCCGCGGTCTGTCCGCAATTAAGGGTTTTAAGGATAGACCCGCGTTAGAAAGTATGGCGGGACCGTGCTGCGCCGCAAAAAACCATAACCGGGACTTGAAAAAAATACAGATATGGTTCACCATTCGATTGCCTTAAACGGAAGGGGTGGTGATGGCTTTTATATCCAGGGTCCGGGGAAACAAATGGGCATGACACTGGTGGAAAAAATTTTCCAGACCCATGTAAAGGATCGGCCCTCGGAAGAAACCTGGGTACTCGCCCTGGATGCGGTGTTCTGCCACGAGATAACCACCCCCATAGCGATCAACGATCTGGCCCTTCGGGGCCTGGACCGTGTTTTTGATCCCCGCCGGATTAAGGCGGTGATTGATCATGTTAGTCCCGCCAAGGATTCGGCCACCGCGGAACAGGGAAAGATCCTGCGGAACTGGGCCGGACGGCACGGCATACGGGACTTCTTTGACATCGGCAGAAACGGGGTGTGCCATGCGATCTTTCCCGAAAAGGGTTTTGTCCGGCCTGGGTACACAATTATTATGGGGGACAGCCATACCTGTACCCACGGAGCCTTTGGAGCCTTTGCTGCGGGAATTGGAACCACGGATCTGGAGGTGGGGATCCTTAAGGGGGTCTGCGCCTTCAAGAAACCCCTTTCCCTTAGGGTTAACTTGGAGGGGGAACTTCCCAGGGGCGTCTACCCTAAGGACCTAATACTGGCGGTTATCGCCCGGCTTGGGGTTTCGGGGGCCACGGACCATGTGATCGAATTCCGCGGTCCGGTGGTGGAAAAAATGAGCATGGAGGGCCGGATGACCCTTTGCAATATGGCCGTGGAAGCGGGGGCCACCAGCGGTATCTGCCTGCCCGACAGGGTAACGGCGGACTATCTGTGGCCCCTCATTACCGGCGGCGGAACCTGTCATGGCGAAAAAAACTACGGCTCCAAAGAAGAGGCCCTGGCGGACTTTGAAACATGGCAAAGCGATGCGGATGCGGTCTATGACGGAGAATATGCCATTAACTGTTCTTCCCTGGAACCCCTGGTCAGCACCGGTTACAAACCGGACGAAGTAAAACCTGTCCGGGAACTGGAGGGAACTAAGATCGATCAGGTCTACATAGGTTCTTGTACCAACGGACGGATCGAGGATCTGCGGGCCGCCGCGGCGGTGATCCGGAACAAAAAAATCGCCCCGGGACTGCGGGCCATACTTGCCCCGGCAACCCAGGGGGTGTACCTTCGGGCCCTGGAAGAGGGGCTCATCGGCGACTTTGCCGCCGCGGGGTTCTGCGTAATAAGCCCCGGCTGCGGCGCCTGCCTGGGCATGTCCAACGGGGTGCTGGCCCGGGGGGAGGTCTGTGCCTCCACCACCAATAGGAATTTCTTTGGCCGCATGGGAAAGGGCGGAATGATCCACCTGATGAGTCCCGTCTCCGCCGCCGCCGCGGCCATTGCCGGCTGCATCACCCCGGCGGATGGGCAGGATCCGGCGGACTGCGGCGCTGCAGCGCAGGGGCGGCTGCACGTTCACGGGGCTGAATTTACCGGTGGTAAAAATTGTCAGGACAAGCCCGGTAAGGTAGATCTTTTACCCGGCGGGGCTTCCCCGGCGGCAAAAACTCCCCGGGCGGAACAGCCGCCCAGGGCCCCCCCCAAGCATTTTGGCGGGGCCGTCCTTTTCTTGGACCGGCCCAATATTAACACCGACGAGATTATTCCTGCAAAGTACCTGACGGCCAACACAAAGGAATCGTTAAAGCCCCATATACTGGAAGACCTGGCCCTTCCCGGTTTTACCCCTCCGGGATCCTGCGCCGGTAAGGGTGTGATAGTAACCAGGGAGAATTTTGGCTGCGGCTCTTCCAGGGAACACGCCCCCTGGGTATTGGAGCTTAATGGAATCAACATGGTCATTGCCCCAAGCTTTGCCCGGATCTTCCGGCAAAACATGTACAATTGCGGCATGATCGCCTGGGAACTTTCTTCCGAAGACATTGATCTTTTATTTGCCGGTTTTGCAGGGAAAGAAACGGTTCTCTCCGTCGATTTGGACAGGGAAATACTGGTCTTTAAGTCCGGGGACTGCACCGAAGACAGGGAAAGGACCTTCCCGTTCCGCCTGGGGGCCTTTGAAAAAGCCCTGGTTACTGCCGGGGGCTGGGTGCATTATGCGGAACAGCATTACTAAGGACAGCCCCCCATGGGGCAGCGCTTCAAAGCCGGGTTTAAACAGCCCGTTTTAAAACCCCAGTTTTAAACAGCCGGGTAAACATTTTTTCTGCCAATCCAAGCAACAGCATCCCCTTTGCCATATACACCGTATCCGCCGGCAAAACACCGGGTTAGGGCTCGTCATAAAGCTCCGGGTTAAAACCCTGCGGCGGGTTCCGGTTTAGGAAATCCTGCCGTAAAGGTATTGGAGCGGCGCCGTCATGAAGGAGCAGTTATGTATATCACCGGTTATGTTCCCTTTGGGGACAGGGGTATTCTTATCCGGGTCGAAACCGACATACGCCGGGGTATACCGGGAATTGATATTTCCGGCCTGGCGGAGGGGGCGGTTAAAGAAGCAAGGGAGAGGGTCCGGGCGGCGTTCCGTAATTCGGGCCTAAGCTTTCCGCTGGACCGGATCTTAATCAACCTGGCCCCGGCGGGGATTAAAAAAGAGGGGGCCGCCCTGGACCTTCCCATGGCCCTTTCGGTAATGGCCGCCGCGGGACTTGTCCCCGGCCTGGGGGCCCTGCCGGAACAATTGATGGTCCTGGGGGAACTGGAACTTTCCGGCAGGGTTAGGCCGGTCCGGGGCGTGTTGGCCGCGGCAGCCGCGGGTCTGGCCGAGGGGATCCGGTTCTTTATAGTCCCCAAGGAAAATGAGGAGGAGGCGGCGGTGCTGCTAAACCCCAGTACCGGCCCAGGGGAGGATCCTTCCGGCGGCATCCGGTTTACCGCGGTGTCCAGCCTGGACGAGGCGGCCCACGGGTTGGTGCTGCTGGTTAAGACCGGCGGTTTTCCCCCGGCTTTTTGCAGTTCCCCGGCGGCGGAATGTCCCCCGGACTGCGGCGATTTTGCCGAAGTTCAGGGTCAGGACCGGTATAAACGGGCCCTGGAGATCGCCTCCGCCGGGGGTCACAACCTGCTGGTCTTTGGGGCCCCAGGAGCGGGTAAGACCATGCTGGCCCGGCGGATGCCTTCGATCATGCCGCGGTTAACCGGGGAGGAGGCGGTGGAGGTTAGCCGCATCCACAGCATCGCCGGGCAGTCCCGGGGTTCCTTTGCGCTTATTACCAGACCGCCCTTCCGCGCCCCCCACCATTCCGCCAGTACCGAGGGGCTTCTGGGCGGGGGCAGGACCGTCCGGCCCGGAGAGATTAGCCTGGCTCACCTGGGAATTCTGTTCCTTGACGAGGCTCCGGAATTCCGCGCCAAGGCCCTGCAGGCCCTTCGGGAACCCCTGGAGGAGGGGATGATCACCATCGTTAGGGCCGAAGGACCGGTAAAGCTTCCCGCGGATTTTCAGCTTATTATGGCTGCCAACGCATGTCCCTGCGGAAGGCTCGGCTCATCCCGGTGGGAACCGGATCCCGGGGAGGATTCCCCCGCCGCGGGGAATTGTTTTTGCAGTCCCGAGGAAGTGTACCGGTATTGGAAAAAATTCAGCGGCGCCCTTCTGGACAGGGTAGATATCCGGGTCCCCGTTTCCGGCAGCACCCGGGAGGTCTATGCGAGGGCCGGAAAACCCGAATCCAGCGATTGTATACGGCACCGGATTATGCGGGCGGTGGAAATACAGCGCCGCCGGTTTGCCCCCGCCGGGACAAAACCCGCTGGGGGGGATATGTACAGGGTCCGCCGGAACGCCCGCATGTCCCCTTCCCAGATCGGGAATTTTTGCCCCCGCACGGAGGGGGCGGAGCGGGCCTACCATAAAGCGGCGGAACGGCTGGCCCTTTCCGGCAGGGCATGCCACGGAATTCTTCGAATGGCCAGGACCATCGCGGACCTGGAGGGAAAAGAAATAATCGAGGCGGAACATATTCTTGAGGCAGTTCAGCACCGCCGCTTGGGGGAGGATCCCTTCGATGTGCTGCAAAGATAGGGAATTATCTTCGCCGGGCGATAAATTCAATCTCCACCGCGGCCCCAAGCGGCAGCGCCGCCACCCCAATGGTGGACCGGGCCGGGTAGGGTTCGGAAAATTGATTTTTGTATACCTCGTTCATCGCCGCAAAATCGGTCATATTGGTCAGGAATACCGTAACTTTTACCACATCACCGGGCCCCAGGTTTCCCGCGGCCAGAACGGCAAAGAGGTTTTTAAAACATTGTTCTGTCTGCGCCCCTATGCCCCCCTCGGCCAATTTACCGGTGGCCGGATCCAGGGGGGTCTGGCCGGACAGAAACACCAGCCCCTCCGCATCAATCCCCGCGGAATAGGGACCCACGGATTTTACCCCCGGTGGGACAATTGCCTTTCTTGTCATACCCGTACTATACGAAAGAACACCGGGGGTGTCAAGTTTACGGTATGTTTCGCTGGATTTTGTTTTGAGTCATTACGGTTTACTATAAGCCTTGACGAACCCCCTTATATGGTGTATGGTACTATAAATACACTCTATATATGGGATGGCCGCTGTTCATACCTAAAAAAACACGCTAAATCAAAGTCGAGGGAAATTATGAAGGTACCACGCTTTTTTACAAGTCCGGAATCCGGGCCGTATAAAGATATTGTCTGGGAAAAAAGACGGAGCGAGATCCGTAATCCCGATGGGAAGGCGGTCTTCCGGGAAGAGACGGTCATAGTTCCTGCCTTTTGGAGCCAGATTGCCAGCGATATTATGGCCCAGAAGTATTTTCGCAAGGCGGGGGTTCCCGGGGATAAACGGTATCTGTGGCGGGACTGGGTGAATACGGCGGTCCCGGAGGATCCCGGCAGGGAACTTCCCGACGACGGCGCGGAACATGACGCCCGGCAGGTTTTTCACCGCCTGGCCTATACATGGGTAAGCTGGGGCCGTGAAAACGGCTTCTTCGATAGTCCCCAGGACGAGAGGGCTTTTTACGATGAGACCTGCTATATGCTGGCCCGCCAGATAGCGGCCCCCAACAGCCCCCAATGGTTCAATACGGGACTTTACGCCGTTTATGGAATAGACGGTCCTGCCCAGGGTCACTACTATACCGATCCGGCCACGGGAAAAACAGAAAAGTCCGGCAGCGCCTACAAACGGCCCCAGCCCCACGCCTGCTTTATCCTTTCGGTAGAGGACGACCTGGTAAACGAAGGGGGGATTATGGATCTGGTAACCCGGGAGGCCCGGCTTTTTAAGTACGGTTCCGGTACGGGTTCCAATTTTTCCCAGCTTCGGGGATCCAACGAACGGCTCTCCGGCGGCGGGGTTTCTTCGGGGCTGCTGTCGTTTCTTAAAATAGGGGATCGGTCCGCATCGGCAATTAAAAGCGGGGGCACCACCCGCCGGGCGGCAAAAATGGTTACCCTGGATGTGGATCACCCGGATGTGGAAAAGTACATCAACTGGAAGGCCGAGGAAGAGCACAAGGCCGCTTCCATGGTGGCCGGTTCTTTGATTATCAAGAAACATCTGGAGGCATTAAAGAAGGCGGTGGTTTCTTTCCGGGGGCCCCAGGGAGATTCCTTTAACATCGAAAAAAACCATGAACTTGCCGAGGCCCTTAGGTCGGCCCTGGTGGATCAGGTCCCCCTTTCCTACCTCTACCAGCTGCTCCGCCGTATTGAACAGGGAGATTCCCCGGAACCGGCGGTATTTTCCACCGCCTGGGACGACGAAGCCTACACCACCGTGTCGGGCCAGTCTTCTAACAACAGTCTTAGGGTAAGCGATGAATTTATGAAGGCCCTGGAAGATGACCGGAATTGGGATCTTACCGGGCGAATATCCGGAAAGGTTGTGAAGACCCTAAAGGCCCGGGACATCTGGACCCTGGTGGCCCGTTCCGCCTGGCAGTGCGCCGATCCGGGACTCCAGTACCACACCACCATCAACGACTGGCACACCTGCCCCGGGGGAGGGGAGATCCGGGCCAGTAATCCCTGTTCAGAGTATATGTTTTTGGACGACACGGCCTGCAATTTGGCATCGATAAATTTGCTGCACTTTTATGACAAAAAGAAAAGAGCCTTTAACGTCAAAGGATACCTCCATGCCATTGGGATCTGGACCACCATTCTGGAGATCTCCGTGGTCATGGCCCAGTTCCCTGCGCCGAGAATTGCGGAACTTTCTTACCAGTACCGGACCCTGGGATTGGGGTATGCCAACCTGGGTAGTCTTCTTATGGTTATGGGCCTGGCCTATGATTCGGAGGAGGGCAGGGCGGTGGCGGCGGCGGTTTCCGCAATTCTTACCGGGGAAGCCTATGCCCAGTCCGCCCGGATGGCCGCCGCCCTGGGGCCCTTTGTCCGTTATGAAGAAAACCGCGAAGCCATGCTCCGGGTAATACGGAACCACCGCCGGGCGGCCTACCATGCCCCGGCGGAAGAATACGAGGCCCTTCATACGCTGCCCCGGCCTATAGATCCGGCCAGGTGCCCCGGGGAATTGCTGGAGGCGGCCCGGCAGGCCTGGGACCGGGCGCTGGAACTGGGAGAAGCCCGGGGTTTCCGCAACGCCCAGGTCAGCGCCCTGGCGCCCACGGGAACCATCGGCCTCTTAATGGACTGCGACACCACCGGGGTTGAACCGGATTTTGCCCTGGTAAAGTTCAAAAAACTCGCCGGCGGGGGGTACTTTAAAATCATCAACCAATCTGTTCCTCCGGCCCTGGAAGCCCTGGGGTACAAAAAAAGCGAAATAGAAGCCATTGCCTTTTACGCCACGGGCCATAAGACCCTAAAGGGCTCTCCGGGGATCAATCCCCTAAGCCTTGAAGAAAGGGGTTTTACCCCGGCGGCCATTGCCGCCGCAGAGGCGGCGGTGGCAAACGCCCTGTCCCTGGAGGGGGTTTTTAATTCCTGGATTCTGGGGAAGGATTTTGTAGAAAAGGATCTGTCCATCCCCGAATCAACATGGTCCCTGCCGGGGTTCAGCCTCTTAAAACACCTGGGATTCGGCGACAGGGAAATTGCCGGGGCGGAACTGTACGCCTGCGGAACCATGGGCCTCGAGGGCGCCCCGGGGCTTAAGCTTAAGGATCTTCCCGTGTTTGATACCGCCACCCCTTCGGGAAAGGGCGGTACCCGTTCCATACCCTGGCAGGCCCATGTGGAAATGATGGCGGCGGTGCAGCCCTTTATAAGCGGGGCGATCAGCAAGACCATCAACATGCCCAACACCGCGGACTACGAAGATGTCAAGGGGGCCTATATGCTGGCCTGGAAAAGGGGCTTAAAAGCCGTGGCCCTTTACCGGGACGGTTCAAAGCTGTCCCAGCCCCTTTCTTCCTTTGCCCCCGGACTGGATCCCCTGGCGGACATGATCCTGGACCTGCAAAGGAGCCTGGATGCCCCGGTCCGGTTTGACCGCCGCAGCAGCGATGTGCGGGGGCTTAGGCGGCCCCTGCCCAACCGCCGGTCCGGATACACCCAAAAGGCCAAGATAGGGGGCCATTCGATCTTTATCCGTACCGGCGAATACGACAACGGCAAACTGGGGGAAATTTTTCTGGACATGCACAAAGAAGGGGCCGCCTTCCGGAGCCTTCTTAACAGTTTTGCCATTGCCGTTTCCCTGGGCCTGCAGTACGGGGTGCCCCTGGAGGAATATGTGGACGCCTTTACCTTTAGCCGCTTCGAGCCCAACGGTATTGTCCATGGCCATGATTATGTAAAGATGGCCACCAGCGTGATCGATTATATCTTCCGGGATCTGGCGATTAGCTATTTAAAGCGGACCGATCTGGGGCAGATAAAACCGGAGGATCTGCTTGCCACCGGTACCAAGGACGAAACCCCGGCGGAACCGGGAAAGCCCGAATTAAGGCACCGCAGGCCGGGAACAGCCAAACGCGGGGCCGATTCTCCCTCTGCCCCTCCGGGGGAAAACCTCACCGGAGAAGAGGCCGTTGCCCAGGCCCGGCTTAAGGGATACGAAGGGGACCCCTGCCCCAGCTGTGGTTCCCTTACCCTAATCAGGAACGGTACCTGTATGAAATGCGATACCTGTGGAAATACCACGGGATGTTCATAGGAGGAACCATGGATTTAACTGTTATTGCGTGGTTTATAGTTTCTGCGGTTATTATTGCACACTTTTTCTTGTTTTTGCTGGAAAGGGCGGCGAATAAAAAACATTCCCAGGAATATATCCTGCTAAAGCTGGAGGAATACGAAAAGAAAATCGATAAGACCCACACCACCCTGCGGGAGGAATTTGGCCAGAACCGGGACGAAATAAACAAATCGGCCCGGAATATCCGGGAGGAATTAGCCCTTTCCCTTAAATCCTTTGAAGAAAAATTTAACCAGCACATAACAAATTTTACGGGGCTTATAGATAATAAAATAAAATCGATCGTGGACTTCCTGGGAGATTCCTCTAAATCCAGCCGGGCCGAATTGACCATAGCCTTAAAAAGCTTTGAAGAAAAATTTTCCACCAGGATTGACGGTTTAACCAGAGAAACCGTGGCGGTCTTTGAAAAGAACAGGACAACCATCGAAACAAAACTGGGGGAAATTCAGCGTGACAACGGCATAAAGCTTGAAGAAATGCGAAAGACCGTGGACGAAAAACTCCACGATACCCTGGAAAAACGGCTTACGGAATCCTTTAAACTGGTAAGCGATAATTTAGACCGGGTCCAAAAGGGTCTGGGGGAGATGCAGAATTTAGCCACCGGCGTGGGGGATCTAAAAAAGGTTTTATCGAATGTGAAGACCAAGGGGGTTCTGGGGGAATACCAGCTTAGGGCAATCCTGGAACAGCTTCTTGCGCCAAGTCAATATGCGGAAAATGTAAAGACAAAAGAAGGCAGTAATGAGAATGTTGAATTTGCCATAAAAATTCCCAGCAAGGAAGATACAAACAGATCCCTATGGCTGCCGATCGATTCAAAATTTCCCAGTGCGGATTACGAGGCTCTGATGACCGCCTACGATACCGGGGATGCCCAGGTAATTGCCCATTCAAAGAAGGAACTGGAAAATAAAATAAAAAAATATGCCCGGGATATCCATGAAAAATATATAGATCCCCCCCATACCCTTGAGTTTGCCATCATGTTTTTGCCCTTTGAAGGGCTCTATGCAGAGGTCCTGCGCATACCAAGCCTCTTTGAAAATATCCAGAACGAATTTAAAATAACCATCACGGGGCCCACCACAATTTCGGCCTTTTTAAACAGCCTGCAAATGGGGTTCAGGAGCTTGGCGGTTGAAAGACGGACCAGCGAAATATGGGATCTGCTGGGGGCCGTTAAAACGCAGTTCGGCAAATTTGCCGAAGTTTTAGAGGCGGCAAAAAAGAAGCTCGACAGCGCCAGCGAAGAATTGGCCAAGACCGGTACCAGATCGCGGCAGATTGAAAAACGGCTAAAAAACGTTCAATTGCTGCCGGAAGCAAAGGCCCAAAAAGTACTGGGAAATTTAGACTTAGAAACGGAAGAAGAGGACAGATGAACCTCCCCGCGCGGACCTTCCCTGCGCAGGCGGGTTCTTGGGTGTCAAATCCGGTGCAATAACCCAGGACCAGGCTATAGTAAACATCCGTATGGTACTCCCGCATTTTGCCATGCCCTTTGCTGGGCAGGCAATTACAATACTCTAAAAAAAGGAAAAAAGAGCGGTGCTTTTTGAAAAAAAAAGTGTAACCTTTGCCGTCCCCGGTGGTTACAAGGGCAGGTAGACGGTAAACACTGTTTCCTATTCCTCCTTTCCTTTTTGGTTTGCCCCGGGAGTTCTCCTTCTCCCGGGGTTTTTTTACATTTATACAAAAAATCCTCGAAAAACAACAGGCTGCTAGCGGGGCCTGCCGGCAGGCGGGGTCCGTGCCCCGGGGTTTTTTACCTTTTTCGGCGGCGGTCCCTATGCCATTTCGGATAGAATAAGTAAGGATTTTATCTTGTTTAAACCCATACATTAGATTATACTATGGTGGGAGTTTTTATGTCAGACACAGATTTTAAATCCATAGTAAAGCTCGATTCAGAACTAAATCAGATCCAGGATCTGGATTTGCTCTTGGAACGCATATTACTGGAGGCCCGTAAGGTGGTCCGGGCCGACGCCGGCTCAATTTATGTACTTGAACGGGTACAGGAAGACGGCGAATGGCTTGAAAAACTTACGGTTAAATATGCCCAAAACGATACCCTGGCCCGGAATCTTCCGCCGGGACAGAAGCTTATATATTCGGTCTTTTCTGTCGCCATAAACGAAAGAACCATTTCCGGCTACTGCGCCCTTACCAGAAAACTGGTCAATGTACCGGATGTGTACAATATTTCCTCCAACGCCCCCTACTCGTACAGCACCGCCTACGATAAAATTTCGGGGTATAGGACCACTTCTACCCTGGTTATCCCCCTGCAAACGGCGGAGGGCCGGCTTTTGGGGGTTATCCAGATCATCAATTCCAAGGATCAGGAGGGACGGGTAATTCCCTTCTCTGCGGACGATGAGTTTCTTATTACCCACTTTGCCAATAATGCATCCCTGGCCCTGCAGCGGGCATACGTAACCAGGGCGATGATCCTGCGGATGATTAAGATGTCCGAGCTGAGGGATCCCAAGGAAACGGGCACCCACGTTAACCGGGTTGCCGGCTATGCGGCGGAAATTTATGACCGCTGGGCATACCATCATAAGATCCCCGACCAGGAGCGGGAAAGTTTTAAGGATACGCTTAAGATCGCCTCCATGCTCCACGATGTGGGAAAGGTGGCAATCTCCGACATTATCTTGAAAAAACCGGGAAAATTTACCCCCGAGGAATACACAATTATGCAGCACCATACCCTGTACGGCGCCCAGCTTTTTGAAGACCCCCAAGCGCCGGTGGATATACTGGCCCGGGAAGTGGTGCTGACCCATCACGAGAACTGGGACGGTTCCGGGTACCCAGGGTGGGTCGATCCTATTACCGGGCGGATTTTAAAGGCCACCGGGGATGGAAAGCCCCTGGGCAAGAAGGGCGATGAAATTCCCCTGGCGGGACGCATTGTGGCCCTGGCGGACGTGTACGATGCCCTTTGTTCCCGGCGGGTTTACAAGGAACCCTGGTCGGAAGCGGAGGTACTGGCGGAAATAAAACGGTTAAAGGGGACTAAGTTTGATCCGGAGCTTATGGATATTTTTTTCGAGATCCTTCCCTGCATCAAGCAGATCCGCAACCTCTATCCCGAGCCGCAGTCCGGCTGAGGGCGTGACGCTTCGCATATGAAGCCTACACGGATCCAGCCTGGGGGAATTCCCCGAACACCACCGCGGTAAAGGTATGCAGTTCCGCGCCGGGAGCTTCACAGGAACCGGAGGGGACCCCGGCCTTAACGCAGATATAGTCCAGGTATTCGTCCAAATTCCACCCCTGTTCCACCGGTACCTGAGGAAGCAGGACCCCCGAACGGCCCCGGTAGATAAGGTAAAGGCCGTGTAGGCCGACCTTGACCTGCCGTGGATCGGGACATTTTTCCATCGGTGAAAGGACGGAAATCTCTATGTCGCAGCGGGGCAGCTCCTCCGCCGAAAGGGGCGGAAACCGGGGATCCCCAAAGGCCGCCTCCAGGGCCATGGTACGGACGGTCTTTTCAAGGCTTTCGGTGCCGATCATCCGGCCAATACAGCCCCGAAGCCGGCGGGTTCCGCCGGGTTTACCCGCTTCTCCGGCGCTTTTGTGGATCGTCACAAAGGCCCCGCAGGGTTTTGTCAGGACCGATGCGCCGGATGCAGCCGCCGTGGTGAACTCCGGTCCACGGTGGTACCGGGGACTGCGGTTTTCCAGCCTCGCGGCTATTGTTTCCCGGGCGTCGGCCAGGAGGGTGGACTTTTCTTCCGCGGTAAGGACAAATTCCATAACTCATTATACAGCCCCCTGTTTTTTTTGAACATACCGCGCATCTAAAGCTGCTTTCCTAAAAACTGAAGTTTTTGTAAAACCTTTTTCGTCTCCTGCGGCTGCCAGTCAATATTGCACCCTGGGGCTGCCGTGTTTTCGTATAGTTTAAAAAAATCACCGAAAAAAGTTGACACCCTTTTAAGCTGAAGCTACACTAAGGCCGGTACGGTTTTCCGCCGGACGGAGCGGCTTCCATGCGTAGGGAGACGGCGGCATTTATTCGAAAGTCTGGTTTAATACCCCGCAGCTCTGCTGCGGCTGAAATAACGCAATGCTTACAAAAATCTGGTATTAAACCAGACGGTATAATAAACTTCCTATCGAACGAGCCT
>JAISLT010000039.1 GCA_031277165.1 Spirochaetaceae bacterium
AGGCTCGTTCGATAGGAAGTTTATTATACCGTCTGGTTTAATACCAGATTTTTGTAAGCATTGCGTTATTTCAGCCGCAGCAGAGCTGCGGGGTATTAAACCAGACTTTCGAATAAATAGAATGTGATACAAAAAATTACTTCGCACAACAGGTCTGTATCTGTTTCGCCGTTGGAGGCTCGGGGTTCCGTTCCGCTAGGCCGGCCGCGCCTTCCACGCTCCACTTCACCCACATTTTACAGGGATGAAAACCTGCGGTTTACTTATTCGCCCGTTCCAAACTGTTGCCAACAGCCGAAACAATAGGTCCCGCGTTCAACCCTGAAGTGCAACACTTAGCCCTGCCATTTTGGAAAAATATCACAAAAACACTTGTGCAGAACCTCCGTACTTGCTACAATAGCCCTGGGTTTGGGAAAACCCTGAAAGTCCGATTATTTTGAGCATTTCCAAAAAACTAAGGTTTTGGGAAAGCTTCTATTTTAGAGGTAACCATGGCCCACTGTGTTGTCGGCGATGCGGAGGCGATCCTGGATAAGGAATACCCTGTGCTGGACAAGGGTTTTGTCCGGCTGGTGGATTATCTTGGGGGGGATGACCGGGTTGTTCAGGCTGCCAGGGTATCCTATGGGGAAGGGACCAAAACCTACCGGGAAGATGCGGGACTTATTGAGTACCTTTTGCGGAACCGGCATACCAGCCCCTTTGAGCAGGTGGTATTAAGCTTCCATATAAAGCTGCCTATTTTTGTGGCCCGCCAGTGGATACGGCACCGAACCGCCAGGGTGAACGAGGTATCGGGCCGCTATTCGGTGATGAAGGATGCTTTTTATGTCCCGGCGCCGGGGGACCTGGCCCTTCAAAGTTCCGATAACAAGCAGGGCCGTTCCTCCGCGGCCCTGGACCCAGAAGAAGCAGAAAAGATCCGGGCGGGCCTTGAAGATACCCAAAAAAGAGCCTATGGCGCGTATATGGAATTAGTTCAAACCGGGCTTGCCAGAGAGCTGGCCCGGATCAACCTTCCCCTTTCTTTGTACACCGAATGGTACTGGCAGATAGATCTTCATAATCTGTTTCACTTTTTGGAACTACGGCTTGATCCCCATGCACAGAAAGAAATTAGGCTTTACGCCCAGGTTATTTTTGAGATAACAAAAAAGGTCGCCCCCCGGTGCTGCGCCTCCTTCCAGGAACATATGCTGGGGGCCGTTAGTTTTTCTGCCGAGGAATTTGCGGAGTTGCAGCACCGGCTTGGGATCGAAGAAAAAAGCAGCTGTGCAGAATATCCAAGGCAAAAGCTAAGCGGCAAAAATTTGGAACGATTTGAAAAAAAACTTACCAGCGGAGGCAAGAATGAATAAACCGGTCATTGTGGTACTGGCGGCAGGCATAGGAAGCCGTTACGGCGGCCTTAAACAGATGGACAAGATTGGAAAAAACGGGGAAGTGCTTTTGGACTATTCGGTCTATGACGCTAAACGGTCCGGCTTTGGAAAGGCGGTGTTTATAATCCGGCATGAAATCGAAGAGGACTTTAAAGAAATGGTCCTTTCCCGAATCGGTAAAAACTTTCCCTGCGAACTTGCCTTTCAAGAAATGGACAGCCTTATTCCCCCGGCGATCTTTGCCAAATCCAGGGAAATTAACCGGACCAAACCCTGGGGAACAACCCATGCCCTGCTCTGTGCGGAAAAAAACATCGATGCCCCCTTTACGGTGATCAACGCCGACGATTTCTACGGCCAGGAAGCGTTTAAAGCCATGGGGGCCTACCTGGGGGGCAAGGCGGTTACCGAAGGGGCCATCGTTCCTTACCGGCTGGAAAAAACCCTAAGCCCCCAGGGAACGGTTACCCGGGGGATATGCGCCGTCCAGGACGGTTACCTTGTTTCGGTGGACGAACTTACCGCCATTGCCCGGGAAGGGGACGGCAGGATCTACCATACCGAATCGAACCTTGCCAAACGGCATTTGGAGGATGCAACGCCGGTGTCCATGAACTTTTGGGGTTTTCCCCCTTCGATCTTCAGCGATCTTCGGCGGTATTTTGACGCCTTCCTTACGGGACCGGACGGCGCCCAGCCCAGGACGGAATGTTACCTGCCCATGGCGGCGGACTGGCTTATAAAAAACAGGCTCCTTAAAATACGGGTACTGGAAGCGGACGCTCCCTGGTTCGGGGTTACCTATAAAGAAGACCGGGAAGCGGCGATAAAAAATGTGGAGGAATTTACCCGCCGGGGAATATATCCGCAGGCCCTTTGGGGCTAAGCCCGCGGAGGAGGTTCGGGATATTCATCCCTCTGCAAATGAACCTTCCTCCCCAGGGGGAACCCGCCGGCTCCGGGCCGGTTGTTGCTGCCCTTCAATTTCCCGGTTTTCGTTCCCGCCTGGCGAAGGCGCTTTCTACCGAATCCTCAATCGTCCGCCGTACATCGGAAATGATCTCACGGTGAAGCCGCTCCAGTTCTTCGACCGGGGAGGCGGCAACTCCAAAAAGCTCGTTTACTTCGATACCCAGCGCCCCAGCAAGCCGTTCAATCACATCCGCAGCGGGGAAATTTTTGGCAAGTTCGATCACGGCGATATAATGAGTAGAGATACCTGCCTTTTCAGCCAGTTTTTCCTGCGAAAAGCCGCATCTTTTACGGTTTTTCTTCAGATTTTGGGCAAAAATCTCCCGAATACCTGCCATCCTGCTTCACACTTACCTATGAGATAAGAATACTGTACTCTCCCTTCTAGTTTTATAATCTATTATTACATATTATGACTTGAAACATCATTTTTTGGTGCTATATTGGAAAAAACAGCTAATTTTATGGAAAGTTATGGTTCGGTTTCTAAGCTTGAAAAATTCAAGGGTCAATACCCAAAGGAAGTAACATTTTTGTACATTTGAACAGAAGACAATTTTAGACGCGCTGCTGTATTCCTATGGTTGATGGTGGTATGCCGCAGGACCAATATTCTTTACACACCATTCTAATCACGGTAATTTCAATGTTTGTGGTCGGATTATTTTCGACGGCGTTGAAACAAATCCCAGTCGGAATTGGCAGATTTATCTGGAAGCATATCACGACAACCATTGTTTTGACTTCGAGTAATTGGGGATTTTACACGTTAATGCAGGCAGTTGTTTTCTGACCAGGATATTTACAGCCAGCTTCGAATAATCAAGCTTTTATCCGGACAGTTCAATCATTGCGACCATATTGGAAAAGGAGTCGGACCGGGAACGCATCTTGTTAATATGAATGGCAAGCATGTCTTGATTTCATTATCCATGGATAATAATCAAGGCATATATGTTGAGTCAGAAAGAATGAATCTTTCTGTTACCTGGTTCGGCAGGGATGTAAACATTGTCAATGACTTTATTACCGCCATTGAAAAGAGGCGGGGCTATTCGGCAAGAAACAGAATATCCATATCGGTATATACTAATCACAAGTGGTTTTTTACCGGTGATATTCCATTAAGGCCTTTCACTTCAATATTCATCGATCAAAGAACAATTGACGCCATATTGTATAATCTCGAAAAATTTTATACTTCCCGGCAGTGGTATGCGGATCATGGGATTCCGTATCGATATGGCATACTTTTATCGGGTCCTCCGGGAACGGGAAAAACATCAATGATCAAGGCAGCTGCCTCTTATTTTAACAAACCGCTTTATATTCTGCCGGTTGATCGAATTGCCGAGATAGACGAAGCGTTTTCATCAGCTTATGAAGACGCCATTTTGGTGATTGAAGATATTGATTCCGCTAAATCTGCACAAAAACGAAGGGAAAAAAACGACAACGGTTTCTTTCAGCAAATATCACCGGGAAATCATGGTCTTGATCTAAAGGCGGAATCTTTATCGTCGATATTAAATTCCATTGACGGTATTACTGCAAAAGACGGCAGAGTGTTGATAATGTCTACAAACCATAAAGAAAACATCGATCCCGCATTACTGCGTCCGGGAAGAATTGATCTTGACGTTGAAATTGGGTATATTACCGATGAATCTTTTCGTAAATTTATCCGTGTATTTTACGAAAAAGAATGTACAGAAAAATTAAAACATGAAATTCATGTCACAGGGGCACAACTGCAAAACGAGTGTGTAACAAGTCATCTGACATACGAACAAATATTAGATAAGTATACATCAAGGTAATGTTTCTAACATAAGGAGGCTTCTTGTGAAAACGGTTATGAGTATTATTGTTTTATTGGTTATTTTGGCCGGTTGTGCCGGAACTCAGAAAGTTTCAGAAAATTCGTTTGAACAAAAAAAATATACTCCCTATATCCCTGAACCCCCTGTAATTATGTATTACGGAGCAAACATAGGTCAGTTTCCCCCCAAGATAAGGGAATGGATTGTAAATGAAGCGTTTACAAAAGAAAAAATGGAAAACAAGTGGGCTATCGATCCTCAATTGAGGGCATGGTGGAGTGATGATGGAAATTCCGTCTTTTTTGAGGCATCCTATATTATAGCACCTGGTTATGTTGGCGCCGGAACAAGAAGAACCTGGGGAGATAAATCGCCATATCGTGGCAGAAGCTTACAGTCCTATGGAGAATACGCAAGATATCAAACACTAAAATTCAATTATGACCTTAAGCGGGAGGCTGAATATCTTATCGACAATGATCCTGCTTACGCTGAAATAATTAATTTTGCAAAAAAACTTTGCCGTGAAATCGAATATGATTGGACAAACTTTAGCGGTTATCAAGGCGCTGTGCCCATTAAGACTCCCGGAATGAGATATGCGGTGTGTGCGGGTTATGCCGCTGAAGTGATGAATAAAGCGGTCTTATTAAATTGTGTTAAATCTGTTGAAAAGTGGACCGGGCCGAAACATGCCTGGAATGTATTAAATCTTGTTGATGGAAGGAGAGTATATTTTGATCTTACCTGGTTTGATAATGAGCATATAGATAAGGAAACCGGACGAATATATCAAACCGATGATTATCGCTGGGCAAATATAACATTTAATGAGGAGCTGTTTAAACATTCAAACGTTGGATATTTGACAGAAACCTTTAGCCATGCTCAAGGTAAATTTGACAGGGTTGTACCAATAAGATAAAATATACATGTATTAGCCGGTGTTCTGCCGGATACATATTCTACATATTAGTCCCTTTGCGGGGACCCTTTGAATATTCACGGGGATTTTTTTTGTTCCCTTGCTCCCTTAAAACCGCGGCCCGCTGTGTTCCGGTCCCGTATAAAATCTTTGATCGATTTTTTCAGCCGTATTACCGGTTCCCAACTATCCCGGCGAATCCTTTTAGTGGTTATTCCCACAAACCACCGTTTTATCCCCGGTGTTGACGAATAGTATTTCTCGTTTCATGCCGGTAAGTATACTACATGTTATTATGTTGTCAGTATAAGACACCACACCAGCGGCGTTTCGCAGCACTGGGCTGTATGTGGCGGTGGGATGTTCCGGCACCCTTACATTTTTTCCCTGCGCTTGCCGGTGATGCTTTCGATGCGGATTTTCCAAACCCCCGTGGCCTTAAGCATCTTGGCAATTTCCGCATCAAACGCAGCCATGTTTTTTGGGGTAAAGCGTTCACAAATAAGGCGCAGGCAGTGGATCTTTTCTTCATCGCCGGTAATTTCTTCGGCCCTGCCAAAAACCACCGCGGATTCGTAATGGACGGTAAAATCGTCCTCCGGAAATTCCGTCCTGCCCACAAAGGCGGCACAAACCTGCCCCAGGGTCCGAAGGTTATCGATCTTGTGCCCGGTCCGGGCACAGTGAAAATACAGCCACTGTCCTTCCCGGACCAGGGAAAGGGGAATACAGTAGGGGCCGCCGTTTTTATCAAGGGTGGACAGGACCCCATAGGGGGCCCTGTCCAGAACAGCCAGGGCATCGTCCTGGGACAGTTCCCGGTCTTTTCTCCGCATTTGATAGGGCATGGTTCCATTGTACCGGCAAAGCGGGGCCGGTGTATACGGCGCTCTTTTCCGCGGATTGTACCGGCGGTCCGCTCTTTAAAATCCCAGATCCGCTCCTATTAGTATTACCTTAATGCGTCCCCCGGGATTACACAGCCGGGTAATCAGAAATTGACAGCAGACCGACTCGGTACCCTTACAGTTACTGCAGGCGCCGTTTATGTTGCAGGGTGTTTTTATCGAAGGAAAGCGCTGTACATTAAGGGGAGCCGCCACATTTCGCGCCCGGGCCACGGCATCGTCCAGGGTTTTTACCACCTTGTTTATCCCCGCCACAATAATTACCTGTTTTGGTCCGTAGGAAAGGGCCGCCACCCGGTTGCCGTTTCCGTCAATGTTCACCAGGATCCCGTCTTCGCTTAAGGCATTGGTTCCCATAAGATAGGTATCGCAGAGCAGGGACTGCCGCAGCAGGTCTATCTTTTCTTCGGGGTTTTTTGCCTTGTCCCTGTCGATAAGCCTATACCCCTCCTGGGCGGCCCGTTCGTAAAGGCCCATGGCTTTGGCGGTCATAGATCCCCCCCAGGAAATTACATGATCCTTGGGGATAAGACTAAAGACCCTGTCCGCCGCTTCGGAAGTATCCGCCGCATAAAAAGCCCCAAAGTGCCGGGCTTCCAGGGCCTTTACCACCTTGGGCCCTAGTTTTGAATTTCGTAGTTCATAAAAGGAAGAGTTCATACAATGCCTCCGGGAAAAAATAATTGTGCAAGGCTTTCCGGGCCTGGGCTGTAGGAAGGGCCTTTAAATTCATACTATACTAAAAAAGGGGTTTAGGATACCATAAACATATGCCCCAAAATATCATGCCCCCCAATGCGCTAAATTCCCGGCGAAAGAACGCCGTCCTTGCCAACATCACCTGTATCCTCTTTTGGGGCTTTTCCTTTATCTCCATCAAAATCGCCGTTCCGGTCTTTCCCCCCATGACATTGGGAGCAGTCCGGTTTGCCATTGCCATTGTTCTGCTTTTTATTATGTACCGCATTAGCCCCGGGGAAAAATTTTATCCGGGGGATCTGCCCTATTTAATTGCCTCGGGGTTTGCGGGTGTTACCTTTTATTTTTTCTGCGAAAACAACGGCGTGGCCCTGGTTACCGCATCGGAGGCGTCCATCATTATTGCCTCCATCCCCGTACTAACCATGACCTGCGAATGGCTTGCGGCGAAACTTCGGCGGACCGGTCCGGTCCGGCTGGGGTGGCAGCGCTGGCTGGGGGTGTTTATTTCCATGGCCGGGGTTATTCTGGTGGCAAGGGTTTCCTTTGTCCTGTCGGGCAGCATGGCGGGCTATGTCTTTATGGGGGGAGCGGCCCTATGCTGGGTGGCCTACGGTTTTTTAACAAAACCGCTTTTTAGCCGGGGCCGCTCCCGAATTTACATTGTCTTTTGGCAGAATTTTTTTGGCCTCCTAGGGTTTCTTCCCTTTACCATCGGAGAGTACAAAAACTGGGGCACGCCGAACCTCCCCGTGCTTTTCCACGTTTTGTTTCTGGCGGTCTGCTGTTCCGCCCTGGGGTACTGGCTCTATGTCCAGGCCCTGGAAGTACTGGGGGTCTCGGTGTCATCGGTGTTTATCAACCTAACACCGGTGGTAACGGGTATTGCGGGATTTTTTATCCTGGGCGACAGGCTTAGCCCTCTGCAGTGGATCGGGGCGGTGCTGGTACTTATGGGGGTATATTTAACGGTTCTGCCCGAACGAAGGGGGCGGCCCTTCAGGACCAAATGGAAAGGCGGCCATTGAACTGCCAGGCTTTACCTAAAGCGTCCCAGGGGGTACAGTAACTTTATGAGCCAGTACCGTATTACCGGGGGCATTCCCATCAGCGGGAAGATTAAAGCCAGCGGAAATAAAAACGCCGCCCTTCCCTGCATTGCCGCGGCGATCCTCAGCGGGGAACCGGTAATACTGCGGAATATTCCGGACATAGAGGACGTGCAGGTTATGCTGGAGGTATACCGGTCCTTCGGCGGATCGGTGGACTGTTTTGAACCCAATGGGTACCGCCTTTCCCTGGGGAACATAAAAAGCTCCCAGGTGCCCGCAGAGGCCGCCAGGAGGATCCGGGCTTCCATACTGTTTGCCGGGCCCCTCTTGGCCAGAACCGGCAAGGCCGTGCTGCCCCCGCCGGGGGGGGATGTGATTGGCCGGCGAAGGCTGGACACCCATTTTTTAGCCCTGACGGAGCTGGGGGCGGCGGTATCCACCAAACGGGCCTTTACCTTTACCGCCAAGAAGCTTCGGGGGGCGGATATTTTTTTGGACGAGGCCTCCGTAACGGCCACGGAAAACGCCATTATGGCCGCGGTCCTGGCGGAGGGAAAAACAATTATTACCAACGCCGCCAGCGAACCCCACGTGCAGGATCTATGCCGCATGCTCCGCAGCATGGGGGCGGTTATAGAAGGAATCGGCTCCAATGTGCTTACGATTGAGGGCGTTAAAAAGCTGGGGGCCTGCGATTATTCCATCGGGGCAGATTATATGGAAGTGGGGTCCTTTATCGGCCTGGCCGCCGCCACCGGGGGAGAACTGGAAATTATAGGACCCAAGCCTGGGGATCTTAGGCCCGCCAAAATCGCCTTTGGCAAACTTGGAATAGTCTGGGAACACGAAGGTTCCGTACTCCGGGTTCCTAAAAACCAGACCCTGCGGATAAACCACGATCTGGGGGGGATGATCCCCAAGATCGACGACGCTCCCTGGCCGGGGTTTCCCCCGGATCTAACCAGCATTATTATTGTGGTGGCCACCCAGGTGGAAGGGACCGTGCTGGTCCACGAAAAAATGTTTGAATCCCGCATGTTTTTTGTGGATAAGCTTATTGGCATGGGGGCGCGGATCGTACTGTGCGATCCCCACCGGGCGGTGATCTCCGGCCCCTCGCGGCTTACCGGATCGGAACTAACCAGCCCCGATGTACGGGCCGGCATGGCCATGGTAATCGCCGCCATGACCGCAGAGGGCTCCAGCATAATCCGCAATGTGTACCAGATCGAGCGGGGCTACGAAAACCTTGTGGGCCGCCTTTCTTCCCTGGGGGGAAAAATAGAACGGCACGGATAAGCAGGGTCCGCCACACCGGAACTTTTGTCCGCGCTATTTTTTGCCCAGCAGCTTTTTGCCTGTGATTCTTTTTCCCTGCACATTTTTTCCCTGCACATTTTTTCCCTGTACATTTTTTACCGGCGCTGCTTTTTACCGGCGGCGATTTCTCTGGTAACAATTCTGTAGGCGTCCCGGATCCTGCTAAAAGATTCCCCCAGCTTTTTCCGGTCCTCTTCACTTAGGCCGCTTTGGTTGTCCGGGTGAAACATCAGCGCCAGGCGGCGAAAAGCGCTCTTTACTTCACCGTAGGAAGCGCCTCTGGAAATTTCCAGCACCGTCCAGGGATCGTCCATGGGTTTTTCCCGCAGCGGAGGCTGGTAACTGGGATCCAGGAACTGCCGTATATAGAGGGCCTCTTGCAGAGCCTCCCGGCCCATGGCCATGGAGGAAAGCTCCGCGCCCATCAGGGACAGATCCCCCTGGTTGTGCCGGCGGGCGGCCAGGCTTTCGCTTAACAGATCCGGGTTTAGTACAGAAACCCGGGTAAAGGCCAGGCGGCACAGCGATTCCGCCAGGACGCCGATCTTTTTATCCGAGGGAAAAACCGACACCGCACCGCCCGCCACCCGGGCCGCGGCGGCTTCATCCCCCAGGGCCTTTGGGGATGCCTTGGACATAATGTAGACCCCCAGGGCGCAGAACGCCGCCAGCCCCGGCTCGCCTTCATAAAACGAAGAGGGGCCGGGGTTTTCAAAGTACCTAAGCGCCGCCTTGTCGCTTTGCAGTTGAAGCAGCAGGCTCCCCACAAAATAACCCAGCACAAGCCCGATTATTAATCCGGGGATCCCCAAAAACCAGCCGGCGGCGCCAAAGAGGGCCATAAAAACCGGGATATGTACGTGAAATCTAAGCGGGGTCATTCTTAACTACCCGTGCTGGGCCGCAAGTACGACCAGGGATAAAATAAAACATACCACCGATCCGGCGATAACAAAAATCGCGGCGGCGGAAAAATCAAAATTAAGAGAAAGCCAAATAGACAGGTTGTTCAGTACACTGCGGTAAAAATGCAGGACCCCGCAAAAAACCACCGGCAGGATCCCCAGCATGGGAACATACACGTACCGGGGTTTTTTCTGAGCCCGGTAACGCCACCCAAGGGTTAACACCAGCACCGTTATGGGAAGAAAAAAAAGCGGATCCGCCAGCCGCCGCAGAATTTCCGCCCTAAAGGCATGGTTTACATATCCATAGGCGCCGAATGTTTCCTCCGCCATGTACAGTTCCCGTAGATTAAGGGCCTCTGTTCCCCCCTCCATTTTTGAAAGAAGTATAAAATCGTCATACCGCAGATCAAGAAGAAGCTGGGAAGACCCTATAACGGGATCAAAATTTTCCTGGGGCGGACCCTCTACCCACAGCGGATCCCAGCGCCGTGTTTTGTTGGTCCGGTCCAGGGCCCGGAACAGCAGGGCCACCTTATCCGAAGGATTGCCGTCATTGTCCCTGGATGCAACGGGCATGAGCTTGGCATAATCGGCGCTGACCCGGAAACGGAAATTACCCTCTTTATCGGCGGCCACCAGTTCCGGTCCCCAGGCATAGGCATAGTCGGGCAGGGACGCCAGGGACGCAAACCGCAGGGCCCACCGGCCATTCCCCGCCGGATCGGGGAAGGAAAAAACCGGCCCCGCCAGGACATTCCCAAGGGCCAGATCCATCTCGTCCACAAAAAAGGCCGCCTGGGCTACGCCGGCCCTGCAGGTCTCCAGGTATTTTGCCGCATCCGGGTCATCCGGCGTAAGGGAGACAAGATCCTGGAAGATATAAAAGGCGCCGATCCAGTCTTCGGCTACCATGGCCTCGTAACCGTCCCGCTTCATACGGTAAAGGGAATAACGTTCCGTTTCCTGGGCATTGGGTTCCAGGGCGGCAATTTTTTCCCAAGCCCGGCCTGCCAGAACAAGGGCCGTATTAATTTCCGCATTCCCCGGCCTTGCAAGCCGGGTGGCCAGCATAGCAAGCCAATGGGCATCGTAGTACCGTTCCTGTTCAAAGGCCGCCTCGGCAAGCCTAAGGGCCTCCATGGAATTAACCGGATTCCCCGGTATCCCCATCCAAACAGGAAGATCCCCCTGTTTCTCCGGTACATTCCCCCCGTCCTCCGTTAGGGATTGGCGGTACGCGGCAGCATCGGCAAAAATGCCCTTTAACTTTTCTATATCTTTGCTTCCCGGCCATACCCGATCACAGATGCTGATAAACCGGGAAGCTTCCTCCCATTCTTGGCCGGCAATTTTTGCTTCGGCCCTGGCCTTTGCCCGGTTATACAGTTCCCCCCGGTTTGTCATGGCCGTCTTTGCATCCATAACCAGGGGCAGGGCCAGAAAAAAAAGAAGGGCGTATGCCGCCGCCGCAAAGGATGCGGTAATAACCGGCCAGGAAAGATATTTTAAAAACAGGGGAGAAAAACTCTTATCCCCCACATAGGTGGATCCCGCATATCCCCCCTGGGTATGTTCCTTTAGGCCAAAGGGTATTACCAGGGCAGAAAAGGCCAGGGCCGGAAAAATTCTAATAAAGGTAATAATTCCGCTGGAAAAACGCCAGCCCATTTTAAAGACCGGCAGGGGTTCCCTTTGTCCGGGAAAAATAAAATAAAAGGCGCAGATCCCCGCACAGGCTGCGATTAGGTACAAGAAAAAAACCAGCAGCGGAGAGGTATACCGATCTTCCTTAGCCATTGGAGATCCTTCCCCGGGCCAGGTAGACCAGGGCTGAGTAAAGCAGTATTAAAGCGCCCAGGGTACTAAAGATAATGGGATTAACCAGGGATTCGTGGATCATCCCCCCGGCAAAGGACGATAGGAGTTCATGGATATGGGGCTGGTTAAGCAGGGCCTCCAGCATTAAGGCCCCGCGGAAGGCCAGGGCCCCAAAAAACAGATTCGCCAAAGACCAGTAACTAATATTAACCAGGCATCCCAAAGAAAGAAGGAACAGCGCCAAAGATCCGGCATAAACCCCATAGGGCAAAAGGCCGCTTTCGAACCACGCGGAAAGATACTGGGCGCTGCGCAGAAAGTCCCCGGTAATACTCCGCAGCAGGGGGCTTTTTTCTTCGGGAAAGGGCAGCCGCCGGGGCCGTATGGCGGGGCCGCTGCCCTGGTAGTAAAGGGAATCCTGCGAAACGGCCCTGGCGGCCCCGCCCTTGTAGGGATCTTCCAGAAAAATGGCCTTAACGGAGGCGCCGGGGATCGAAGAAGGCCCCGGAGTAAAGATAAATCCCGGTTCAACCATATGCGCCGGTCTTTGCGTCATGCTTATCCGGGTACTTCCCAGCCGCTGCAGGCTCTCTAATCCCACAAATGCGGCGGCGCTTAAGCCCAGAGAAAGGATAAATATAACGATAAAGGCCGCCGGATAGGCCATGCGCCGCCGGGCGGCATAGTTTAAGCCCAGAAGAATCGATCCGTAAAAGGCCGCCGGCAGGGCCATTTTGGTAACCAGGCTGCCGGAAAAAAAGCCCCCATCCCCGCCGGCGGGGGGAAATACCAGGGCTGCATCGGTCCATTCCCGAAGCAAATCAAGTAAACCCGCGAAAAAAAGGACGGCGATAAAACTGAGGCTGAAAAAAAGCACCAATTTGGCGATATTCCTCACCCCTCTAGCCTAACATGTCAAATCCTAATTCGCAAGGGATGGGCAATAAACAAAATATCCACAAGTTTTCCACAAAGAAAGATCCGTATTCGGGGAATTGTTACGCAGGATGTAGATTTACCGGTCCGGTTTTACCGGATAAAAAGCCGGCGGTTTATAAAGATACCATCATAACTCTTTGTATTATAAGGAATTACAGCATCTTGGGCGCTTCCGGCCAATAAAAGAATTAGCGGTTTGTATAAAAACAGATACACCCCGGTAAGGGCCGCTGGGTTTTCAACAACTTTTCCACAAAAAGAGACGCTTTTTAGCCGGAGCTGTCACCGCTTTCCGGCAGGGCCTTCATTTTTTCTTTCAGATCCGCCAAAAGCAGGTCCGCAGAAGCGCCGGATTTTTCCAGCTCCGCAAAACGTTTTTCCAGGCTGCTGTCGGAAGAAAGATCCTCCAGTTCCTTGGCGGCTTCGGCCTTGGCTTCCAGCTGGTCTACCTTTTGGGATATACGTTCAAAGGCGTTAAAGGCGCTTCTATTGCCGGATATGCTGGAAATGGTGTTTTGTATTTTTTCTTGAGCTTCCGCCCGTTTTGCCCTGGCAATAAGGAGGTTTTTCTTTCTTTGGGCGTCTTCTATTTTGCTTTGCAGTTCCCTCAGGGCTTCCTTAAGCTGTCCCGTGGAGGCCCTCTGGCTGTCCCACTGTTTTTTATATTCCAGGTAGAACTTCTCGTATTCCTGCTTGCGGATCAGGGCTTCTTTTGCCAGATCGTCTTTTTCGGACTTAACGGCCAACACAGCCTTTTGTTCCCACGCCTGGGCCTGTTCTTTCTGGTTCAGCGTTTCCCGTTCCAGCTTTTTTTCATCCGCAATGGCCAGGGCCACGGCCCTTTTTGCCTCAATAAGCTGCTCCTGCATCTCGACAAGCAGCTGGTTAAGCATTTTTTCGGGATCTTCCGCTTTATTTATTAGATCGTTCACATTGGAAGCAATAAGGGTCTTTAACCTGGAAAATATACCCATCACATCAGCTCCTATATTTAGATAAAACGGGGTAATGCTGGGTTAAGGCCAGGCTAAAAGAGTCCAGGGTTGCCCGGAATTCATTTGCATCCATGTTGGCGTATTCCAGGGTGTCTATAAGGACAACCCGTTCACCCTCCAGTCCATAGGCTCCGTGGAGTATATCCGCGGCGTTAAGTTCCAATAGTTTTGTAAAAAATTCAAGTTTATTTTCCCCGGGGACTTCCATCACCAGGGAGCGAAAAACCACCAATGGCTCGTTCAACATAATTACAATACCTTCAAAGCCCTGTTCGGAATCGTCCAGGAGCCACATGTTTTTACCGATTTCTTCGTAGTCAAACTTAAAATCGATTAGGTACTGTTCTATTTTATTGTCCGCCATGGGCACTACCCAAGAAAAACTTGACCGGCGTTATCTATGGCAAGAATGGTCTTACATTCGGAACACCGGAAACGGCCCGGCTTAAGGGCCTTAAGTTTCTTTGAGCAAATTGGGCAGGAGAACACCTTGGGAAACAAGGATACGGTCTCGGAAGCGGAACCGCTTCTAAAGAAGTTAATCGAATCGTCCAGGTTATCCTTGATATTAAAAAACTGGGAAAATCCAAGGAGTTGGAAGACTTCATAAACCTTGGGCTGAATTTCAAGCAGCACCAAATCCCCTCCCCTGGGTTTTACGGATTTTAAAAAGGCTGTAAAAGAGCCAATGCCGGTGGACGAAACATAATTTAGGCCGCCGCACTGAAACACCAGGCGGATAAACCCTGTTTCTATGGCTTTGGTAACCCGTTTCTGAAAATAATTAGAATTATAGGTATCTATATACCCTGTAAGGTACAAGATCAGGCAACCCTCTACTTCATTGACCTTTTGAAGTTTTATTTTGAGGCTCTCATCCTTTTCATCATCAAAACCATTAACGATGTCGTTGTTTGTCATGGCGCTTCCTTCCACTCAAAATATCCCATTTTTCAATAAATTATCGGCAATTCATTTAAATAATATAACCATTTAAATGTTTTGTCAAACCCACAGGCCCCTGTCTACGGGGATAACCGAACCATTAAAGGCCGGGTTTTCCAAGACCCCCATAACGGCCTGGGCTATTTCGCCGGGGTCCATGGCGTCCCCGCCGGGACACCGCTCCCGGTTATATTGCCGCTCTTCCGGGGTGGAATATTCCGTGGTGGTAAGGCCCGGACAAATAACATTGCAGGTTACCCCCCTTTCCCCGGCCTGTCGGGCCGCCGATTTAGCCAGCGTTCCCAGGGCTGTTTTGGCGGCGGAATATGCCGCGGTGGTGGTAAACCCCCGGATGCCGCCGGTATTTGTGCCCCCAAAAAGTACAATTCGGCCCCATCCCTGGTTGATCATACCGCAGATCACCGAAGAAATCATCATTCCGGGGAATAGTAAGTTGCTTTCCACCAAAAAGCGCCACTCCGCCGGGCCGGTTTCTTGCAGAGAAAGCTTTTTAAAAGGGCCCCAGGCAAGAATTAGTATATCCGGGGGTCCGCCGGTTTCGGCGGTTTTTTTTAGGATAGAAACCGCCGCTTCCTCCACCGGGGTTTTTATGGGATAAAGGAAGCCCTCCGCCGCAGCTTCGATATTCCGTTTCCGGGCCTCTGCCAGGGCCTTTTTGAGCCGTTCCCCGGAGCTTCCCCCATGGATGGTCAGCGCCGCCCCCCGGGACGCCAGGGCCAGGCTTACCGCCAGGCCTATGCCGCCGGTTCCTCCCACCACCAGGGCCCGTTTCCCGCTAAAGATCCCCATGGCTAAAACTGTACCGGAATATGGGGTACAATAACAACATGCGCCTGGATGATATTACCATAGTTCTGGCCCGGCCTTCGGAGCCCGGCAACACCGGGGCGGTTTGCCGGGGAATGAAAAACATGGGCCTGCGCCGCCTGCGTATTGCCGCGGCGGAACTGGACCTGCGGAGTGGAACAAACCGGGAAACGCTTCTGGCCCGGGCGATCCATGCCGCGGATATTTGGGAGGGGGCGGAACATTTTGCCACCCTGGAAGCAGCCCTGGCGGACTGTACCATCTCGGTGGGAACCACCAGAAGGCGGGGCCGCCGCCGCAAGTCCAATACCCTTTCTCCCCGGGACTTGGCGGAATTTCTTAAAGCCAAAGACGGCCGGGCGGCACTGGTGTTCGGCAACGAACGGACCGGTCTGGAAGGGGAAGAACTTGCCCTGTGTAACATGGCATCCCATATCTCCGTAAGCGGGGAATTTCCGTCGATTAATCTTTCCCATGCGGTTCAAATCTACGCATACGAACTGTACCAGGCCATGGCGGAAAGCGCCGAAGGGACCGGACCCAGGGGCCGTTCCGGTCCGGCCCCTTTAAAAGTTCCCGGCCAATGGATTCCCATGACAGGGAAAGAGATAGACGCCCTGGTTACGGCCATAAGCGGTTCCCTGGCTGCCATGGGTTTCTACCGGAACCCCGGCCGGAAGGACCAGGAGCGGTTCTTACGGGACCTTATGGCCAGGGCGGGCCTAAGCCTAAGCGAGGGCCGCTACCTAAGAAATCTTATTGTCAAGGCGGGAAGGATGGGAGCTAATTTAGCTTAAACACTTTGTAGATAAACAAAAGAAGCTTGTAGTAAAAATAGGGAAAAATACGAAGGAACTTCCACGGTTTTTGGAAGCAGAACCCTATCCATTCAAAGCCCCGGTCAAAGATCTTTCGGGAGGGGCGGCGTTTCCGTTCCGCAAAAATGTCAAAGAGGTCGCTGCACCACAGCCGGAATCCATTGTTTAAAAGGCCTTCGTTCCGGGCTATCCACCGTTCCCCCCCCTTAACACCCTGTCCTACCAAAAGGAGGGATGGGGCGGCCTTTCTAATTGCCTGCAATATGGTGGGCTCTTCCTGGTGCTTAAAATTCCCCACATACCGGCCCACCACGCGCAGCCGGGGAAAGGTTTGGCGGATATTTTTTTCCGCCCGTTTAAGGCTCCTCATTCTGCCGCCCAGAAGGTACACGGAAAACTCCCGCTTTTCCAGGATCGCCAGAAGGTTTATTACAAAATCAAAGGGCATATACCGGTATACCTTTTTCTTTTTAAGGAACCGGGCGCCCCCCACCAGGCTTTTAGCGATGGGAATTACCATGGTGGCCCGCTGAACAAAGGGCCGGTACTCGTAATTATTCCGGGCCCGCAGCAGATCCCACAGAGAAAGGAGGACCACATTGTGGCCCTGTTCCGTTTTTAACAGTTCATAAACGGTATCTTCAAGCTGTTCCGGGACCACAATATCCAAAGGAACCTTTAAAAGGCTTATCCGTTCTATTCCCGCTCCGGCTTTTGCTTCATCATCCACCACGGTTTCTCCAAAAGTATTATTCGAACCGCCGCCGCTCCGTACAGGGCGGCAGTTTCGGTCCGCAGGATCGTATTACCCATCCACAGGGGCTTAAACCCCGCATTGATAAAACGCTTAAGTTCCGCCCCGGAAAAGCCCCCTTCGGGGCCTATAACCAGGACCGTTAAAGACGGATCAGTATTAAGATAATAGTGAAGATTGCCCTGTTCAAGGGGCATAAACCCGGTCCCTTCCGGGGCTGCGGTTTTTTCCCCGGAAACCGGCGTTTCGTGTAAAATAAGCCCCAGAACGGCGGGGTCCCTGTTCTGTAGTTCCCTCCAGTAAGCAAGGAGCTCGTCCCCGGAAAGGGGGGAACGAAGCCGGGTGTCTATGGGGGAACCGCTCTGCTGCCGGGCTTCTTTAATAATGCGCCGCCATCGTTCTTCCCGGCCCTGGGATTTTTTTGGGATGGAATGTTCCGCCATAAAGGGAACAATTTCGGCGATACCCCCCTCCGCCGCCTGCCGGACGATCAGGTCCATTTTGGTTCCCCGGGGAAGGGCCTGAAATAAATAAATCGACGGGAATTCCCCCCCGGATTGCCGGGTTCCCGTTTTAGGGGGCCCTGCCTCAAGCTGCCGGGCCCCTTCTTCGGGGCTTTTTTCCCCGGATTGCCGGGCTTCCCCGGGGTTTTCTTTGCCCCTTTGCCAATCCGTCCCTACTTCGCCCTCCAGTGTATGGCCCTTGATGCTGCGGACCCGTACCGTCACGGGCCGTAAGTCCGGAAGCAGGGCCCTAAAGGTGCTTCCCGGCTTAAGCCTGCGGACATGCACCAGGTAGTGATAGTCCCGATCCTCAAGCCGGATACCGCCGGCGCGGTCCGGCATTTTTTGCAGGATAAACTGCTTCATCCCCCCATAATTCCCCTATCAGTCTGCTGCGCTTGGCTCATATGGCAAAAATCCACGAAATGCAGCAGGCTCCTATGACGCCAAAGGAAGCGAATCGTCCGCCTCTTCCTGCAGGTCCTTCAGGGTCTTGCTGGTCTTCATCAGCTGGGTGTAATTGCCGCTGCGCAGGATATTTACCGCCTCTTGAAGCTGCACGTCATATTCCAGATCATACACCGGGGCAATAACCGTACGGTTTTGTTCGTTCCGGACCAGGCGGCGGAGCAGGGATATATCCAGGCCGTACTTGGCGTGGAGTTCTTCCACAAAGGCGTTTATCTGGGGGGCCGATGCCTGGGGGTTTTCCTTTACAAAAAGAGGAACGGTGTTCGCCGCGATAATTTCGTTGAGCTTTTCCGCATCTTCGGCGGAAAATTCCGGAAAAAGCACCTCCCGGTCCGGCGGTATCCCTATCTTGTCGATATTTACATCGCTGGGGGTAAAATACCGGGCCGTGGTAAGACGGAATCCGGCGTTTTCCCCCACGGGGAATACCTTTTGCACCGATCCCTTGCCAAAGGATTTTTCCCCCACCAGGTAGGCCCTGCCCCGGTCCTTTAGGGCCCCGGCCACGATCTCCGAAGCGGAAGCGGAACCCCGGTTAATAAGGACAATCACCGGCACATCCTGGGCCACCGCCGGGCGGCGCCGGGCATTATACACGTAATTTTCCGAGGCGATCCGGGACTTGGTGGAAACCACCACGCCGCCATCCAGAAAAAGTTCGCAGACCCCCACCGCGGCTTCCAGCAGTCCCCCGGGATTATTCCGCAGGTCCACTATCAGGCTCTTATACCCGTGGTCCGCAAAACCCGCCAGGGCTTCCCTGGTACGGGCCACGGTCATGGGAGTAAAAGAGATGATCCGCATATAGCCTATGTCCCCTATCATTTCGTGTTTGATCACCGGCACCTCGATTACCGCCCTGGTAAGGACCACGGGAAATTCCAGGGTGGTTCCCCGGCGGATAAGAAGGTTCACATCCGTACCGGGGACCCCCCGCAGCCGGGACAGGACCGCATCCATGGAAAGGACATCCGTGGGCTCTCCGTTTATTTCGACAATCAGGTCCCCGGGGTTAATGCCCGCCTGCCATCCGGGGGTATCTTCGATGGGAGAAGCCACCTCCACAAAGGGCGGGGTTCCATCGGGGTTGGTTTCCTGGGGCTTGCTGATATAAAGCCCCACTCCCCCAAAGCGGCCGGAGGTGGTATCGCTTAGATCTTCCATTTCCCGCTGGGGAAGAAACGAAGAATGGGGATCCCCCAGGGACTTAAACATTCCATCCATGGTCCCCTCGAAAAGGGTCTGGGGATCTATTTCGTCCACATAGTTTCGCTGGATAAAATCAAATACATTCTGGATAATTGCGGTATAGGGGCGCTGGCTCTGTACTCCCGGCAGGTTCTGGGCGGTGGCCTTGGGAATAGACGCCGCAATAAAGATTATTCCCAGGACAAGCGAGGAAAGAATCCACAGCAGGGGCCTGGTTTTTTTGTCTAAAGGTTTATTCATCCGGTTTTGATCTCCTTATGGTCAGGTTTAGCAGGCAGGACCGCTTAGTCTGGCGGCGGTTTGTTCATTGCTCCGTACCAGCCGCTTGGCAAGAAGTTTTGAAAGAAATATGCCGTAATGGGGGTATTCCCTAATTACGGTGATAAATGCTTTTTGGGTAAGCAGGATAAGCTTTCCTGAACTGGTGGCCTTAATAGTGGCGGACCGGCGCTGGTTAAGAAGGAACGACATCTCTCCCATAAAAATATCCTGGGGAGAAAGGACCCCCACGGGTTTATCGTTGTGGTATACCTCGTAGGTTCCCGCGGAAATATAGTAAAGATAATCGCTGGCTTCCCCTTCCCTAAGCACCGTTTCGCCCTTTTTAACCAGCACGGTCTGTTCCCTGGAAAAGCCTATGGGGGTTTCGTTTTCCACCGACAGGTCGTGTTTGATAATCAACGCCACCTGATTCCCCTTGCCGTTGTACTTAATTTCATGGGCCAGGCCGGCGGCCATTTGTATACCCCGGCCATGAAGGCTGTATTCATCCTGGTTTGCCACTTTCTCCAGGTGGGCCTTTACGTCAAAGCCCTTGCCTTCGTCGTGGATAATAAAGACACTGCGGTCTGCCTTGATTTCCCACAGAAATGTTACCTTTTTGGCCTGAATTGCCGGGTCCCGGCATTTTTCCGCAATTAAATCAATGGGGGAAATCCCCCGTTCCAGGGCCTTGGTTTTTTCTTCATAGGAAATACCGCAGTTTCCGTGTTCTATGGCATTTACAATAAGTTCCGCCAGGGCTAACTGGAGCTGCATTTTACTGTCCGGGTTTATAAGCCCCCGCTGGGCCAGGATCGTCGCGCCGATGCCGGAAAAAAGGGGAACCCCCAGCAGATCGTTTTCGATGGTAAAGCTGCCGGAGGCCCCATCCAAGAGGTTTTTGGTAAATTCCCGCTGGAAGATGATCTGGTAATTCTGTTCGATAATTTGAATGTTTTTTACCAAATGGGTGCGGAGCCGAAGATTATCCAGCAGGGTAAGAACATTAATGGCCTTGTATTTTTTAAGCAAATCCTCTTCCTTATGCTTTTCATGGGAAAAAAGGCCGATGATCCCAAAATTAAGGATCCATTTGTCGTTTTGAATGTGATCCACGATCTCGTCTATGTTGATGCCGGGATCGGAAAAATTAATTATCACCAGCTCCGGAAGGGCAAAGTTTAGAAATTCCAGAATCTCTTCTTTTTCAACCAGAAAAAGAAGATCGTAGCTGTGGTTAGGCGCCTGTCTAAAGGCATACTCCACCCGTTCTTTGATCTTCGGATCCGAGTTAATAATACCCAGTGTACTCATGGCGGCCCCTTGCACGGTAATTATTTAGAGTTTGCCAATAATGTGCCTACAATATCAAGTGATCCGGACAGCCCCTAAAAACTAAAGTTTTTAGGGGCTGTCCGGCTTAATCATCGGCAGTTTCGGGCAAGAGTACCAGTTCCACGGGCCCTTGGCTCAGCAGATCCGCCACCACCCGCCGTACCCGCTCGGCCTCCACGGCCCGGTACAGGGCGGGCCTTTGAACCAGATGAGAAAGCGGCACATTGGTAATAAGCTCAAAATTACCCAGGGTTCCGGCGATAAAGGTGTTGTTTTCCATGGACCGTTCAAAGGACTTTACCAGGGCCTCCTTGGACCGGATAAAGGTTTCTTCGTCAAGCCCCGCAGACAAGGAGGCAATGCACTCCTGTACCGCCCGCCGCAGTTCCCCCTCCCGCTTTGGATCGCAGATAAAATAAATTCCCAGGGACAGCTCTCCCTTGGGCATGGGGCTTAGGGACGCGTTGGCCGAAATTGAATAAACCCCGCCCAGGGTTTCCCGTATTTTATCGGTCAAGATAATGTCCAGGTATTCGCTTAGAACCCGGACGGCGGCGTTATCCTCTTCGGTCCATGGTTTGGGGACAAACCAGCCCATATAAACCATGCTCCGTTCGTCCCTGCCCTTGCGGATTATTTTTTCGGTTTTTCCCGGCCTGCGGATTTCCGGCTGGGCCCAGGCGTTCCAGCCCCGGTCCGGAACGGGGGGGATGGACGCAAGCCAGGTTTCCGCCAGGTTCCGCAGCCTTTCCCGGTCCCCCAGGGCGCCGGCCAGGACCACGGTATAGTCCGCAGGATTAAGGGCCGCCGTAAGGAAGGCCCTGGCGGCGGGAACCGTTACATGGTCCAGATCCTCCATTTCCAGGGGTTTAAACAGGGGGTGATTCCCATAGACGGTGCGGGTTAATTCCCGGGAAAAGACCGCATCGGGATTATCCGCTTCCTGGGTAAGCATGGTCCGGTACTGGTCTAAAACCAGGGAAAGGCCGGTCTCGTTTATCCGGGGCTGGGTATAGTATATGTGGAGCATTTGGAACAGGGTTTCCATATCCTTTACTGTGGAAAAGCCCTGAAATCCCCTGGTAAAGGCGCTGGTCCAAAAGGACAGGGAAACCTGCTTGTCCGCCAGGAAACTCGTCAATTCCGGCCGGGAAAGGGGCCCTAACCCGGAGGCGCTTTGTATTTCCGCCGCCAACTCCGCAGAAAACTGGGCTTCCGGGGAATTGTCCCGGCTCCGGGGATCCCCGGTGGTACCGCCCCTGGCTAGGGCATAGAGGTCAAGCTCGTTGTTTCTATTGGCCGTCTCCATCAGGATCATCCGCATGCCGTTGCTTAATTCCCAGACAAGTATCCCCGGTTCATGCTGGCGCTGTGAAACGATCTGCCCCGGCACCGGCTCGCCGCTTGCCCGTAAGACGGCTTCGGCGGTTTCCACCGGGGGCGCCACTTCGGCGGTCCGGCTTTCCCGGACCATGGTAAGTATCGCCGGTTCGCCGGGAAGGAGGGGTTTTTCCGTATCGGGGGCGGTAACAATGATCACCAGGTCTTCCTGGACAAAACAGTCCTTAATGGCGCTGTTTACCGTTCCCAGGCTGATAAAGGGAAGCATGGCAGAGGCGGCCCTGTTGTTCCATTCCACATCCATGGCAAACTGGGTATTTAAAAAATCCGCGGTTAATTCCATCACATAGGTATCCGATTCCTGCCGGTCCTTTTCCGCCTCCAGTTGTTCCAGGTTGGAAAGCAGGACCGCCTTTGCCCGGTCCAGTTCCATCCGGGTAAAGCCGTACCGGATAAGCCGCTCCTTTTCAAGCAGCAGGTACCGCAGGGTGTCTGTGGTTCTGCCGTCCTTTGCCTGGGCCGCCATAATATAGTACCGGGAGTTTTGGCCGTACCGGGAATTCCAGGATCCGCCCCCCATAAAGGGGCTGTCCTCTTTGGAGGCCGCTTCGTCGCTGCGGAAGCCGGTCATTATTTCTATCAGGCTGGTAATAAGCCCGTCCCGGTAGGCTTGGTTTGTCCGGGTTAAGGGCTGGGGATTCAGTTTGTAGTAGAGATAAACTATAGAAGCGGGCAGTTCAGGATCGGTAATAACGGCGGTTTTAGTAAAATTTTCCCGGGGGCCGGGCAGATCGTACCGGGGCAGTTCCAGGGGAACCTTTGCCGCCGGTGCGGTAAAATGCGCAGAGAGCTCCTGTTCCAAGACCGCTCCGTTAAAATCACCCACCAGAATAAGGGCCATGTTATCCGGGCGGTACCATTTTTGATAGAACTGTTTTAACTTTTCCGCCTGAACAGTTTGGATAATTTCGGGAAGCCCAATGGGCAGCCTGTCGGCATACCGGGACCCGTGAAAAATTACCGGCATGGCCCGCCGCATTACCCGCTCCATGGCCCCCAGCCTGGTCCGGTACTCTTCCAGTATTATGGACCGCTCCTTTTCTATATCGCCGGAGTTAAAGCTTACCGTCCAGGTCCAGTCGTCCAGGATCGCCAGGGCCTTTTCGGGGATCCGTTTAATTCCCCCCTGATCCTTTTCCACAGGAACCTCAATTCCATAAACAGTTTCGTCATAGGAGGTATAGGCATTTACCTCCGGCCCAAAGCGCATCCCCAAAGAACGCAGGTAGTTCACCAGTTCCGCCCCGGGGAAACGCCGGGTGCCGTTAAAGGCCATGTGTTCCACAAAATGGGCCAGACCCTGTTCATCCTCCTCTTCCAAAACCGAACCGGCATTAACCGCCAGGGTTAGATAGGCCCGGTCCGCGGGAAGGGAATTTTCCAGGATATAGTACCGCAGGCCATTGGGAAGGGTTCCCTGCCGCAGGGCCGCCTTAGGGGGAACCGGATCGCCGGGGCCGCCCATTCCTCCGTAGAGAAAACCCGGAGACAGGGTAAAGACCGGCGCCGGATCCGCCGCGGTAAAGACCGCGGGGAGAAAAGCAAAGAGCGAAAGTAAAAAAGCCAGCCCCAGAACCCGGATAATCCCGGAAAAGGGGCCGCCCTTTCCTTTACATTCGGGTAAACGCACCCCGGAACCGGAGTTTTGCGAAGCCCCCGGCGCCGCGGGAAATTCGCCAAAAAGAGGCAGTCTAAGCATCTTCAGTTTAATTAATTTCATAAGTATAGTATACTAAAATCCGCGTTCTAATGTTATACTGGTGCGGCATACTGGTACAGGAGGAAAAATAATGAGACTTTTAACCCGGTCTGATTTTGACGGGCTTGCCTGTGGAGCTCTGCTGGAGTATCTGGGTCTGATTAATGAATATAAATTTGTACATCCTAAGGATATTCAGGACGGATTGGTCGAGGCTACTTCCAACGATATTTTAGCAAATATTCCATATATTAAGGGTTGTAAACTCTGGTTTGACCATCATTACAGCGAAACCGAACGGCTGGGACAGGACGCTTATTTTGAGGGGATTTCCCGGCCCGCCCCCAGTTGTGCCAGGGTAATCTACGATTACTACGGCGGGGACGAAAAACTTGGCCGCTTTAACGAAATGCTTACATATGTAGACAAGATGGATTCGGGGAACCTTAGCGTTGAAGAAATACTCCACCCCAGGGGGTGGATACTTTTGGGTTTTATCATGGATCCCCGGACAGGACTGGGCCGGTTTCGCGATTTTACCATTAGCAACTACGAACTGATGATTATGCTGGCCAAGGCCTGCATGGATAAATCTATCGAAGAAATTCTTGCAATGAGGGACGTTAAGGAGCGGGTGGACCTTTACATGGAGCAGGAAGGGACCTTCCAGGAAATGCTTCGCAGGCAGGCCAGAATCGAAGGAAACGCCATTGTGGTGGACCTTCGGGGAATAGAAACCATCAATGTGGGAAACCGGTTTGTCATTTATACCCTGTTTCCCCAGCAGAATATTTTACTGTGGATCATCGACGGCCGGAACAAACAGAACGCCGTTATTACCCTGGGGTACAGCATCATCAACCGCAGCGCCACCGTTAATGTGGGGAGCCTGCTGCTTAAATATGGAGGCGGCGGTCATGTTCAGGTGGGTACCTGCCAGGTGGAGTACGGCGATGCGGATCGGGTAATCCAAGAGATCATTGGACTTGTCCGGTAACCCGCTTGTGCGGGGAAGGCTCTGCGGCGAGGAGGTTCATTGAACGGGTTGTTTTTTAAAAGGGGCTTTTCCAAAACTGAAGTTTTGGGGAAGCCCCTTTTAACACGGTAACATGAGCCCGGCCGCCGCGGGCGGGTCTTCGGGTTTAATTTCAATCGCCGGAATTAACCGCCTTCTTCCCGCTGTTCCGGCAGGGCGGAAACATCTACCGGCAACGCGCTTCCCATGGCGGCGCTTTCCGGCGGCGCACCCTCCGCAGCGGGTTCTTCCGCTGACAGGGACTCCGCCGGCGGGACTTCTACTGCCGGGACATTTTCTGCAGCGGCGGCTTCCGGCGGCGCGCCCTCCACAGCGGGTTCTTCCACTGATAGGGCTTCCGCCGGCGGGGATTTAGCAGGTTTTTTTCTTTTGCTCCGGGTTTTCTTTACATTTTCCGCAGCCCAGTCGTTTAAAATGGCCTTAAGTCCCTGGTCGGTAAGTTTTAGGGTTTTGCCGCAGCCGGGACAGGTAAAGCGGCCGGATTCATCCAGGGCGTCTTTGCGGCAGCCCACACAGTAGGTTTTGCCGCAGCTGGGGCAGGTTCCGGCGGGCATGTTGTCCGGGGGCATGGCATAAAGCCTAAGGGCGGGGATAGGCGGAGGGTTCCGTTCCACCTTCCATTCCCTGCCGCAGGATGCGCAGCTTATGGTGCGGAACAGGGCTTCTTCCATCCATGCTTCAAGCTGATCCCGGCCCGCGGCGGTTTCTTCGCTAAGGTCCAGATCGTCCAGGCGGGCAAGAATTTTCTCCACATCGTCCCATCGGCCTCCAAAGGCGCAGGTCCAGCCCAGGTGGAGCAGGGACGGAACATGATCGGGATCGATTTTTAAGGCTGCCCTGGCGGCGGCCTCGGCCCGTTTATATTCGCCCTTTTTAACCGCCACATAGGCGATTAGTTCTAACATCTCCGGGCTTGTTTCGGGGGAAAAATCCCGGTCTCCGGTCCCCGCGGTAAGGACCATATCCGCCTCGCCGTAACGGCCCAGTTCAATCAGGCACGAGGCCCGGTTATAGCGGTACTGGGGGTTTTCCGGGGCGGCGGCGGCGGCCCGGCGGTAGTACCGGTCCGCCTCTTCAAAACGGCGGGACCGGATCAACAGGTTCCCCGCACAGTTTGCCAGAAGCCCCTCGGGGTCCTCCTCCGGGGCCGATTCCAGTATTTTTAGGGCCCGGTCTTCCTGGTTCTTTAGGTAAAGCGAAACCGCCCGGTTTACCCGGACCGCGGGGACCTCCCCCAAGATCGCCGCGGCTTCGTCAAGGTAAGAAGCGGCCCTGTCCACATCGCCCCGGCTAAGGGCCACATGGGCTGCAAAATTGTGAATCCATCCAAAGGTTTCCGGGTCCTCCTCTTTTTTAAAGGCCAGAATTGCCTCCAGGGCCGGTGCCAGGGCCGGATCCTCCGGATCAGGATTAAGGAGAAAACGGTTTTCTATAAGCCGAAAACGAAAAAGCGGATAATCCGGGGCATACTTTACCGCCCGTTCCAGCAGCGGCAGAGACTCCCTTCGTTTTCCATCGCGGATTAAGAGAAGCCCCTGGAGGAAGTACAGCGCCGGATCCGGTTCCGGCTTCTTCCGGCTTTCTTTGCGAAGCTCCTCGGCCTTTTCCAGTTCCAGCCGGGCGGTTTCCCAGTCTTCTATGCCAAAGGCCCACTTGCCGGTAAGGGCCCGGGCCTCCCAATTTGACTCCCCCAGAAGGCGGAATTTCGGCACCAGCAGGCCCAGTTCCTCGTAGCGGTTTTCTCCCAGAAAGATCCGGCCCGCCTTACTATACCGGTCCAGGGCCCGGTCTGTTTCTCCCAGTAATTCGTAGGCGGCGGCGGCGTTTTTTGCGGTTAGGCCCTTGGTTTGGTCAAGGTCAAAGGCCCTGTCGTAGGCTTCCGCCGCCTTCCGGTATGCTCCGGTATTAAAGTATCCGTGGCCCAGCAGGTTAAGCAGCGCCGGAGGATCTGCAAAGGCCCGGTAGAAGGGGGAACCGCCGTCCTCCGGGGCCGCACCGGCAAGCTCTTCGATCCATTGGATTAGGTCCCGGTACCGTCCCTGGGAATAGAGCAGGGCCGCCTTCATATCGAAGCCTTTCCGGACTTGTTCCTCCGAAGCTTCCCCGGAGCTCAGAAGGGTCCCGATGTAGTCCTCCGCTTCATGCCACAGTTCCAGGGCCATGGCAAGCCGTGCCCCCAGGAGCAATTCCGGGGGTTTTCTAAAGACCAGTTCCGTTTCCTCGGGACATATGGCGGCCAGTACCACCGCATCCTGCGCCGCAGCCAGTTCGGCGGAAAGGGCCTTTGTCATGGCTTCCCGTTTTTCCCAGGCCTTGCGGAGCTGTACCAATGCGGGGTTTGCCCGGCCCAGGGCGGTAAAGGTTTCTGCCAGCCGTATGCGGTTTTCCGGGGGGGCGGAATTTTCCAGGGTATCGTAGCGTTTTCCCGTCTCTCCAATCCGGGAATCAAGACTAAAGGAACACAGCTCCGCCAGGGCGGTAAAATCGTCCAAAGGACCGGGGATTTTGCCGTCCCGCCCCAGGACAGGGTCCTCCGGGCCGCTTTGCCCCGGACCGGCTTTTCCCAGGGCGGGGTCTTCCGGGCCGCCGCTTACCGGAACGCCCTCCGCCCCCGGTTCGGGGATTTTTTCTTCATAGCTGGCGCCGGCAAAGCAGATCCGGCCCCCGGAAATGGAAGCATCGTTCCAGCTTCCCGCCCATTGTCCGTTGATCGCCGCCAGGATTCTGCTTCCGTAGGCGGCAATTTCCAGATCAAATTCCAGCGCTTCCCTGGTGGGGGAAATTCCCGGCGCTTCGGTCCACCCTGCCAGGGCCAGGGGGGTACTGTTCCGGACCAGATCCAGCCGGAAGTAACCCCGGTTTGACACCAGTACCATATAATAGGTTCTATCGTCCACCATGCGAAAGATAAAACCTGCGGCGGCGTACCCGCCCTTGGGATTAAGCCGGATCCGGCCCTTAATATTCAGATCCTGGTAGCGAAAAATCATGTCCTCGGTCCAGGCAATACAGTTGGTTTTTTTGATCCCCAGGCAAAGGGCGTTATTACACAGATAGGCACGATATAAATTTTCTGATGTAATAGAAAAACGGACACAGGGTATTTTGTCCGGCGGATCTTCCTGGGTAAAATCGGCCGCCCATTGTTCTTCTACAATCTGGTCCGGATCAATTTTCTGATTTTTAGGCGAACCAAAGCCGAAGAGTTTTTTCCAGAAACTGAACATACTGTTACTGTACCGCAAAAGGGCGGATAAGTCGAGGTTGGCATGGATGTGAACAGGATAAAAGAGGCTGTAAAAAAAATTGTACAGACCGCCCGGGCAAATGCGGCGGCGGTGCCCGGGGCCCTGGCAAAGGGGCTGCGGAATCTTTTTAGCCGGATCCAGCCCCCGGAAACAGTAAAAAAATTCCTTGCCAGGATCCGCGGAATTTCCGCCGACAAGGTACTGTGGATCTGGGCGGTGGTAATGCTCGGGGGCGGGGTGCTTTTTAAGATTGTCAGCGGAAACCTGCTGGGCATGAACACCACCCTGGTTTTTGCCCAATGGTGGGAGGACGATCTAAGCAGCCAGGCCTTGGTAAATTTGGCCGCAGAATTCGAAGCGCAAAATCCCCGGATCACCCTTAAGCTGGAAAAGATGACATGGCCGGAAATACGGGCGGCCTTTGAGACCGGGGATTCTAAAAAAAAGCAGCCGGATATATTCAGTGTCGATCCCTATGCGGCTTTGGGGTTGGAGGCGTATATACAGCCGGAGGATCCCCTTACCGGGGGGCCGCAGCCGGTGATCTCGTTTATTAATGTTCTTTTTTATAACATCGATCTGTTCCAGGCCGCGGGTTTTGATCGGCCCCCGAAAAATCAAACCGAATTTCTTTCCTATGTTCAAAGAATAGGCCAGGGAAACAGCGGTGTTTACGGAGCGGGTCTTGCCTTGGGGGACAATACCCCCCAGGGCGTAAGCCGCCACCTTTTATCCTGGATATGGTCGGCCCTGGGAAATCCCGAAACCGAATCTTTTAGTTTTAATTCCCCCCAGGTAGTTTCGGTATTGACCTTTCTTAACCGGCTTAAGCAAAGCCTCTATTCCGATCCTTTCTCTGTAACAGAGGCGGAACTGGTTCGGGCCTTTGCCGAAGGAAAGGTGGGGATGATGATAGGCTCGGTGGCGAATATCCGGGAATTACAGACCGCCATGGACGGCAGCTTTGGGGTTACCACCATACCGGGCATTGAATCCTATGTACGAAAGCCGGTTTTTCCCCTTACGGTATGGTATGCCAGCGTTAACCAGCGGAGCGAGCACCGGGAAGAAGCCCAGCGTTTTCTTTCGTTCTTAAAAGAAAAAGACGGCATTATCGCCGCCGAAGCCTATGCGGTTCCGGGGAATGGCCGGCGGAATCCGGATCTGTCAAAGAACGATCCCCTCTATGCCAAGGCCTTCGATATGTACGAAGCCGGCGAAATAATTCGGGATCTCTATGGGGTCCAGGAAGTGTCCGAATTGAACAGCCTTATCCGCCGGGAAGTTAGGCTGATGTTCCTTGGGGCCAAGACGCCGGAACAATGCGCCGGGACAATACAGCTGGGGTGGGAGGGGGCCGCAGAAAAAATCACAGCCTATGCAAGTCCGGATTAAACCCCATACCTTTAGCGGTACGGTGGCCGTTCCTTCTTCCAAGTCCCACACCATACGGCGCCTTCTTATGGCATCCCTGGGCGGTGGCACTTCCCGGATCGAAAATCCCCTGGAGTCCCTGGACACCCTATCCTGTGCCGCCGCATGCCGGGCCCTGGGGGCCAAAATTACCGGCGGGAACGGCGGCCCCTGGATTGTCCGGGGCCGCCGTTCCCAGGCCGCCTGCACCCAGGTCCCCGGTCTCCAGGATCCCTGCCCCGGCGATCCGGACCCCCAGATCTCCGGCTCCCCGTTCCCGGCGGCGAAAGACCGTTCCGGGGAAGCGCCACAAATAGACGTGGGCAATTCGGGAACCACCCTATTCTTTGCCCTTGCTGCGGCGGCCCTGGGAAGAAGACCTATCACCTTTACCGGGGACGAACAAATAGCCCGCCGCAGTGCCGGGCCCCTGCTGGAAGCCCTAAAAACCCTGGGGGCCTCGGTGGATTCAAATGGGGGCTGTACGCCTATCACAGTCTGCGGCCCCTGGAGGGGCGGCAGGGTCAGTATTTCCTGTCCCACCAGTCAGTACCTTTCGGCGCTCCTGTTTGCCGCACCCCTGGCGGCTCCGGGGATAGTTACCGAAATAGAGACGCCCCTGCTTAATGAAAAACCCTACGTTGACATGACCCTTTGGTACCTAGAAAAACAGGGCCTGTCCGGTCCGGGAAAAGGGCCGGGCCTTAACTCCATGGAACCCTATGCCCGGTTCGTTATTACCGGGGGAGCGGCATACAGGCCCATAAACGGCCCCGTTCCCGGGGATTTTTCTTCCGCGGCCTTTCCCGCCGCGGGGGCGGTAATTTCCGGGGGCAGGGTAAGCCTTCGGGGGCTTGATCCGGAAGATACCCAAGGGGACAAGGTTTTTTTTGACCATCTGGTTAAAATGGGCTGCGAGGTACGATGGAAGAAAACCGGCATTAACCCCCATAGTTCCTGGGAGCTTACGGTGTCCCGTTCCGGTCCGCTCCGGGGGGGAACCTTCGACCTTAACGCCACCCCGGACCTGCTCCCGGTAATGGCGGTCCTGGCCGCCTATGCGGAGGGAGAAACGGCGCTTGTCAACGCCGCCCATGCCCGGATCAAAGAAACGGACCGCATTGCCGTGATGGCCGGGGAATTGAAAAAACTCGGGGTCCCCTGCAGGGAAGAACCCGGCGGACTATTCATAGGGGGAACCGGCGGCAGGGCAAAGACAGGACCCCGGGCGGAAGGAGAGGCGGTTCTGGATGGCCGGGGGGATCACCGGGTTGTTATGGCCCTGGCCTGCGCCGCCCTGGGACTTCCCCCGGAACAAACCGCAGAGCTTCGGGGGGCCGAAGCGGCGGACATAACCTATCCGGGGTTTCTGGAACTTTTAACAGCCCGCAGATATACTTAATTCCATGCACATCATTATTGTCGGAGCGGGGCTTGTGGGAACCCAATTGGCCCGTCAATTAATTGAAGAAAAACATGATATTGCCATTATAGAAGCCCATGAAGAACGGGCCCGGCATGTGTCGAACCGGCTTGATTGTATAGTTCTTCATGACGAGGGGAATTCTATTAACGCCCTGGAAGAGGCGGGAATTGCCAAGGCCGACGCCCTGGTCTGCGTCACCGATTCCGACGAAGTAAATATGATCATCTGCGGGCTGGCCCAGCGGTATCCCGGACTGCTTAAGATTGCCCGGGTACGGAACGATGAATACGTCCGCAGAAATTTTCAAAACCAGGTGGAGGGGGCCGCTGCCATGGGGATAGATTTTTTTATCCACCCCGATGTAGAAGCCGCCCAGTCTGTCCTGGATGCGATTGAACACGGAGCCCTGGGGAACATCCTCTCCTTTACCGGAACCCCCTACGAACTGGGGGCCATTGATGTGCTGGCCGCTTCCCCCTTTGACGGACTTCTTTTAAAGGACTTTCGCAGCCTTATTGAGGGAGAAAGCCTTGTAACGCTGGTGGAACGCCGGGGAAAATGCATCCTCCCCACGGGAACCACTAAACTTCAGGCGGGAGATCGGATGTACCTGCTTGCCAAGGATGACGATCTTACCCTGGGGTTTAAACTTGCCGGAAGGCCGGAAAAACCGATCCACCGGATCGGCATAGTAGGCGGGGGACGGCTGGGTTCATTGATTGCCGGGGGCCTTTTAAATAAGGAAAAACGCAGGCCCGGCGAAAAAGCCCGGAGTTTTAACGAACCCTATGACGAAGCCGGGGTCCCTAGGGGAAAAGCCCACAGAGGTTTTTTTTCTTTTTTACGGACCCTGGTTCCCCGGAGCCTTAAAAAGGTTATCATCGTTGAACAGGACTACGGTCTTTGCAAGGAACTGGCCGCCAGGTTTCCCGATGCGCTGATCCTTAATGAGGATATTTCCGATGAAAGCTTTATTGCCGAAGAGCGGATCGACGATTTAGATCTTATTGTTACCGCCACGGAACATCAGGAACTGAACATCATAACCGCGGTGTACCTTAAATCCCAGGGAGTGGCCAGGGCCATCGCCATGGTAAGCAGCGCCGGATATGCCGCCATAGCCCGAAAGCTTGGGGTAGATGTGGTGATCCCCATAAAATCGGTGGTGATCGATTCGATCCTCTCCAAGCTTATGGGGGGCGGAGTCAAGGGCGTACATCGCATAGGGGACGGTACCGTGGGGATCCTGGAGGTGGATATTAAGACCGGCTCCCCGGCGGAAGGAAAATCCCTTAAGGACTTTCATTTACCGGAGGGCGCGCTGGTAATGCTGGTAAACCGGGAGGCGGAGGACGATTTTATTCCCCGGGGAGACTATATGTATACCCCGGGGCACCGGCTTTTGCTTATTGCCAAAAACGGAAGCGAAATGGACATAGAAAAGATCTTTGGGCGGCCAAAATGAACAGACCGGCCATATTCCGCCTGCTGGTACTCCTTAATACCCTGGCGGCCCTGTCCATGGCGGCGCCCCTGTGTATCGCCCTATTCCAGGGAGAAACCCCCATGGCACGGGCCTTTGGCCTTACCATGGGGGCGGTCCTGATCCCCGCGGTTCCGGTACTTATTGCTACCCGGAAACGGCCCATCCGTTTTACTGCCTCTGACGGGTTTCTTCTGGTATTTCTGGCCTGGGTGGGGGCATGCCTGCTTGGGGCCGTCCCCTATTATATTTCGGGGTACATCCCCGCGGCGGCGGATGCGGTGTACGAAAGTGTTTCCGGTTTTACCACCACCGGGGCATCGATCATAAAAGATCTGGAAAGCATGCCCCGGTCCTTGATTTTCTGGCGGGCCGAAACCCATTGGCTTGGCGGCATGGGGATGGTGGTTCTTACCGTGGCCCTGCTCCCCCTTTTAGGAGTGGGGGGGTTCCAGCTCCTTAAGGCGGAAACCACCGGCCCGGATAAGGACCGGATAACTCCCAAGATAACCGAAACGGCAAAACTCCTGTGGCTTATGTATATTATCCTTACCGCGGTGGAGACCCTGCTGCTTACGCTGGCGGGGATGGATCCGTTTGATGCGGTGGTTCACGCCTTTTCCACCATGGCCACCGGAGGTTTTAGCTCCCAAAACGAAAGCATCGCCCATTATAATTCGCCCCTTATTGAATGGATTATCCTTACCTTTATGATCATCGCCGGATGTAATTTTTCCCTGCTGTACCGGCTGCTCCGGCGGAAATTCAGGGAGGTGTATTACAACAGCGAACTGCGGGCATATTTTCTTATTATACTTACCGCTGCGGCGCTTATCTGCCTTTCCTTAATTTTGCAGGGTCAATCCGGAAATTCGGGCCATTCCACAGGAACCGGCATACGGCAGGGCCTTTTTTATACCGCCTCGATATTAACCACCACGGGATTTTTTGCCGGCGATCATAATCTATGGCCCCCTTTGGCCCAGGGGGTTTTGTTTGTGCTGATGTTCATTGGCGGCTGTTCCGGCTCCACCGCCGGGGGCGTTAAGGTAATACGGTATGTGGTCCTTTTTAAGCAGTCAAAAAACGAACTGCGGAAGATCATCTATCCCAGGGGCGTTTTTTCGGTCCGGCTTAACAATAAAGTAGGCCGCAAAGACGTGGTCTACGGCGTTTCGGGGTTTATTTTTTTGTACTTTAGCATAATTGCCCTGGGATTTTTGGCAGCGGCCAGCGCCGGGCTGGATCCTTATTCGGCCCTTAACCTTTCCCTCCTTAGCGTCGGCAATGTGGGGATAGGCCTGGGACACCTGGAATCTCCGGCGGTCTTTCAAGCCCTGCCGGACTATGTAAAGTGGTTTTTTTCTTTTATTATGATCGCCGGCCGGCTGGAACTGTGGACCGCCTTTGTGTTTCTGTCCGGCGATTATTGGCGGTAGCCGCGGGCTTGCCGGAAACCTTGACCGTGCGTGATTCAATGAACCTCCCCGGCCTGAAGCTCCCCCGCGTCAGACACCCTCTGCGTTTACCGCCCCCAATGTCCCCCATTGCCCTCAAAGATGTTTACCTCCAGCCAGTCTGAACTGTCTCTGTAAAGGCCTTCTTTCAGGTACAGGATTTTTTCAGTTTCATCAATTCTGTCTTGCATACCGATAAAATCAAACTTGATTTTATCCGGGTTGTAATCCACCCCGGGATCGTCAAGCCAGGTAAGATCCCAATAATCGCCTTCAAAGTAGTTCCGGGCATGAGCTATCTTGGGATTTCTGATGTATTTGACATCAGGATATTTTTCCTTGACGATAAGATAAAAAAGCTGGGCATACCCGGCGCATACTAGTTTTCTGTTTTCAATGCACTTTCGTAATCCCTCCCAATTGAAAAATCTAATCTGGGGATTATAGGGGTAGTACCACGGATTTGCCGGATACGGAAACGGGTTTGACGCAGCCGTATACACGGGATCAGCATCTCCATCAGGGGCAAAGGCATATTCAAAATAGTTCATCAAAATAAGCCCCACGTCTTCCGGTTCTGCCTGTGCAAACTGGCGGCACCAGGTTAACACAAAATCCCGGTCGACATGCAGGGCGGAAAGCGGGGCACGCGAAGGATCCCGCAGCCAGCTTTCCCACTCCGCTTTATCTTTGGTAACCGCTACTTCCCCTCCGTAATAGATGGGATATACGGTTTCCCCCGACACGGTCAGGGGCTCGGGCGTCGGCACCTCAATGATATCCGCGTCGGTCTCATCATCCACCACATCGGGAAGAACAAACATGGGATCGTATTCGGGGATAACGGTTATGGGACCGCTGTCTTTATTACGGCATCCGGAAATTAAAAAACAAAGGCAGACTACTGCTGCGATACCGAAAAATTTGTTCATATAAACCTCCTTACGGATCTTCGCCCGTTCTAAATCTTGTCTCCGTATTTAAAACGGGCACGCCTCCAAGGCGCTGGAAACCCAACAGGTTCTTAGCGCCCGAATATGTCCTGCAGCACGCCGCCCCAATATCTGTTTCTCAGCCTTTGCTTATTGACGGAAGCCCGGGGCCCTTTTTCCGGCAGGTTTTGTTTACCGGCTTTCCGGACCGGTTTTGCCTCTGCGGCATTCAGTCCCAGGTTTCTAGGATCGGGAGCGCCGATAGCATCGCCATCCAGTTTGTAAATAAAGGAACCATCAAAAAAACCTAACCCCCTGCCGCTAAACGCATAAATAACGCCGTCCTGTGTATACCCAACAGCTTTTCCGTCGGAGCACCGGTAAAAGACTGAAGCGTCCATATACACATACCCTGTTCCGTCGTAAGAATAAAAGATGTCCCCCGTATTGTTTATGGGTTTCGGTTTCGGCGCGGGAGAGGGGGGAGGATCCGGCAGGGGATTCGTTGTTGTTATCCTAAATTCAAAAAACGATCCTATACCATATTTTGTGGCTGGAAAAATGATTTGCCGTTTATTGGGAGAAAAACTATAGGGACGCGAAAAACTCCCGCCATTGGTGAACACGGTTCCATTCAAAAATTGAAAGCCAATTAACGTATCAGATATTCGATACCTGAATACCCTTCTGTTTGTTTCAACACCTCCATTGAAATCATATATTTCTCCTCGGCCATCATTATAAAAAATATAACGCTGCTGCCCTTTCGTCGATAATGCAGAACCGTATGCTACTGATACCATCGCGTCATTCGATGTCCATGTACCGACAAAATCTTTGGCCAGCGGATGACTTTCCGGCAATGTATCAAACGAAGGGGTGGTGGCGCATCCAATCAATAGAAAAGCAACTGCCAGGATCGCTCCAGTCATACCCGCTGCACTCAAACTTACATCTTTCTTCATCGAAAACTCCTTGAGTTTCTGTGCCATTTTTCTTTCCTTTGCGGTGTTTATGTCCCGCCGACAAATTTGTATGTTCACCGCACAAGCGGGTAGCACGCTCTTACGATATCAGCGCCGATACCAAGGGGCCCCCGATTGGAATGGACGCTCCTAACGGTCTGATCGGGCGCCCTACCGGATTGACAGGGCTTCCGACTGAGAAATTTTGACTAAAGGGGAATTGGGCGGTTTTGTTTAGTAGACAAAGAAACCGGTTATTGGTATACTTGAGCCGTGAGCCGTGAGCCGTGAGCCGTGAGCCGTGAGCCGTGAGCCGTGAGCCGTGAGCCGTGAGCCGTGAGCCGTGAGCCGTGAGCCGTGAGCCGAGAGCCGGCGCCCACTGTGCCCGCTAAAGCGGTCACGCATTTTCGGCATACCGGGGAATTCATTGGGGCTACGCCATGCCGCATAAGCCGCGTAACGCCCCTGGGGGCGCTTTTTTCGGGCGGAGCCGTGTTTATGCCAGCCATTGCCTTGAGCATGAGGATACTATAGCAAAATATATCTTTCATAGCAAGCCTTTTTTTGAAAATAGGGTCGTGGTTCCGTGCCGGTAGTAATCAGCGCTGTGCCCCGCCGGAACATGCGGCAGAAGCGGGGCACTCCGCTCCAGCGCCTGTAGCTGCGACTTCTCGTCCACGCACAGCACTATCGCGTTGTCGGGCGGATTCATATACAGTCCCACCACATCGGTCAGTTTTTCCTCGAAATGCCAGTCCGTGTTGAACCGGAACTCCTTTTCCAGGTGCGGCTTTATCCCCCGTTCCCGGAGGATAGTGTTGACCGTACTTTTGCCCAGCGAAAACCGCTTCGCTGACCGGCGGCGTACCGCTTTTACGGGGGCATCCTGAAATTCCTAGTGCAACCTGATAGAATAAAACAAGGTGCACAAATGGGTTATCAAAGAATTACCATGGAAGAGCGGGAGGAAATATTTCGCCTGCGTTATGAAGAGCGTCTGTTTTTTCGGGAGATAGGACAAAAACTTCATAAAGACAAATCCGCTATTTCACAGGAATTGAACCCGCCCTTTCAACAAATACCCTTGTGCTATGATTGTCTTTTGAACGCACCATACCAATACAATGAATCTGGTTTTTGTGCTATGGTTCCTTGTGCCAAGGTTAGAGTATCTCTTGTTAAGGTATATGTTGTATCCTAAGTTTCACCTGTTGTTGTTATAAACTGAATCTTTTTACCTTCAATGGTAAAAGTGCCCTTATACCCCCTGCCAGAATCCCAAGTGTATTCAAAAGTGTTTCCCGCAAATACGATTGTGGCATTTTTTGATTCTCGGTTTGGGTGTTTCCAAGTCCCCTCAATCGTCGGGGCATTAGTGCCAGTGGTAGCACACCCCGCAAACACAAACCCCAAAACCAACAAAACGATTAAACTAAAAACCGCTTTTCTCATTTTCACACCTTCCAAAGTCATAATTTTACAGGGGCAACGCCCCATTGAATCCAATACAAACCGCCTTTACCCTAACCCCTTTTCCGTTTCTAATGGCGGAGCGGGGGCATCGGCAAGCATTGAGGGAATAATCGTATTCTGGGTAAGCACAAGAAACTTTGTCATCTCCAAAACGCTTTTCTTGTTCTTTTCCGTCAAGGCGGAAAAGTCCGTATTCAAAGTTTCCTGTAAGTCCTTTTCCCCTTCCATATCCTGCACCTTCTTTAAAAAATCTATTACCGGTCATAGTATAATACTTTTTCCGGTTAGTCAATCCCTCTTTTCTGTCTTTTTTTACTCTTTTATAGAGCGTTTCCCCTTGCCCTTAACGGAGAATCATCCTATTATGGGGATATGGACTACTCTATAAACGATAGATTGAAGGAAGCGCGCCACGCCTTAAATCTTTCTCAAAAGCAGTTTTCCAGGGGTATTTTTCTTAAAAGCAGTGGTTATTTAGGGGACTTAGAGATACACAGGCACGAAGTCAATGAGCGTATCATAGAGTTGGTTTCAAGCGTTTACGGAGTCAATAAGGTATGGTTAAAGACAGGCAAGGGCAAAATGTTTAGCGAAAAGAAGGTAGATAC
>JAISLT010000106.1 GCA_031277165.1 Spirochaetaceae bacterium
CTTCCGCCATGGTAAATGCGTCCCTTTCTGTCATTTCCCCTCCCAGAGCTTAGACTTTTGGGCATTATAACATGGTTTTGAGAAAGTTATGGGACAAGTTTAGAGCTCTGCTCCGGGGATGCTCATTTCGCTCTTGATGGTTATGCCGGATCAAAACACGGTATATACACAATTGAAGGGGGCACTATCTCATTAGGCGGCACTGTTGTTGGAGAATGGGAATATATATATTCCGGAGATAATTTTGATGTTTATGAAGGCTTCGTCATGGAGGCAGAGGGGTTTGGAACTTTTATCGGGATAGGCGGTATTGGAGCAAGCAGCCTGATAGCTGAGGTCGAAGCCAACGAAGGATCATTTTCTCCAGAACCAGACACAAGCGGCCTGTCTTCTGTTTACTACTTTTGGGGAACAAAACAGTAGAGGCTTGCCCAAAACCAACCGAATTCAAGAAAAGGTCCTATTCCTTCTTCCGTAACTCGGGACCTGTTCCCGGGTTTCTTATGCTTCCGGCATACCCTGCACATTGACCGTGTAGAGGCGGCGCAGATGCGCCGGGTCCGCCCCCAATTCCCCGGTAAGATACCGGTCCAGGCCGCCGAAGTTTTTTTCAATTGTCTCCAGGGCGGTTAAAAGATAGCTTTTATGGACCGTCATGTAGGGAACCATGTGGGGCCGTTTTTCCATGTGGGGCATGTAAAGGGCCCGCAGACATTCCGCAGAAAGAAGATAATCTTCCATAATTGTATCTTCCGCAGCCCCCAGGGCATGGAGGATCAGCGCCGAGGCCAGGCCGGTTCTGTCCTTTCCGGCGGAGCAGTGAAAGATCAGGGGGACATTGCCGGGTTCCGACAAAAGGGCAAACAATTCCCGGTACCGGGGTATGGCTTCCCCGGGGAGGACCCGGTAGAGTTTTTCCATTTCCCCCAGGGCCCCCTGGGTTTTGGGGTTGTATATCCATTCCCCGGATCCGGAAACGGCCCCCATGAGGTTTCCCGCATCGATAGGAAGTTCCACCCGTTTTGTTACCGTGGCAAGGCTGCAGCCCAAAAAGGACCGCCGTTCTGCGGCGGACCGGAAATCCACCACGGTTTTAATTCCCCGGCCTTCGAGAATTTTCTTATCCCCGGGGGTCATGCCCTCGGGTTCCCCGGCCCGGTACAGAAGCCCCCATTTAACCTGCCCCCCTGCCACGGGATAGCCCCCCAGTTCACGCAGGTTAAAGAGCCCCTCCATGGCAAGAATCCGGGTTTTTCCTGCTTGGGAAATACAATTATTGTTCATAGGATCTTCATTATACTACAGGCCGAAGGCGCTGTCTTGAGTAAAACCGAAAGACCGTACCTGACAAAGTCAAATCTATGGTGTATAATCCTTTTAGAGAGACCTATGAATGAAGAAGCCCTGCGCAAACGTATACACACCTTATTAGAGGGGATCCATACCGGGGTGGATCCGGTTCTTTTAAACCGCTACCGGTCCATATTCCGGCAGGAGGTGTCCTTTTTCAACCGGTCCTATCTGGCGGCGTATCTGCTGCTTTTAGCCGAAGAGGGACCGGATGCACAATTCCGCAGCGCTTCCCCCGGCGGGGGGCCCAGGGGAAAAAACGACTATTCCCCGGAGCGCCATACCAGGAAAGCCGCCGGTAAAAATAACGAAGCCCCCCGGCACTTGGGGGAGGAAGAATCGGTCCGGCTTTTTGTCGGCATAGGCCGCAGCCGCAAGGTTTTTCCCCGGGAAATCCTGGCCCTAATAGCCGCCAAGACCCAGATTCCCAGGGAGGACATTGGCACGATCCGGATCCTCGATAATTATTCCTTTATTCAAGTTCGTACCACCCAGGCAGAGGCGGTGATCCGGGCCTTGAACGGCCAGCTCTTTCGGGGCAGAACCTTGACGGTCAACTATGCCCGAAGCCGCCGGGAGGGGGAGGATGAAGCGGATATGGCGGAATCCCCCGGCGAAAGCGGCAATTCCGGCGAACCATGAAAGTTACCCGCATAAGCGTTGGGGCGCTGGAAACCAACTGTTGGATTGTCCCGCTGCCGGACAGTACCGGGGAATGTGCCCTGGTCGATCCCGGAGCAGAGGGGGAGCGGATCCTCGCCTGCTTAAACCGGCTGCACCTTCGTCCCCGGTTTATAGCCCTTACCCACGGCCATTTTGATCATGTGGCCGGCCTGCCGGAACTAACGGAGGCTTTTCCCGGAGTGGACATTGCCATACATTCCCAGGAGGCCTCCAAACTGGGGGCCCAATCGCTGGATCTCCACCGGCGGGACTTTGGTATTGCCGGAAACGCGGCCTATGTGGATACCCTGTGGAAGCCCCTGAAGGAACCCACGGTGCTTCTTAACGACGGGGACACCCTGGGGCCCTTTACCGTCCTGCATCTTCCCGGTCATAGTCCCGGTTCCATTGGGCTTTATTGGAAAGACAAAAACATCCTTATCAGCGGCGACACCCTTTTTTATTCCGGCCTGGGCCGGACCGATCTGCCCGGCGGGGACGGGGCGCAGTTTACCCAAAGTCTGGTCCGGCTCTTTACCATGGAGGGGGATACCGCGGTGTACCCCGGACACGGTCCCGGCACAAGCATCGGCCTGGAAAGGGAACGATACCGCTGACGGATTGTAAACACTTATTGACATTGATTTTATCTGCCAAGCCGGAAGGGCCTGTTCCGGCTTATCTTTTCCCGATGACCGAATCGACCAGGTTCTTAAGCCCCGGATCAAGCCCCTTGGCAGTTTCTTCATCCGGGGTTTTTACTTTTTCGTCCACATAGCTAATCCCGTTTTTATGCTTGATCACCCCGGGCTTTACCGCCGTAAGTTCCTCCGGTTCACCGGGGTCTTCGGCCTGAAACGGCATATGCACCAAGGACATGGAATAGCCCTCGTTTAATTCCTCCAGTTTGCCCGAGGTCTTTACCGCCTGGGGTTCCTCGTCCTCGGCCTGAAAGGTCTCTTGATCGTTGAATCTGGAAAGCATGGAAGCAAAGGGAGAAATGATTTCAAAATCCTCTTCCAAATCCGGTTCTTCGGTTTCTTTTGCAGAAGCGGTAAACTCTATCCGGCTTGCCGGATCCTGTTCGTCCGGGGCCGGGGGAGGTCCCAGACCGGCCTGCGGTTCTTCCGGATCCCCCGTTTCCCCGGCATCTTCCTCCAGTTCCTCCAACTCTCCTTCGGTCTCCGAAGGGTTCCCCAGGTCCATTTCATCCACCAGTTCAAGACCCGAGGTCTCTACAATGGTTGGTATATCGTCATCGCCAAAGACCAACTGTATATTGGATTTTCGGGACCGTTCACCCTGCCCCTCCGCTTCTGTCTGCCCCTTCGTTTCCGGCGCTGTCTCCGCCAATTCCTCCGGCTCCGCCGGTTCCGGTGTTCCCTCCACCTCCGCCAGTTCTTCCGGTTCCGGCGCTTCCTCCGCCTCCGCCAGTTCTTCCGGTTCCGGCGCTTCCTCCGCCTCCGCCAGTTCCTCCACCTCCGCCAGTTCTTCCGGTTCCGGCGCTTCCTCCGCCTCCGCCAGTTCCTCCACCTCCGCCAGTTCCTCCGCCCCGGTCAGTTCCTCCGCCTCCGCCAGTTCTTCCGGTTCCGGCGCTTCCTCCACCTCCGCCAGTTCCTCCACCTCCGCCAGTTCCTCCGCCCCGGTCAGTTCCTCCGCCTCCGCCAGTTCCTCCACTTCTTCCGGCTCCTCATCCGCCGGTGCTATGCCCTGCGTTTTGGAATCCGCCGGCTGATCCTCCTCATATCCAAGGATCGCCACTTCCTCCGGCTCCTCTTCTTCCGGGGCCTTCGCCGCCGCTTGTACCGGGGGGGGCTGAACCCTGGTCCCCGGGACCAGGGGCATCGCCGCCTGGGACGGCGGTCCGCCTCCGGGCAGAACCGGCGAGGTCCCCGCGGCCAGGAGCATGCGGTTCAGAATGTTTTGCAGTTTATCTTCGTCAATGGCCAGGGTTTCACGTTTCCCGCCGATGGCGGTTAGGATCTCGTCCCAGGATTTATCTATTAGGGTGTCAATATCTTCCAGCAATGCGGGGGTTTCTTTGACTCCCCGTTTTAATTCGTCCCGGACATCTTCCCGCCGCTGTTCCAGTTCCCTGTACCAGTGGTTCCAGTCCATTTCTCCCTTGCGCTCGTAGTATTCCCTAATAAGAGAAAGCTGGAGTCCCTTAAGGCGGTTCTGGATCACCGTCATGGTGTCGGGCCTAAGGTTAAAGCCCAGGAATATGCTAAGGAATATGGTAAGAAATATGGACACCAGCAGGATAACCTTCATTGCCTGGGGAAACGCAAAGAGTCCCTCGTCCACCACCCGGCCCACCATAAGCCCCTGGCTGGTTTTGGCCGAAACAAGGGCCAGGGCCGATGGGGAGTTTTGGGAATCCAGGGCGGTAAGTCCCAAAAGTCCCTCCTGCCAGACCGATGATATGATCTGTATAATCGTATCCCTGCCCGCATTGGGCATCCCCGACACCATCCCCGGGGGGACCGAGATCACCGAAAGATCCTCCCCCACCTTAAGGCGGCCCTGTACAATAAGCCTGTCGGCAATCGCCCGGATGGAAAGGGAATACATCGCCGTTCCCCGGTATATGTCCATGGAATCGTAAAACGGAAAAGAAAAGACCAGGCGATCGTTCTTTTGATCCAGGATTATCCTGGGGCTTCCCCCGGAAGAAACCGCCAGATCCGCGTGGGGCGACTGGGGACTAATTTCGTCGTAATTTTTATAACTTATGGTCTGGTTGTTCCGGGTAAGGATATCTCCCGGGTCGGTGGAAAAATGGATCCGTATTCCGCCGGCGTCGACAAAACGCACCGATTGCAGCCCCTTCTGGGATTCCATAAGCATTCCGTAAAGCCGGGTCCGTTCAAAAATATCCTCGGCGGACTGGTTAGGAAGAAAACTTCGGCGGATCGATTGATTTTCCAGGATCCCGGCAAAACGGTCCTGGTGTTCATCCAGAATATCCTGGATGGACTGGGCATCCCGCTGTACTTCCTTGGTTAAAGAATTGGTAATTGAAGGATTGTAAAAATGGGTTTCAATTAGGTTAAAAAAACCGGTAAAGGCAAGAACCGAAAAACCCGCTACAAGAACAACTGCGATAAGAAGGCTAAGAGCGGCCTTTTGTGAAACTGTCACCCATTCCTACCTGTAATAAAAGAATATTCATTTTACATATCGGTATATAAGGGATTCCCATATAGTACTATCTAGGATAAATATATAAGAAAAATCAAATTTATGCCATACTTGGGGTATGAAAGAACAGTATCGTGTTGAACCGGAAGCTCCCCGGGTGTTCCTTGCGGGCATCCGGGAACCGGCCTTTTCCGGGGCAGAGGCCAAGGCCCTGGCGCTGGAACTGGCGGGGCTGGCAAAAACCCTGGGGCTTGCCATTGCCGGTTCGGAAACAGTCCATGTCCGGGAAAGGAACCCCCGGTATGGTATGGGCAGCGGCAAAGCCCGGGAATTGGCCGAAAGGGCCCTCCAGGCCGGGGCGGAATGTATTGTTTTTGACCGGGAAATAAGCCCCTCCCAGCAGCGAAACTGGGAGGAATTAAGCGGTATTTCCGCCATGGACCGGCAGGAACTTATTATCCAGATATTTGCCGCCCGGGCCAGAACCAAAGAGGCGATCCTCCAGGCGGAACTGGCGGAATACCTCTACGCCCTGCCCCGGCTGTCCCACCGGCACATTAACCTGGCCCGCCAGCGGGGGGGCAGCTATGCCGCCCGGGGTTCCGGGGAAACCCGGCTGGAAACGGACCGGCGGCTTATCCGGCAAAAGATCGCAGCCCTAAAGAAGGAACTGGAAGAACTGCGCCGCCGGCGCCGGGTTCAACACCGGCGCAGGGAACGGCAGGGAACACCGGTCTGCGCCCTGGCGGGGTATACCAATGCGGGAAAATCCTCCCTCCACCGGGTTTTAACCGGTTCTTCCGCGGCGGTGGAGGATAAGCTCTTTGCCACCCTGGATCCTACCGCCCGCCGGGTCAGCCGGCTGAACAGCGCCGGGGCGTCCCAAAACATCATTATGGTGGATACCGTGGGATTTATCCGGCGGCTTCCCCACAATCTGGTGGAGGCCTTCCGTTCCACCCTGGAAGAATCCGCCGAGGCGGACCTGCTTATCCATGTGCTGGATGCATCGGATCCCGCCCGGGAGGAACAGGCCAGGACGGTTATGGAGGTTCTGCGGGATCTGGGGGCGGAGAAAATCCCCCTGATTACGGCCCTTAACAAAGTGGACTTACTGAGCCAGGAAGAAACCACTACCCTGCTGGAAGAACACCCCGATTCCGCGGCGGTTTCGGCAAAGACAAAAGAGGGCATAGACAGGCTCTGGAATTTAATTGAAAAAAAGCTTAAGTTGTAATTTCCCCTGCCGATACTTGAATGTACGGCTTTATTCAGCCATACAGGGAGGGAACCATGGCCTACACTAACGCATTATCAGCCTATAGAGAAACCCGGATCAAAACCGCCAGCCAGGGACAGCTTATCGTTATGCTCTATGAAGAGGCGGTCCGGCAGCTGGACAAGAGCCTGGAACTGATGGGCCTTAATTCTTCGGGAAAAAAGGATCCCGGCCGCATCGAAATTATAGGCAAGGGCATTGTAAAGGCCCGGGATATTATTACCGAGCTTATGGTTTCCCTGGATTTTGATCAGGGGGGGGAAATAGCCAAAAACCTCTTTGCCCTGTATACCTGGTTTAACAAGGAACTGCTGGAAGCCCACATGGGGATGGACATGGGCCGGATTGCCACCGTAAGAAATATGTTTAATCAGCTTAGGGACGCATGGATTGACATCGCCGCAAAAACCAGCACCGAAGGCCGTCCCGCCGAGGGCGTGAACATTGCAGGCTAGAAGTTTGCCGAAGGGAATAGGCGGATAAAATGACAACGGCCATTGAAAAAACAACAAAAATATCCGGGAACAGCGGCGGACCGGGGGCTCTTGTCCTAAACTCCGGGGAAGTGGAACGGAGGGTGGCGATCCTTAAACGGTTCCGGGAACTTCTTTCCCAGCAGCGGGATCGTTTTAGGCAGTACCTGGATGTGCTGGATAAGCAAAAAAATGTCATAGAACAGGGCAATGCCGACGATCTTATTGCCCATGTGGAATTAGAAGAAAAAATAGTGGGGGATATTTTTGCCATTCAAAAGGTGATCGATCCCCTGGAAGACATGTACCGGAGGATCTTTTCCCCGGCCCGGCCCATGGAAGACACCGGAACCCTGCCCAGGGAGATCCACGAAGTTCCCACCCTAAAGGCGGCCCTGGAAGAATTAAAGGCCGAGGCGGTAATCCGCTCCGGCCGGAACCGGGAGCTCCTGGCAAAACGGCTGGAAGAAATACGGACGGAAATGAAAACCCTCCGGGCCAATCCCTATGCCATACACCGGTCGGCCTACTCGGGCGAAACCGCCTCTCTGGTGGACATTAAGGGATAGCCCTGCGGTTTTTTGGGGTCCCGGCAGTTGGGCGCTTCGTACATCCCCCAAAAAACCGGCTTTCAGCCGATTTTTTACTCCGCAGGCCGTTATTGCCCTTGTCAAAGGCAAATGTTTCCGGTACACTCCAGCAATGATAACAAAATTGACCTGGGGTGCGGTTCCGTATGAAGTCCATTCTTGTGGTGGATGACGATGAAGCGGCGCTAAAAAGGGTCTGTACCTGGCTTTCGCTATATAAAACCTACACCACCCTGTCCGGACGCTGCGGCATAGAAATGGCCCGGCTGCTTAGGCCCGATCTTATTCTGCTCAAGGTCAATATGGCCGAAATGGACGGTTTTGAAGTCCTTGCCCGGCTTCGGCAGCAAAGGGGCCTGGCGGAAACACCGGTTATTTTCCTAACCGCCGGCGAGGATCCCCTGCTCCAGCTGCGGGGGCTTAAGGCCGGAGCGGCGGATTTTGTGCAGAACCCGGTGAACAGGGATATTCTGTACCACCGTATCCGGCTGCATCTGCAGTTTGCCGCATATAAAAGATCCCTGGACCAATCCATCGAAGAAATGGAAGACAATATAGGGTATTCCTTTGCGGAGCTTATTGAGTGTAAGGATTATAATTTTTCCGGCCATGTACTGCGGACGGGGAAATACGCCGAACTGCTGGGGCTTTCCCTTTATGACCGGGGAATTTTTGCCCCCGAGCTTACCCAGGACTTTGTCGATACCATGGCCCGGGCCGCCCCGTTCCACGACATTGGAAAGATCGGCATCAGCGAAAAAATACTCCGCAAAAGGGAACCCCTTAGGGAGGACGAATTTAAGACCGTCCAGGGGCATACCCTTATTGGGGCCGCCATACTACGGGGTATCTACGAACGGCTCCCCAGCCGAAGCTATTTTAAAATGGCCGAGCTTATTGCCCGGTTTCACCATGAACGGTACGACGGAACCGGCTACCCCGCGGGGCTTTCCGGGGAGGATATTCCCCTATGCTGCCGGATTACGGCGGTGGCCAATGTCTACGATGCATGCGTAAGCGACCGGGTGTATCATCCCGCCATGGAACATTCCGCAGCCTGCGAAGAGATCCGCCGGGGGAGCGGATCGGAATTTGATCCCCTGGTGGCGGAGGTGTTTTTGGAAAACAACGGCGGTTTTGCCCGGTTAAAAAATCAACTGCAGGACATGGGCTCCCGGAAGGAACTTTTCCGGTGAAACGCATCCTGGTGGTGGACGATAATCTTTCCCTGCTTAAACAGGTCGAAAGCCAGCTCTTTGGGTCCTACGAAGTTATGCTTGCCAAGTCCGGTCCCATGGCCCTTAAGATTGCCCGGCATAAACGGCCGGATCTTTTTCTGCTGGATGTGGAAATGCCCGGCATGGACGGCTTCCAACTGCTGGCCAAGATTAAAGAGGATCCTAAGCTTAGCGGCATTCCGGTGATCTTTAATAGTTCCTTGACGGATCCGGACCCCCAGGTGCGGGCCTTTAAGATGGGGGCCAGGGATTTTATTATCAAGCCCGCTCCCCAGGATATGCTGCGGTACCGGATTGAACTGCACCTGCGCCTGGCCGATTACACGGACCGTATAGACCGGACCGTCATGGCCCTTTCGGGGATCATGACAGAGTCCTTTGCGGAGCTTATTAATTTCCGGTACAAGATGGAGGGCCATTCCCAACGGGCCCCTAAACTTTGTGCCATCCTGGGGGAGGAACTGTTACGGCGGGGCCGCTATGCCCATGAATTAGATGCCCCGGATCTGCAGCACATTGTCCGGGCCGCTCCCCTCCACGACATTGGAAACATCACCATCCCCGACCATATTCTGCTTAAGCCGGGCCCCCTTTCCAGGGAAGAAAAAGAAGAGATGAAGCAGCATACCAGCCGGGGGGCGGAAATACTGGATCAATTTTCCCAGCGGCTGCCGGCCCAGTGTTTTTTCCACTATGCAAAACTTATCGCCCTAACCCACCACGAATCCTGGAACGGCGAAGGTTACCCCGGGGGTCTTTCCGGCGAAGCCATACCGGTTTGCAGCCGCATAGTGGCGGTGGCGGATGTGTACGACGATCTTACCAGCGACCGAGTGTACCGGCCCCGGATGACCCATGAAGAGGCCTGCCGTACCATCCGGGAAGAAAAGGGCCGGCGCTTTGATCCCCTGGTGGTAGAAACCTTCGAGACCGTGGCGGATACATTCAAATCCCTCCGCACATAGCCATGCTTGACCCGGTAAACCCAAATGTATAGCTAAAGTTGCAGATCGGGCGATTTTTTACCCCGCAAACTCCGAAAACCACCCAATAATTGTACCACAGGCTGCTATGGGGTACAATTCCGCGCATTGTCAACAGATTACACGGATTTTCACAGATTAAGAAGGGATTTTTATACAAAAACCCGTGTAATTTGTGGACCTTTTTTGTGTCTTAGTTGTTTACCTTGTTGACATTGGTTAATTCCGTATGTTCAGTTCCGCCATGGTCTTTAGGCCCCGGCTTCGCATATATTCCCCTATCCCGGCAATTATCTCTATCATGGAAGGAGGCCGTGCAAAGGTCGCCGAGCCCACCTGAACCGCCGTGGATCCGGCCATAAGAAATTCCAGGGCATCGTTGGCACAGGCGATTCCCCCCATGCCCACAATGGGCAGGGCCCCGGCGCCCTTGATGGATCCTCCGCCGTCCCTACATTCTGCGCCGCCTTTGGGTCTTCCGTGGTTCATGGAATCCGGATTCCGCAGGGCGCCGTAGAGTTCCCAGACCATGCGGAGGGCCATGGGCCGTATGGCGGGACCGGAAAGGCCGGCGCTGACATTATCAAAGACCGGTCTTCGCCGGGCCGTGTCTATGGCCATGGCCTTGAAGGTATTGACCAGCGAAAAAGCGTCCGCTCCGGCGGCGGCGCAGGCCCGGGCCACCGCCGCAAGATCCGGGGCGTTGGGTGAAAGTTTTACCATTAAGGGCTTGTGGGCCGCGGCCCTTCGTACCGCCCCGGTAACCGCCGCCGCCGCTTCCCCATCAAGGCCAAATGCCATACCCCCGGAACGGACATTGGGACAGGAGATGTTAAGCTCGATCATGTCCACCTCCGAACGATCAAGCAATCCCGCCCCTTCGGCGTATTCGCCGATGTCGCCCCCGGAAAGGTTGGCGATAAGCACAGGGCCCAGGCTCTTCATCCGGGGAAGTTCCTTTTCAAGGAATTCTTCGATGCCGGGGTTTTCAAGACCAATGGAATTGAGGAGCCCCGCGGGTGTTTCGTGGAGCCGTTCACCCCGGTTCCCCGGCCGGGGTCTAAGGGTAAGGCCCTTGGTGCAGAGCCCCCCCAGGGCGGAAACATCAAGGATTCCTCCGTATTCACCCCCGTAACCGAAACAGCCCGAGGCGGCAATGACGGGGTTCTTAAGCCGTACCCCGGCAATAAGGACGGAAAGATCCGGCCCGGCGCTTTGTGGTACTCCGCTCATAAAACCCCGCAGGCGCAGGGGGTTCTTCGCGGTAAGCCCCCCGGCAAGCGCCGCCCCAAATATCGCAAGATTCTTCTTAGGGATATTCGAACATGTCTTAGGTTTCTAACGCATCTTAAATATCTATCGATCAAAGTACAGTTCCTCCGCGGAAAAAACCGGGCCGTCGGCGCAGCAGCGCCTATGGCCGCTCCGGGTTTCCACCGTACAGCCCAGGCATGCCCCCACTCCGCAGGCCATGCGCCGCTCCAGGCTGACATAGCAGGGAACCGCCGCGGTCCCGCAGCGTTCCGCCAGGCTCGCAAGCATCGGCCCGGGACCACAGGCATAAACGGCGGAATAATCCCCGGGGTTTACAAAGTCCGGAATACGACCCCGGTAAATTACCGGAACCGGGGGTTTCTCCGGGGCCCCGCCGGGATCGCCCGATTCCTCCGGTTCTTCAAAGGCCAGGCACACCCTGCGGGCCCCCGGAACCGGCCCGATCAAAGCGGCAAGGCTCTGCGGGTCCAGGTTTTTCTTAAAGCCCCCGTAAAAATCGAATTCCCGGGAATGCCCCGGGTTCTTCGGCGTGGTTTTGTTCCCGGCCAGTTCCTCCGCCAGGGCAAGGAGGGGGGCGATCCCCACTCCCCCGCCGACAAGGGCCCAGGGTTTTCCGGCTTCGGATTCCGCGGATTTTCTGACTTTGGATTCTTTAGCAGCGGGTTTTCCGGCCCCGCCGGCAGGTTCCGCAAAAAAAGCGGCCCAGGGCTTTCCCAAGGGGCCGGTCAATTCGGCCCCTTCGCCGGGCCGCATCCGGGACAGTTCCGCGGTTCCCCTTCCCCGCAGAGCCACAAGGAAGCTGAGCCTAAGTTCCTCCGGGTCCGCGGAATTGGCGGGTTCCCAGCGGGCGGCACTGATGGGCCGGGCAAGAAAAAGGGAGTTCCGCTCCGGCTTAATCATAAAAAATTGACCCGCCCTGGGCGCCGGGCCCCGCCAGGAAAAGTCCAGGCGAAAGATTTCCCCGGTTAAAAAAACCGTCTCCAGCACTTGGCAGGAAAGACAGAGCCTGGGATGGGCGCCGCAAAGGGGTTGGGGCATTTTTCTATCTTACCGTTTTTTATCCCCCGCGGTAAGCGGGGAATCTAATTACAAAGCGGCCCCCTTCGATGCGGCCCTGCCGGACGCGGTTTAAGAGCAGGCAGGAGCCGCCGTAGGTTTCGACTATGGTCTTAACTATGGCCAGGCCCAGCCCCGAATGTTCCCGTTTTTCTCCCTCGGGCCGTTCGGAATAAAACCGCTCAAAGTAACGGCCGCTGCTTTCTTCCCGTATTCCCGGCCCGTCGTCGTCGATGGTGATCCGCCACAGAACCGGCGGATCCCTTTTTGCCCGGGCCTCCCTGTCCAGGCGGATCCGCACGGTCTTTCCGGGGGGCGAAAACGAAAGGGCATTATCCAGGGGATTGCACAGGGCCTGGACAAGCCGGTCCCGGTTTATCAAAACCAGGGCGCGGTTGTTTCGTTCCGTCCCGTCTTCAAACCGTATCGGCCCCGCCGGACCGCCGTAGGGTTCCAGCAGCGGGGGAATCAGGGTCTTCAGGTCCACCGGCCCGGCGGCTTCCCGGTCTATGGTATTGTCGATCCTTGAAAGTTCCCTAAGCCGGGCCAGGAGCCGTTCCATCCGCCCCTCTTCGTCCGCAATACCCCGAAGGAGTTTTTCTTCCCTGTCACGGGAGCTTAAGGCCAGCTCTGTTTGTCCCCGGATCGCCGACAGGGGGTTCTTTAATTCATGGAGCAGATCCGAAATAAAACGGTCAATAAATCCGATGCGTTTTTCCAGTTTTACCGAAAGCTCCTTAAGGCTCCGGGAAAGATCGCCGATCTCGTCCTTCCGTTTAAGTCCCGTAAAGTGGCCGGAAAAGCGCCCCCTGGTGTCCAAGACCCCCTCCGCTTCATTTTTAAGCCGCTTAATGGGGCGGGTGATGGTTAAGGAAAGGACCAGGGACAGGGCCAAAGAAACGGTCAGGGAAACCAGGAATATCTTGATAATATCCAGCCTAAGGCGGTACAGGTTAAGCAGGATGCCGTAGGACGACCGGGATACCAGCACCGCCCCGAGGATCCCCTCCCCGGCGGAAAAAACGGGAATCGCCGAATAGAGGGTTACCGACACCTGGCCTCCGGAGGAATAGCGGGTGGCGGCGCCGTAACGGCCCTCCAGGGCGGATTGTACCTCGGGCCCCAGGAGGGTCTGTTTGCCGGAATAAAAATCCGCGCTGGAATAGCCCGCAGAGGGGGGACGGAAGAATTTTTTAAGGATATTGACCGGCGCCACCACGGCGCGGTACAGGAGGTTTGTATTAGAAGAATGCCGCTCCCCGGTTTCCGGCTCCGGCGTATTGCCCGGCGTATCATTATTCGTATCTATCGCCGTATATTCACGCGTATCCTTCTGCGTATCGGATTGTGTATACCCCTGGGTATTTGTCTGCGTATCAGCCGGCGTACCCTCCAAAACAAGTACGGCGGAATCGGCCACCAGCAGTCCGGCGGGGTTGATAACCCTGATCCGGGAATCGGTACGGCCCCGGAGGTTGGTAAGGATCCGCAGCGCCTCCTTGGCAAAATCCGATCCTTCGCCGGATCCTTCCAGGGCGTCCTCCATGTTAAACCGTCCCGACAGGGCCGACGCAAGGATCCGTCCCTGCTGTATCATTGTATTTTCCTGGGAAACCAGGAGCTGGTTTTCAAAGGTATCCAGGAACAACAGGCTTCCCATGGGAAGAAACAGGATCAGTATATTAAAAAGCAAGAGCCGGGAGCTAAGGCTCTTAAAGGGCCGCAGGTTTAGTCCCAGATGCGGCAAAGCCTCGGCTTTCACGGTTCCTTCCATTTGTAACCCAGCCCGTATACCGCCTCCAGGCTGGAAAAATCCCCGTCAAGTTCGAGGAATTTTTTCCGGATCCGTTTAATGTGGCTGTCCGCAGCCCGGTCGTTGGGATAGATGTCCTCGGGAAATGCCGCGGCCATAATCTGTTCCCTGGTTTTGATGATCCCCGGCGGCGAAACCAGGGTTTGCAGGATCCGGAATTCCGTAACGGTACAGTCCAGGGCTTTTTCTTTCCAAAGGACCGTGATGCGCTGTTCATCCAGCAGAAGCCCGCCGGCGCTTTTTGCTGCGGACTCCGGCGGTCCGGGGCCGGCAAAATGCCCCGCGGCGGTCCTTCGCAGGCCGGCCCGGATTCGGGCTAAAAGTTCCCGAAGGCTAAAGGGTTTGCAGACATAATCATCCGCCCCGGACTCAAGTCCCAGGACCTTGTCAATTTCTTCGTCCCTGGAGGAAAGAAAAATAACCGGCGCCGCCGAAATCCGCCGGATCTTTTTGCAGAGCTCAATTCCGTCCATCCGGGGCATGGTAATATCGAGAATAAAAAGATCCGGCGGAGGGTCCGCCGCCGGGACCGTTCCGGCGGGCGGCGCCGCTGCCCCGGCGGCCAGGGTCCTTTGAAGGGCTTCCCAGGCGGCCAGACCGTCCCCGTATTCCTCCACCTGGTAAAATTCCTTTTCCAGGGCAATGCGGATCACTTCCCGTATATTTTTCTCATCATCCACCACGGCTATCCGGGCCATGCCGCATTATAAGGCGGCGGCAAAAAAGTGTGAAGCGCAGGTCAGGCCTAAAAAGGCCAAATCCAGGGGGAAAACGCCCGCTGTAACAAAAGCCCGAATTTAGCCATAATGCCGCCCTTAATCCGCCGGGATGATCCCCCTTAATTGAACCGTCCACCCCGCGGGGAATAGGCCTGTCCGGAAACCAACCGGGTTTCCGGCAAAACCTTCGGACAAGTCCGCCGGGCTGGTTCCAAAACTGGTTAGGTTTGGAACAGCCCCGCTATTTTAAGAAAATGCGGTACGCCGCAAAAGGAGCATTTTTATGGAACGGTTTAAAGCGGTAAGGGCCTCCAGGGGTTTTAAGGTATTTCTCCTCCTGGTTTTAATTTTGCTGTTTCTTATTCCCACGGGAATGATCCAAAGCCTTATTTTTGAACGGCAGGATCGTTCTCTGGATACCGAGGAGGACATCATGAGGTCCTGGGGAGCGGGGTACCTTATCCAGGGTCCGGTGATCCGCGTCCCCTGTAAGGAGCGGACCAGGACGGTCAACCGCAAGGACGGCAAGGTCGAAATCCATGAAACCGATTTTGATCTGTGGATAGTCCCCCAGGAACTGCGGGGAACCTCGGAACTCCGCACGGAACTAAAAAAACGGGGGATTTTTTCGGTTCCCCTTTTTACGGGCACCATAGAACTTTCCGGGTATTTTGATCCGGCGGCGATCCGGCGGGAGCTTACGGAAAACCAGGAAGCGTTCCCCGCCAGGGCGGAGCTGGTTATTGCCCTGGCAAGCCAGCGGGGAATTAGAAAGGTGGAAAGGGCCCTGTGGAACCAGGGGGAACTGAATTTTTCCCCCGGTGTCCAGGGTTTAGAAACCGCCGGGAACCAGAACCTTGCCGGCGGAATCTACGCCGCCGCGGAGTTTAAGCCCCGGGAAAAAAACAACTTTGACATAGTGTTGGAAATCCAGGGCGGAAAGTCCCTGAACATGATCCCCCTGGGGGAAAATTCAATTTTTGACCTAAAGGCCGATTGGCCCGCCCCGTCCTTTCAGGGTTCGTATCTGCCGGTCTCCCATTCGATCAGCGGCGGGGGTTTTGAGGCCCACTGGGAAATAAGCCACCTTTCCCGGAGCATCCCCCTGGCCTGGCGGAGTAATTCTAAGGATGCCGGCTTGGGGGCAAATTTTTCCGACAGCCTCTTTGGGGTGGATTTTTTTAAGGTTTTGGATCATTACAATCTAAATACCCGGGCGGTTAAATATGCGCTGCTTTTTATTATCATCCCCTTCCTTTCGTTTTTTCTTTTTGAAATTTTTCTTAAGCGGAACATCCACCCCGTTCAATACCTGCTGGCGGGGATTGGCAATGTGGTGTTCTATCTGCTTCTTCTTTCGCTTTCGGAACACATTGCCTTTGCCGCCGCCTACGGCATCTCGGCCGCGGCGGTAATTATTATGACAAGCCTCTATTCCCGTTCCCTGCTGGATTCCTGGGGAAAGAGCTGGCTGGTGGGCTTTATTATGCTGCTCTGCTATTCCTTTTTGTACTTTACCCTGCAGTCGGAAGATTGGGCCCTTCTGGCCGGATCCGTGGCAATTTTCCTGGTTACCGCCCTGGTCATGTTCCTTACCCGGAGGCTCGACTGGAAAACCGGACAGGATTCGCCCGGCGCCCATGGTGGAGAAGATTTGCCTTGACCTCTTGGACTAATCCGGGTTATACTGCCGGTCATGTATATAGACATGTATTACCTTATTTTGGTGGTTCCCACTATTTTTCTGTCTTTGTGGGCCCAGTTTATGGTTAAGTCGGCCTTTTCCAAGTATTCCCGGGTAAAATGCAGCCGGGGCATCACCGGGGCTGCGGCGGCGCAGATCCTAATGGACGCCAATAATATCAGTAATGTCCGAATCGAGCCGGTGGCCGGTTCCTTAACGGATCACTACGATCCGGCCCACCGGGTCCTGCGGCTTTCCCAGCCCGTCTATGACGAGCCCTCCATTGCCGCGGTGGGGGTGGCGGCCCACGAGACGGGGCATGCCATACAGCATGCCAGGGGCTACGGCCCCCTGGGGCTTCGCAGCTTTTTGGTTCCGGTGGCCAACATCGGCTCTTCCATTGGGCCCTGGCTGGCGGTGGCGGGGCTTGTCATGTCCCTGGAGCCCCTGCTTACCGTCGGGATCATCCTTTTCGCCGGGGCGGTGGCGTTTTACCTTATTACCCTGCCGGTGGAATTTAACGCCTCCTCCAGGGCCCTGGCGATCCTTAAGCAGAACGATGTTTTAACCGGCCCCGAGCTTGTGGGGGTCCGAAAGGTCCTTACCGCCGCGGCCATGACCTATGTGGCCAGCGCCCTAACGGCGGTAATGAGCCTGCTCCGGCTTATACTATTGTCCCGGCGGCGGCGCTAACAGCAGCCTGTTGCGCTTGCAGGTTTTGATGGCTTTTTTCGTTGAAAAAGCCATCAAAACCACGATTATCGGGCTGCTTTCGGAGTTTCCAAAACCGGACTTTTGGAACAGCCCCAATTATTTTTTTAGAGTTGTGGACTATTATGACGGTAAGTACCTTTAAACGGGGCCTTAAGCTTCCAACCCGTAAACACGCCACCGAAGGAAAACCGGTGGAACTTGTGCCCATGCCCAAGCAGGTGGTTATCCCGGTGAATCAGCATTTTGGCGCCCCCAACAAGGCCCTGGTAAATGCCGGAGACAAGGTGGTCCGGGGCCAAAAAATCGCCGAGGGCGCCGGACCGGGCCCCATGACGGTGCCGGTGCATGCGTCTATTTCAGGCACGGTAAAAAAGATAGAGCCCCGGCTTCAATCAAACAATACCAGCGGCCTTTGCATCATCATTGAAGCCGAGGAGGGGCAGGATCAAACCACGACAATGTTTATGCCGCCCCTGGATCCGTATACCTGTACCAGGGAAGAAGCCCTGGGCAGAATTAGGGATGCGGGCATTACCGGTATGGGGGGAGCGGGGTTCCCCGCCCATGTAAAACTTAACCCGCCCCCGGGAAAAGCCGTGGATATTGTCATCGCCGACGGCGCCGAATGTGAACCCTACCTTACCACCGACGAGGCGGTTATTACCGAAAAGCCCCATCTGCTTATCACCGGCCTTGTGGGAACCATGAGGATCAACGGAATCAAGCGGGCCATAATCGGCATGGAAGACAACAAGGCATCCCTGATACCGCTGCTGGAACGGGAAATTCGCCTAAACGATGCTGCCAAGGATCTGGACATAAGCCTGGGACTGTGCAGGACCCGGTATCCCCAGGGGGGTGAAAAAATGCTGATCAAGGCCCTGACCCAACGGGAGGTTCCTTCCGGGGGGCTGCCCATGGATGCGGGATGCATCGTGCAGAATGTGGGAACCCTGGTGGCCATAGCCGAAGCCTTTACCCTGGGCAAACCCCTTATCGACCGGGACTTGACCGTTTCCGGCGGGGCCTGCAAGCGGCCTAAAAATATCCGGGCCCCCATTGGAACCCTTATTACAGAACTTCCCCCGGAATTTATAGAAATTGATTATGGTTCTTTGCAAAAGATCCTCTTTGGGGGGCCCATGATGGGAAACGCCGTGTCCACCGCGGCTATTCCTATCCAAAAAAACACCTCGGGAATTATCCTTATGACCGGAGAAGAAACGGTAATTGATGCGGAGGGAGAATGTATACGCTGCAGCCGCTGCATACGGAACTGTCCATGCCGCCTTTCTCCGGTGCTTATGAACAATGCCCTGGAATCGGATGACATGGAAGAAGCGGTCCGGACGGGGCTTATGGACTGTATTGAATGCGGCAGCTGTTCCTACATCTGTCCGGCGAGGATCAAACTGGTCCAGCGTTTCCGGGTGGGCAAGCAGCGCCTGCGGGCCATGTCCCAGCGGCAGGCCGCGGTAAAACAGGAAAAGACCCCGCCGGCGGAACGGGCCGCCGGTGCGGCTAATCCGGGGAGGGCCTGATATGCAGGAACTGTACGTAGGCTCAAGCCCCCATATCGGAAGCCCCGTCCGTACCCCGGTACTTATGGGGCACGTACTTATTGCCCTAGTCCCCGTTTCTGTCTGGGGGATCGTACTGTACGGGCTCCCCGCCCTGAGGCTGATCCTTGTTTCTGTCGCCGCCTCCGTGGGAAGCGAGGCGCTGTTCCGCCGTATCGTGGGCCGGGAGAACCGCAGCGGAAACCTCTCCGCGGCGGTCTCGGGGCTGCTCCTGGCGCTGGTCCTGCCCCCCTCCACCCCCTGGTGGATGGCCGCCCTGGGTGCGGTTTTTGCCATGGTGGTGGTCAAGGAATTTTTCGGGGGCCTGGGGGCCAACGTGTTTAACCCCGCTTTGGCGGGCCGGGCTTTTTTGCTGATGAGTTTTCCCGCGGCCATTACAAGCTGGCCCCTGCCCCGGGGCGCTAAAGAAATTAGCGATACCGTCAAGGCCGCCGAAGCCCTAAGCGGCGCCACCCCCCTGGGAATTACCGCCCTGGGCGGCTCCGTGGCCGATGTGGGCAGGGAATTTGCCGCCTTTGGCCTTGCCCCGGCCCCGGACTACTGGCAGACCATGCGGACCCTCTTTATAGGAAACCACAGCGGAACCATAGGAGAATCGTCGATCCTGCTGATCCTGGCGGGGTGTCTTTACCTGCTTGTCACCGGGGTGATCGACTGGCGGGCTCCGCTTACCATGGCAGGTTCGGCCCTGGGGCTTTCGTTTCTGCTGCGCATGGCCGGTTCCGCCCTGGGAATTCCGGCGCTGCTGCACATGGACCCCCTCTTTAGCGTCCTCGCCGGGGGGCTCTGTTTTGGGGCGGCCTTTATGGCCACCGACTATACCACGACCCCTTCCACCGCCGCAGGAAGGCTCCTCTTTGGCGCCGGCGCGGGGATTATTACCGTACTGATTCGGGTATGGGGCAATTACCCCGAGGGGGTTACCTTCGGGATCCTTATTATGAACGCCCTGTCGCCCTTCCTAAACCGGCTTATCCAGAAAAAGTACGGCTTTGTAAAAAAGAGTAAACCCGCCGCCGGGGGAAAGGGCGGAACCGCCGGAAGTCCTCAGCCGGCAAAGGGAGCCGCCCTATGAAGCTCTGGAGTATAGTTAAGCTTGGACTGGTCCTTATGGTATACGCCGTGGCGGCCTGTGTGGGCCTTGCCTTTGTGTACGCCGGTACGGAAGAGACCATACAAGAGAGAAACAGGCTCGATCAAGAAACGGCCCTAAAGGAACTATTCCCCGGGGCGGAACATTTTAAGGACATCACCGGAACCATCCCAAGCCCGGATAAGGCGGTTGGTTTTGAAAACCAATGGGCGGCCATCCAGGGAGACAGGATTACCGGCGCGGCCCTGCAGGCCGTGGGGGGAAGCTACGGCGGCCCCATCAAGATCCTGGTGGGGATAAACGCCGATGGCACAATCAGCCGGGTTAAAATAATGGAACACGCCGATACCCCCGGACTGGGGGCCAACGCCGCAAAAAAAAGTTATTTTGTGGATAAAAAAAACAAGATCACCTTTTACGATCAATTTGCCGGTAAGTCCGTGGAGGATCCCTTTGAACCTAAAAACGATGTGGTTTCCATTACCGCCGCCACCATCACGAGCCGGGCCGTGGCGGCCTCGGTAAAGGCCGCGGGAACCGCGGCGGAACGGTGGCTTAGGGAACAGGGAGCGGAAAAATGAGCCAAAATCCACAGCGCACAAGCCGGGTAAGGATATTTCTTAACGGACTGGTAAAGGAAAATCCCCTTTTAATATTGATGATCGGCCTTTGTTCATCCCTGGCGGTTACCACCGAAGTAGTCAACGGGATCGGCATGGGCCTTTCCATGACCTTTGTCCTGCTTATGTCGGAAATTGTAATCAGCCTCTTCCGCAGGCTTATCCCCAACTCAATCCGCATACCGGTGTTTATCATCGTCATTGCGGCCTTTACCACGGTGATTGATTATGTGCTTAAGGCCCAGGCCCCGGATCTTTCCAAGGCCATGGGGGTCTTTATCCCCCTTATTGTAGTAAACTGCATCATCATGGGCAGGGTTGAATCCTTTGCGTCAAAGCAGCCCCTGGACTATGTGATCCCCGATTCCCTGGGCATGGGCCTGGGGTATACCTGGGTACTTACGGGCATTTCGGCGATCCGGGAACTGTTGGGAAACGGCACCTTCCTGGGCAGGGAAATTTTTGATCCCGCCATTGATTTTCTTAACGGCCGGTTTCCCGGCCTGGCGCTTAACAGCTATCAGCCGGTATTGTTTTTTACCCTGCCGCCGGGGGGCTTCTTTGTTTTCGCCCTCTTTATTTCTTTTAACCTGGCAATCAACGCAAAAAAGTCCCGGACAGCCCCCTGCCCGGCCGCGGGCTGCGGAACCTGCGGGCAGGATGCCCCGGCGGGCTGCGCCGCCCCCGGACAGGGGGCTCCGCCAAAGGCCGGGGAAACCGGGGGATTTCCCCCTCCGGGACCCGGCGTTCCGGCTAAGGGAGGCCCCTCATGAATCTGTTTAAGATCTTTATTTCTGCCTTTCTGATCGATAATGTGGTGCTTATGCGCTTTCTGGCCCTCTGTCCCTTTATTGGGATGAGTACCGACGAGGACAAATCCATCGGCATGGGCCTGGCGGTTACCTTTGTGACGGTCCTGGCCACGGCGGTTACCTGGCCCATTTATTATTTTGTCCTTTCCAAGGAAACCGGCATTTTTAAGGATGTTCTTTCCGGGGGCCTTGAGTTTCTGCAGATTTTGGTGTTTATCCTGGTTATTGCATCCCTGGTTCAGCTTGTGGAATTTTATCTAAAAAAAATGATCCCCGGTCTGTACGGTTCCATGGGGATTTATCTGGCCCTTATTACCACCAACTGTGCAATCCTTGCCGTGACCTTCGATGTGTGGCTTAAAAAATACAACTACGCTGAATCCCTGGTCTATGCCGCGGGGGTTGCCCTGGGTTTTCTTTTATCCCTGCTGCTTATGGCGGGAATACGCCGCCGGCTTAAGACAAGTCCGGTCCCGCCGTTCCTTAAGGGAACACCCATACTCTTTGTAACCGCGGCCCTGCTTTCTATGGCCTTTATGGGTTTTGGAGGGCTGGTAAAATGAAGGCGGAACATCCATGACCCCACTAGCCCTGATAGAATCGATGCCCATAATTTTTATTACCGGCGGGTTTGCGGCACTGTTGGCGCTGATCCTGGGTTTAGCCCTGGGTTTATTCCGGGAGTTGTTCAAGGTAGAGGAAGATCCCCTTACCGGAAGGATCCGCGAAGCCCTGCCGGGGGCAAACTGCGGGGGCTGCGGCTTCCCCGGCTGCGACGGCTATGCGGCGGCGGTGGCCGCCGGAGGGGACATAAGCCTTTGTACCGCCGGAGGCAAGGCCACGGCGGATATGCTGGCGGAAATTATGGGGGCCGGCGTAGTGGAGCTAACCGCCCTGGCCGCCGTATGCTGCTGCATTGGGGAAAACGGCATTGCTGCAAAACGGGGAATATACACGGGTTTGGAAAGCTGCCGGGGAGCCAAGATTGCCGGTGGAACCAAATTCTGTCTTTGGGGCTGCATAGGTTTTGGGGACTGTGTACGGGTCTGCAAATTTGACGCCATTACCATGGGGCCCGGGGGACTTCCCGTGGTAGATAGGACCAAATGCACGGGCTGTAAGGCCTGCGCGGCGGAATGTCCCCAGGCTGTTCTGCGGCTTGTACCCCGGGATCAAGAAAGCACCCTAACCCTTTGCTCCAACCGCAACCCCCTTAGGGCGGCAATTAGAAAAACCTGCCGCCTTGGCTGCATTAAATGCGGAATCTGCGTTAAAACCTGTCCGGAACAGTGTATTGTCATAGAAGACGGCATACCGGTGGTGGACCGGGCAAAATGTACCGCCTGCGGGGCCTGCGAAGAAAAATGTCCCACCAGGGTAGTGCGGGTACTGCGGGGCCTTCCCGTAGAACCGGCAGCAGCATCCCGCTAAAGCACGGGCCAAACCGGGATTTTTTCATTCGCAGTGGGATTTGTTGCGCGCCGCACACAAATTGTACAAAAATTTACGGGGTGCAGCAGGCCCGCAGGCTGTTCACCGCCAATTCCACCGCATTGGTAAGTTCCGGCACGGATTTTCGTTTAAGTATGGCCAGCCGGAAGATCGCCGTCTCGATCAATCCATACAGCAGGTTGTCCGCGGCGGCCACATCGATTTTTTTTATCTGCCCCGCCTTAATTCCTTCTATAACCATGGTCGCAAGAATATGCCTAAGCCGGATGGTCCGCCGCCTAATCCGTATATCGGACAGGGATTCGCCGCCCTCCGTCTCCTGTAAAGTGTCCGGGGACCGGGAAATGGAAATCAGGTAATCCAAGATAACAGAAAGAAGCCGCTTGTTTTCTTCCAGCCGGTTAAGAATTACCAGGATCGTTTTTTTTATCTTGTCGGGAGAAGACTGGGCACGGTCCCCCTTTACGCTTAAGATGTCTTTTTCCACATCCCCCAGAAGCTGCTTGATGCTGTAATTAAAGATTTCCCGCTTATTGCGAAAATACAGGTACAGGGTGGTTCTGGTAATCTGACACCGGTCCGCTATTTTTTGGTAGGTGGCGTTTTCAAACCCCTCTTCCACAAACACATCCAGGGCTTTTTCCAGGATCCGCTTACGCCGTTTGTCGTGTTCAATAATTATTGCCATGGAATATTCCGTTTTTATAATTTTTCGTACTGATACAGATACGCGTCCAGGGCCCCGTTCTTTATTTTTCTGCAAAGATCGGCCTTTCTGCCAAAGTGGGATTCAAACCCCGGGTGGTCGCAGATAACCCCCATTTTCCACCCCGGAAAGTGTTCCCCCAAAACCGCCATGCCGCGGTACCCCGCTTCGGCGGATTCGCTGTCCCCCATCCGCCGGCCATAGGGCGGATTGGTGATAATAAAGCCCCCTTCCCCGGCGCTTTCCACCGGAGCCCGGACCTGTTCCAGCGGGAGCCCCCCCCTTAGGGACACCCCCGCCAGGGGTTCTGGTTCACCGGTCCCTGCCCCGGCGGATGCAGACAGGGGAAAAAGGCCCAGGGCCCGCCTAAGGTTTACCTGCGCCAGGGAGACCGCCCGTTCATCGCCATCGCTTCCGTAGATGCGGATCCTCCGGCGGTGATCCGCCCTTTCCGCCAATTCCCGGCGCAGGGTGTCTTCAAGGGTCCGGTCTCCTATGGCCAGACCGGAAAGGGAGAAGCTTCGGCCCAGCCCCGGCGCCTGGTCCCAGGCGTAGAGGGCCGCCTCAATGACGATGGTACCGGAACCGCAGAGGGGATCATAGAGGGGAAACCTGCGCCGCCAGCCGGAAAGGAGGAGCAGCGCCGCGGCGGTACTTTCCCGCAGCGGGGCAATGCCCCCCGCGGGCCTGTACCCCCGCTTAAAAAGGGGCTCCCCCGAAATATCCAGCAGCACCAGGGCTTGGTCCTTTTCCAAGTATACCCGCAGTTCCGCCTGCCGTACCGCCGTCTGCTGTACCGCCGGGGAGGCCGGTAAAAGGGGGGTCCTCTGCGATCCCCCAGAGGCCCGGGGCGCTTCCCCCGGCTCCGGAAGGCGCCGTATTCCGTAGCGGCCGCAGAGCCGTTCCGCCGCAGCCTTGTGGACCACCGCCTGTATAGCGGTCTCGGCCTTTAACTTCGACCGGCTGCTCCTTACTTTGCCCACCTTAAGGCCCATGTTCCGGGGTATCAGATCCTCCCAAGGAACGTTCCGGGTTCCCTCAAAGAGGGCGTCAAAGTCGCCGGCGGGAAAACTCCCCGCCTCCAGGAGCAGGCGGTCCACGGCCCGCAGGGACATGAGGGATCGGTAAAGGCCCCCCAGATCCGTTTGAAAGCGGACCCTGCCAAAGCCGCTTTCCAGGACCCGTACCGGCCCGGAGTTTTGTTTTGCCTCCGAAAGTTTTTTAAGCTCGTTGGAAACCGCTTTTTCCGCTCCCACCGCACAAAGCGCCGCGGCGGTATATAACTGCATGGGAAATTATAACATAAAGCGGGTACTTTGTCGAACTACCGTTTCTGCCGCCAGGAAAGGTAATCCACATATTTTTGAAAATTCTTTCCCTTGGGCGATTCCTTGATTTCAAACCCAATGTCACAGGAATAACGGCCGGGGTGCAGCCACTTACATTCTGCGGTAAGATCAAAGCTGCCGACCCTTGCGGCATCTTCGGGGTGCAGGGTAATTTTGTAGTTGGCCGTTTCTTTCACATCCACCTGCATGGTACATTCGATGCGGCATCCGGTGATGGAAATGTCCTTTAACAGGCCGTCGCCGGAAAAAACCCCGGGGATCCGGGCCCGGGCCATAGAGGGGTACCTGCGGGTTTTCCGTTTGTCTGCTTCTGGCATGTTACGCCTTCCTTATTCGCTTAAAAACATTCTGCGTCTAAAGGTGCTTTCCAAAACACTGGGGTTTTGGGAAAGCTTTTTTATTATTTGAGCCTGCTCCAAAACCGAAGTTTTAGAACAGCCTATTCTTCCAAAATAAGAAGGGTCTTTGGATCCAGCTTAAGGGCCAGGTGTTCCAGGTTTACCGTATCCCGGTCCTTAGAGGCGGCAAGTTCAATGTGATCCGCCCTGGGTTCCAGCACAATTATTACGTCGATAAGATCCAGAAAATCTTTAACAAGCAGGGGTATGCCGTTTTTATCGTAGTAGGGTTCTTTTCCCTTGAGGGTACAACTATACCAAATGGAAATACCCAGTTCCTTTATTTGGGCCTTAACCTCTTCCATCTGTTCCCGGCTGATCCTGCTAAAGTCAAAACCGTCGATAATAATTGTTCCGGCATTTACGCCCCCATCGACTATTATGGCCCTTAGGCTCCTTAGGATCTGGGAGCCGGTTACTCCGTCCTGGCTAAAATTCAGCAGGATCCGGTCTTTTACCAGATCGTTTTTAACATCCTGGGCATGATCAAGGTTTTTCCGTTTAATAAATTCGTCAAAAATATCCTCGTACCAGGCAAGGATATAATCAATGTGCTGGGTAAAGGAAACATGGATTACCTTCTTGCCCTGGAGCAGCTTGTCCAGGGCAATCTGGACCAGTACCGCAGTTTTGCCGATCCCCGAAGGAGATGCGATGATCCCCATTTCTCCCGGCCTAAGCCCCCCATGGATCGATTTTTCGAAAATACGCACGGGGCTGCGCTGTATTAGTTCTTCTTTAATCACCTTATCTTTGCTCCTTTCGTTTTTCGGTAAAATTCTTGATCAGCGTTTCGCTAATACCGGCCGGTACCTTTCCGTACTTTTCGAATTCCATGGTAAACTCCGCCTTGCCCTGGGTTAGGGACCGGAGCACCGTGGAATAGCCGAACATTTCGCTTAGGGGCACCTCCGCCTCTACCCGGGAGAAAGTTCCGTCTTCGGTGGACGAAGATATTATACCACGTCTTTGATTAATGGAAGCAAAAATATTGCCCTGAAATTCCGTGGGGCCCTCCACGGAGACCTTCATAATCGGTTCCAGGATGCAGGGCTTTGCCTTGCCGTAGGCTTCCCGAAAGGCGCCAATGGCCGCCATCTGGAAGGCAATGTCCGAAGAATCCACCGGGTGGGATTGGCAGTCGTTGATTACGCAGCGGATATTAACGATGGGAAACCCAATCAGGGAGCCCCTTTTAAGGGCCTCTTTAAAGCCCTTGTCGCAGCTGGGGATAAATTCGTTGGGAATGGCCCCTCCCTTGATGTTATCCACAAATTCGTAGTCCCCCTCGCTCCAGGGTTCCATATAGCCCGCCACCCGGCCATATTGGCCCGAGCCGCCGGTCTGTTTTTTGTGGGTATAGTTAAATTCCGACCGCTGTTGTATGGCCTCCCGGTAAGCAACCTGGGGCTGTCCGGTTTCTACCTCGCACTTATATTCCCGGCGCATCCGTTCTATGTATACTTCCAGGTGGAGTTCCCCCATGCCCTGAATGATCGTCTCATTGGACTCGTTGTCCACAAAGGTACGGAAGGTGGGATCTTCCTTGGTAAAACGGTTTAGGGCCTTGCCCATCTGGTCGGCGCTTTTTTTATCCTTTGGGTTAAGGGCCAAGGAAATAACCGGTTCGGGAACATACATGGAGGTCATGGCGTAGTTAAGGCCCCCGCCGCAGAAGGTGTCGCCGGAGGCACATTCAATGCCAAAGAGGGCCACAATATCGCCGGGGGAACCTTCGTTGATGTCTTCCATGTTGTCCGAGTGCATGCGGACCAGCCGGCCGACTTTAAACCGCTTGCGGGACCGGGTGTTCATAAGTTCATCCCCCTTCTTAAGGGCCCCCTGGTATATTCGCACATAGGTAAGCTGGCCGTACTGTCCGTCCTCCAGTTTAAAGCCCAGGGCTACGGTGGGACTCTTGTCGTCGGGGTCTAGTTCCTTCCTTTCTTCATGGTTATCCAGATCCAGGGCATAGTTTTTTACCTCCGTGGGATTGGGCAGGTAGTAGTTTACCGCATCCAGCAGGGGCTGGATCCCCTTGTTTTTATAGGCCGAACCCACCATCACGGGGACAAATTTCTCTTCCAGGGTTCCCCTGCGGACGGCGGAGCGGATCAACCCTTCCTCCAGGGTTTCGCCCCCCAGGTATTTTTCTGCCAGTTCATCGCTGAACATGGAAATTGCGTCGATAAGCTCTTCCCGGTATTTTTCCGCATCTTCCTTAAGGTGGGGGGGAATTTCCGCGGGCCGGACCTCCGTTCCCGCTTCTCCGTCAAAATACACCGCCCTCATGGTAATAAGGTCCACCACTCCCTCAAGCTTGTCTTCCAGGCCAATGGGAAGCTGGATCAGCACCGCATTAAGGCCTAATTTTTCCCTAAGCTGGTTCTTTACTTTAAAGGGATTAGCCCCGGTCCTGTCGCATTTATTTATAAAGGCAATTCTGGGTACATGGTACCGTTTAAGCTGGCGGTCCACGGTGATGGACTGGGATTGAACGCCCCCCACCGCACAGAGGACCAGGATCGCCCCGTCCAAAACCCGCAGGGACCGTTCAACTTCAATGGTAAAATCCACATGCCCGGGGGTATCAATAAGGTTAAGGGTGTGGTTTTTCCACTCCACCTGGGTTGCCGCAGACTGGATGGTAATGCCCCGTTCCCGTTCAAGTTCCATGTGATCCATGGTGGCCCCCACGCCGTCTTTGCCCCGGACTTCGTGGATAGCATGGATCTTGTTGCTGTAAAAAAGTATCCGTTCCGACAGGGTGGTCTTGCCCGAGTCAATGTGGGCGCTTATCCCGATGTTCCGCATCTTGGTAATGTCGATGCTCATTAATTGCTACTCCTTACTATGAAGTCAAAAGAAAAATGTAAAAGACTTCGTTAATTAGGAAAATATAGCAAAGTTTTCTATGAATTTCAAGGGGTGTCAGGAAAACGGGAGGAATTAACGGGCCGGACCCGGTGTAGGAATTTCCTAAAAACCCCTTGACAATATACGTATAGTTATGTATATAACATATCTATCTGATATATTAAAGAAGAAGGAGTCTTCGATGAACAAGAAAAATTTTCTTTTTGCAGCTGTTTTTTTTGCACTTTTTGCGGGTTTTGGCGCCGGCGCCCATGCCCAGGTAACGATCAGCGGCGGGTTTGCCCTGTCCAAGGTGGTGGATGGCACCATCGGTACCGGCGGAAATATCTATGTGGACTATCTGCTCCCCATCGGCATCCCCCTGTCTCTGGGCGGCGAAGCAGGCTTTGACACAGCCAAGGTTGAGGTTGACTTTGGCACTATCACAGAAGAAGGCCGGGTAATGGCCATTCCCTTTCTTCTCCGCGTTGCCTACCATTTTGATTGGTTCCCCAAATTCGACATTTATCTGGTGGGCAAGGCCGGCGGGGTTTATGGATTCACCGATTATAGTGATGAGGAACCGGGGGTCGGGTTTGCCTTCGGGGTTGACCTGGGGGTTGCATATTACTTTACCCAGCGGGTGGGCATTTTTGCCGAGGCCGGTTTTGACGATTATATAATCACCTCAAAAGCAGGGGTACGAACCGCCGGCGGATACGGAGTCGAAACGGAAACCATAAAGACCCCCTTTTACCGGCTTGCCACTGTGGGCCTTAGCATCAAATTATAGGGGTTGACCATGAAAAAAGCTGTTGTTTTTCTATACGTTCTGCTTGCAGCGCTGGTCCACGGTCAATCGGAGATAACCGTCTACCGGGCGGATATGCCCACCTATGCGGGGTTCAAATGCCGGGTGTACATCGACGGAAAACAGCAGCTGGCCTTGGCAAACGGAGAATCCGGCAGGATAGCCGTCTCCAGCGGAACCCATACAATCTATGCGGATCTCTATACCCTGCAAAGCAACCGGCTGGAATTTACCGCCGGTTCCAGCGCCGTCACCTTTACCGTGACCGCCAACTCGCTGCGGGAATTTTCCATCGCCAGAGGAGGGGGCAGCGCCCCGGTGTATTCCTCAGGCGGCGTCGAAGGATCCCTGGTTCAGGCGGCGGATAAAATCGCCGGTTCGATCCCGCCAAACTCGAGCATCGCCGTGGTATATATCAGCGCCCAGGACCGGGAAGTTTCCGAATTTATCCACAACGAACTTGAGTTCCTCCTGGTGGCCAAGGGCTTTAGAATGATTGACCGCCGGGAACTGGATATAGTCCGCCGGGAACAGTTGCTCCAACATTCCGGCATGGTGGATGACCGCCAGGCGATTTCGGTGGGCAAGGGCGCCGGCGCAAATATTATTATCACCGGAGAAGTTACCGGCTCCGGGGACCTGCGGCGGCTTCGGCTCCGGGCACTGGATACCCAGACCAACGAGATAAAGGCGATGATATCCGAAAAGTATTAAAGTGGCTTTCCCAAAACTTTAGTTTTTGGGAAAGCCACTTTAGATTCAAAGGGTTTTACTTAACTCGGAAAGCCGTTTGGTAAGTATTTCGTTAATCTCTGCCAGGATTGTTTCTTGAACCTTGCTGACGGTCTTGTTCTTCACCAAATCGGCGGAAAATAATTCCGGCGAATCAACATTCAGCGCCGCCGCCAGCCGGTGGATCATGGCGGGGGTAGGAAACCGCTTCCCGGTTTCTATCATGGCGATATAATTGGGAGCGGTTTCTGCCTTTTCCGCCAGCCGCGCCTGGGACAAGCCCAGCCGCCCTCTAAAGAGCTTTAGATTTTCGGCAAACAGCTTCCTAATATCGGTCATTCTCCAAACTCTCGGTTATGTGCTATGTGAGCTTTACCCACTTATTGGCTATAGACAATAAACAAAATGGTATGTATAATTATATACTAATCGATATATATCAAATGAGGAGGATTTTCCCGTGAACAGAAACCCCTTACGCCGCCCTTTATACCTTTTGACCCTCGTATTCCCGGCGCTGATCCTGCCGGGTTTTGGCTTTTCACAATCCGGCCGTCAGCCGCGCTGGGTTAACGATCCCCAGGCCGTTTACCCGGACCGGGATTGGCTTTGTTTTGTAGAAACCGGCGGGGATCGGCCCTCGGCGGAAGCCGCCGCCATGAACGCCCTGGCCCAGTCGATCCGGGTCGATGTCAAGTCGGTGACGGACATGAACCAAACCCTGGTTAGGCGGGTGACCAGCCGGGGAAACAACAGTTTAAGCGAAAGCGCCGAGTACAAAAAATTTGCCCAGGATGTGGCAGCTTCATCGACGGTGTCGGGCCTTATCGGCGTGGAAAAAGAATTCTGGTCCGGCAGAAACGGCGACACCTACGCCCTGGTCCGGATGAACCGCGCCGGCTGTTCGGACCGGTACAGGACCCTTATTGCGGAAAACGAAAGGCTTATTGAGGCCCTGACAGAACGGGCCGGCGCCATGCCGGGGACCTTCGACGCCTATGAAAACCTCGCCTTTGCGGAACAGGTCGCGGAAATAACGGACAGTTACATCATGATCCTTTCGGTACTTCAGAGCGAAGGGGCTCTTCAAAAACCCCGGTACGGCAACGCGGGAATGGTAAAGATGCTGCTGCAGAATGCCGCCCGGCTTGTTGTGGTAAATATCCGGATAGCGGGGGATACGGATAACCGGCTGTCCAAGGCATTTGCCGCGGCCTTTTCCACCCGGGGCTTCCGAACCACCGCCAGGGCGGGGGAGGCGGCATACATATTCCAGGCCTCCTACAGGGCGGAACCGTCGCCCCAGCAGGATCCGGACTTTAAATACGTAAACTACGTGGTAACCGCCGCTTTACTGAACAAACAGAACGAGGAGCTTATGTCCTGGTCCCTGAGCGACCGGGAGGGGCACATGGACTATGCCAGGGCGTACCAGCAGGCCCTGCGGGCTACGGAAAAGGCGATTAATGAAAAGGAATTTGCCGCGGCCCTTGACGCCTACCTGGCGTCCTTACTGTGAATAAAGCCGGGTTATTCCGCTTTATACATATTTTAACAGAAGGAGAAGAACATGAACATTTTGCAAAGAGGATTAAGTATCGGATGGATGATCCTGGCCGGCGCGCTGGTTTCCTGCGGAACCTCGCCGGCGCCGGCGCCGGCGGAAGAATCCGTCTATCCCCCGACCATACAAAACTGGCTTAATGCCAACCAGGATGAGTATTATGTCGGCAGAGGCATAGCCCCGATAGACGGGAATGAATCCTTTGCCCTGCGGGAAGTAACGACCCTGGCATTGGCGGATTTAACCCGGGAACTTGAAACCCAGGTTGCAACCCTTAGTACCAATATCCAGCAGAAGGAAGGCGCCGCCAAAGCTGCTAAGGTCAGCGAAGGAACCAAGCAGCAGGCAAGCAATGTGATCTCCGGTGCAAAAACCCTCGGCCCCGTAAAAGCCAACGGCAACTTCTACGCCCTCAAGTATATCAAGAAGGAGGACTTTAGAAATCCTGTATTGGAAACGCTTAAACAGGCGCAGATCCAAATTACCGAGGACGAACTGGATATATTGTTAAACTCAAAATAATACCCGCGTACAACCGGGAATGTCCCGCGGGACTCCCGGTTTCCCTTCCACCCCGCCTAAACAATCCTCCGGGCGGGGTGGCTTTCAACCGTTTAAGATGAACCGATCCGCACAAACTATCAGTTTGTTGTGCTTGGCACATGATATTGCAAAGGGACGCCGGATAATCGGGATTTTTTGCATGAATATGCAAAAAATACACAAGTACAACAGGCTCCTAGAATTGCATCCTCCAGCTAAGGGTATATTTCCATTTCCGTGGAAAATCCGGGGTGGAAACCATAAACCGCAGGCGTCCCCTTCTGCCCTGGCCCAAAACCGAAGCCGAAGCGGTCCAGACATCGGCTTTACCCGCGGCATTTTCGTAGGCGGCGTTGGCGGAAAATCCCAGGCTAAAGGAATGTTTCCGCCTGACGCCGGAATTTCCCCTGGTCCCCGGGGTTTTTGGGCCGCCGCCGTGGAAGGTCCAGGAAAGGTTCTGGGATATTTTAAAAGCCTTAAATTCATGGGCCCCCTGTTTTACCACGGTGGAGACCGCAGCCTGGCTTATGGTTTTTAGGGCCCAGACCCGCAAAGCCCCCAGAATATTTGCGGAATCCAGGGTTTCATCCGCTTCCCTGCCGTCCCTGTCCAGGGAAAGGGAAACCCGCTCAAGGCCCAGGGGGGTGGACGATGCAGGGAGCCGGTAGTACAGATCCAGGGAACTCCGGTTAAGGCCCTTTACCGGGGATATAAAATCCCCCGCCCCAAGGCTGTTCCACAGTCCTCGTTCCGGTTCCGGCCCCCTAAACAGAAGGCTAAGCCGGAACAGGCCGGAACGCTTTTCCTGCCGTTCCAGCCGGGCGGCAAAACGGAGTCCCCCCTTAGTTTCTACGGCCCTCGAATCAACAAAACGGTCCCCCGCCCCATCCATGGACAGAAAAAACCGCCAGGGCCGGTTCCCAAAACGAAGGCCCAGGCTGCCATAATAATCCCTGCCGTAGGCAAAGGTTTCGGAACAGGCCAGATCGACGGTCCAGTCAAAGGCGGGAAGGCTAAGGGCCGCGGTTCCTGCCATAAGCCTGAAGTTCCGTTCGGGAAGGGCCGGTTCTTCGCTGAACCAGGAAGAGGTCCCGCGGGCTGCCAGGGTCCCGGCGGAATAAAAACCTTCAACGACAAGCGACCCTTGACCCCCGGCAGATCCCTGACCTGCGGCAAGTCCTTGACCCGCCGCGGCTTTCTTGCCGGCAAAAGAGTACTCCGTTCCCGCGCTTATGGCCGGTCCCTCACCGTCAAAGGCCAGGGAGCTAAAACCCCGGATTTTGCCCCACCCCAGGGGAATATCCGGACTTCCCAAATAGACATAGGCCTGGGATACCGCGGTGGAAGATGCTCCGGTCTTTAAATCCGCATGGGAACTTTCATAGGTATCCGTATAGGGCGCCCCCCGGGTCCAGATATTCCTAATCCGGGCCGCAAGACCATAGATGTCCAGGGTTCCGTACAAAACCCGGGATCCCGTAGAACCATGGTAGATCCCCGCCCCCGGGGTGATGATGGTCTTTTCATCGCCGCCAAAGCTTTCCCGAAATATTTCCCAGGACGAAGCGGCCCGCTGATCCAAAAGTTGAAACCGCAGGGCAAGATCCGGCCCCGGAAATTTTGCGGTAAAATCAAACCGCTCGCTTAACTTTCCATTGCTTTCCCAGGAACCGGCCCAGAGAAAACCGGGCGCCAGCAGGGGGACAGAAGCTTCCACGGGTTTGGCGGAAACCACCGCCGGTTCCCCAGGGACCGGCTGGGCGTCCCCGGAAATTAGCCGGGGTTCCCCGGAAAATGCCCTTGAGTAAAGGCCCCCCAGCAGAAGTAAACAAAAAAGGCGTTTCATACCCCCTAGAGGGCACTGTCCTAGGGGATGCTTTAGCCGCCGGGATATTTTACGAAGGACCTGAACAATTTACGGAATCTATTCCGGATATTCTGCGGATGTCCGGAAATTCCGATTATAATTGAATTACGGTATGGGGTAAAAGCTGCTTTTCCAAAAACTGAAGTTCCGGAAAACCTCAGGGGCAAGCCGATTTCTTTGCCTTAAGCCTCTTCCGGGCGGCCTCAAGACATTCCCGCTGTAGAACCACCACCGAAGGTCCCCGGTACTGGGCTTCCTGCCTTAGCCGGGCGGCGTTTTCTTCGATGTTTTGCCTGCGGGCGGCGAGTTCCCAAAAGTGGGAGGGATCCAGGCCGGTCCCAAGGATCAGGGCCTTAAGCTTGTCCGAGGGCACGGCGGTGGGTTGGCAGCCCGTCATGGCCACAATGGAGTTGTCGAGGATGATCACCGTCACGGGGGTGTGGTCCTGGACGGCGTCGATAAGGGCGGTGATCCCCGAATGGATAAACGTGGAATCCCCTATGACCGCAAACGCATAGGGGATGCCCGCATCGGCGGCCCCCCGGGCCATGCCAATGCTGGCCCCCATGCAGACAATCGACTCGACCGCCGAATAGGGGGGGGCCGCCCCCAGGGAATAACAGCCTATGTCGGAGTTGACCGCCACATTCGGATGGCCCGGCGCCGGATCCAGTTCCGCCACGGCCCGGTTAAGGGTTTCGTAACTGTCCGCGTGGGGGCAGCCCCCACAAAGCTGGGGGGGGCGTCCGGGGAGCAAAGACAGCGCTAAGCCCCGGGATGTATCCTGCGCTCCGGCGTTTTTCCCCGCCGCCGGGGCGTCCAACACACCGGGCAGGGGCAGAAGACCCAGGGCGGCGCGGACATTGTCCGGGTCAAGTTCCCCGGTCCGGGGAATCGCCGGGTCCGGCCCCAGCCTGCCCCGGATCCGTATGCCTTGGGGAAGAATCCCCCGGAGCTTTTCTTCGATAAAGGGCTGGCCCTCTTCAATCACAAGAACTTCCCCGGCGTTTTTTTCAAGGGCACTTTCGCACAGCCGGCGAATTAACGGGAAAGGCAGGGGATAGGCCTCTATATGAAGCCTGGAGGGAACGCCGCCGTACCGGGCCTTAAGGTCCGGGAGGTTTTCTTCGTAGTAGTTCCCCCCCAGGCCGGCGGTAATAACTGCAAAGGGGGCATTTTCGCCGGAAAGTTTTAGGTTCTTTTCCCCATGTTTTTCCGACCAGCTTTCAAGATCCTTTTGCTTTTCGATAAGGGCGGCGTAATTTTTCCGGGCATGGGCGGGAAGAAGCATCCATTGTGTTTTTTCGGAGGTTTTTTCCCAGGGATTTTGCTCCCTGGGAGGGGCCGTTTTGATCCCCGCCCGGGCATGGGAGAGCCTTGTGGACAGGCGGAGTAAAACCGGCAGATGAAAACGCTCGGAAATGTCAAAGGCCTCCAGCACCATGTCGTAGGCTTCCTGCTGGCTCCGGGGTTCCAGGCAGGGAATCATCGCGAAGGCTCCGTAAAACCGGGAATCCTGTTCACACTGGGAACTGTGCATGCCCGGATCGTCCGCCGCCGCTACGACAAGGCCGCCCTTGATACCCAGAAGGGCCCCGTTAAGGAAGGGATCGGCGGCGACATTAAGGCCCACATGTTTCATCGTAACCAGGACCCGCCGTCCGGCGAAGGAAACCCCCAGGGCGGCTTCCAGGGCGGTCTTTTCGTTGACACACCACCGGGCGGTAAAGGCCGGGACACCGGAAACGGCCCGCCCTGCCGCCTCCCCCTGGAGGTATTCCATAATTTCCGTGGAGGGCGTCCCCGGATAACCGTAGGCGGCACTTAAACCCCCGTGGATTGCCCCCAGGGCCAGGGCTTCGTCGCCCAGCAGGGCACGCTGTTCCGCGGAACCGCTCATGGGGCCCTCCAGATGCCGGTAAAATGAAGAACCCAGGAGCAAGCTCCCGGGTATCTTCGTTGGATAGGAAATTTATTATATGGGCCGGGTACATGCCCCGATCCGAAAATCGGGTTACAACATTTTCTGTGGCAGTAAATTTTCCGGAGCAAGCTCCGGGGTATGTACCCGGCCTTCCAATCAATCTTTAAGCCCGGAAGCACCGACACATCTATGGTTTCCGCCGCATCGTAGGCGGTGGATATGTAATGCCCCGGCCCTTCCCCGGTGTCCAGAAATTGTACAAACAAGCCCCCGCTTATAGTTTGATGGGACACGGTGGGAGAGGACATCATATGGGCATCGCCGTCGATAATCTCGTACCGTTGTTCACCGGTATCCCATGTAAGATAATCCGCATAGGTGTGACGGATTTTTTCTCCATCTTTTTCAAGCACCCCGGACACGTAACTCCCCCTCCAGCCCCCGCAGGGGCTGCGGATCTGTTCTTGCGGCTATATCACCCGTTCCCAAAATCCACCGGAGTTTTGGGCAGTTCGTCACTGGGCCCAGCTAACGGGGAAGGGTTTGACCTGGGCTTTTCCGGTTTCGATCTCTTCCAGCTCTTTTTGCGCCTCGAACAGCATCCGCTCATTAGCCTTGTCCCCGGGCAGAAACTCTTTGCTATTATTCAGCCAGGTTTGAAGTTCCGGATCCTTGGGATCCACCGGTTCCAATTTTACGCTGGGTTCGGTAAAACCGGGAAGATCGGTGGTTTTTAAATAATAGGTTCTTCCGGCCCGGGCTTCCACCTTTACAATATCCCAGTTTGCTCCCCTGGCCATAAAATAATGGGTTCCCGGTTCGACATAATGGACAATATAGCTTTTAGAGAATATGTACCCAAGCCAGGTGTCATTATCCCAAAGCTGAAACCCTACCTTGGAAAAGGTTAGGCCCCTTGCAAAGGATATGTTAACGGTAGAAGAGGGCTGGATAATATATACCGTGGCGGTAGTGGAGGTCTTTACGGTTGTTGCGGGACTGATACCGGTGCTTTTACAACCAGCCATAAGGATTAACAGACCCAGAGAGAAAAAAAGTGAAAAATAAGCTTTTCGTTGCATACATGCCCCCTAAAAATTATATTTTTACCCTTGGTTTTAAAATACCCAGGGCAAATCTAATAACAAAAACCTTTTACTAGGAGCCCGTTGCACTTCGTGGATTTTTCCATAATCTTCCTAGGCTTGGAAAGGCCCCTTATTATTTAGGCCCTCATTATACAAAACTCAGCATGGGATGATCAAGCCTAAAGTTACATTTTAAAATGAGGCATTTCGGCCCTCGCCATAATGTATAAAACATATACGAATGTGTCAATTTTCCGCCATATGCCGGGCTTTTCCCACAATTCGCTTTCTGGGAAAGCCCCCTTATAGGGAGATCCATCACGGAGCATTAACAAATGAAAATGAACTCCGGTTTCAAGTTGACTTTTTTTTGATTTCTCTGTATGGTGGAGCCATGGCAGAACCGCTTCTTGAGTGCCATGATCTTTCCTTTGGCTACGATGGCCGCACCGTGCTGGAGGGGCTTACCTTCTCTTTAAACAGGGGAGAAAAGCTCTGCGTGGTGGGGGAAAATGGTTCGGGAAAAAGCACCCTCCTTAAGGGCCTGCTGGGGCTGCAGGCTCCCATGGGGGGAAGCTTGATAAAAAGCTCCGGCCTTAAGCGGGGGGATATTGGCTATCTGCCCCAGGAAAGCCCGCTGCAAAAGGATTTTCCCGCGGCGGTCTTTGAGGTGATCCTTTCGGGGCGGCAGAACCGGCGGGGGATGCGGCCCTTTTACACAAGGGAAGACAAGGCGGCGGCGGCGGAAAGCCTGGAAATGCTGGACCTGGCGGACCTGGGCCGCCGTTGTTTCCGGGAGCTTTCCGGCGGGCAGCGGCGGCGGGTGCTTCTGGCCCGGTCCCTCTGTGCGGCGGGCAAACTGCTTTTACTGGACGAGCCCGCCTCGGGGTTGGATCCGGTTGTCCAGGCCGGCCTGTACCGGGTACTTGAAAAAATTAACGCCGAATTGGGGATGGCGATTATTATGGTTTCCCATGATATAGAAGGGGTATTACAGTTTACCGCCCCGGAGAAGGACGGCAGGGCCGGGAAGGTGCTCCACCTGGCGGGCAGACAGCTTTTTGCAGGCAGCGCCGAAGCGTACCGGGAATCGGACCCGGGCAAACTTTTTCTGGGCGGGCACCGGTATTGCAGACCCCGGCAGCAAAAAACGGGGAGCTAGGGCAGAAGCAAAACCAGGGGGAACGCTGAAGCAGAAGCCAAAGCAAGAACCAAAGGGAGGAGCCTATGTATGTGATTCGGGACACCTTTATAAGCATGTTTTCCTTTGCCTTTATTCAAAGGGCGGTAATTGTGGGATTTTTAGTTTCCCTCTGTGCCAGTCTTTTAGGGGTAAGCCTGGTGCTTAAGCGTTATTCGATGATTGGGGACGGCCTTTCCCATGTGGGTTTTGCCACCCTGGCGGCGGCCACAGCCCTGAACATGGCCCCCCTGGCGGTGTCAATACCGGTGGTGGTAGCGTCGGCGTTTTTTCTTCTGCGTTTAAGCGAACATTCCAAAATCCGGGGGGACGCCGCCATTGCCCTCTTTTCCACCGGGGCCCTGGCCGTAGGGGTTATGGTGATCTCGATCACCACGGGAATGAACGTAGATGTCTGCAACTATCTTTTTGGCAGCATCCTGGCCATGAGCAAGGCCGATGTCCGCCTAAGCATTGCCCTTTCGGCGGCGGTGATCTTTCTTTTTGTAATCTTCTATAATAAGATCTTTGCCGTTACCTTTGACGAAAATTTTGCCCGGGCCACCGGCGTTAGGGCGGGGCTTTACAATATGATCATCGCCCTGCTTACGGCGGTTACCATAGTGCTGGGCATGCGGATGATGGGGGCCCTGCTTATCTCGAGCCTGATTATTTTTCCCGCCCTTAGTTCCATGCGCCTTTTTAAAAGTTTCCGGGCGGTTACTATTTCTTCGGCGGTAGTTTCCGTGTCCTGCTTTTTTGCGGGGATTGTTGTTTCTTATATTTTTGCCACCCCCACCGGGGCCAGCATAGTGATCTTTAACATCCTGATCTTTATTGTTTTTTCTTTTATCGAAGCCCTGCGGAACGGCCCCCGCCGGCGGCGCCTTATGCGGACCACCGCCGCGGCCCTTACCATGCTGATCCTGGGATGTACCAGGGGATCTCCGGTATTAAACACTCCCCAAAATGCCGCCGGAACCCGGTCCGTAAAGCTGGAAGAAATAGAAAGAGCCGCCCCACCCATGGAAGAAGAGGAAGAGGCCGCGGATGAGAAAGCCAAAGAAGGGGACATTATTGAAATAAAGGAAAAAATGTTCATTGCCCAGACCAACGATGTGTACCTTAACCCGGAAGATTACCTGGGTAAGACCATTAAGATCGAGGGGCTCTTTAAAACCGCCAGCTATGACGACTTAAGCCGGGTATTTAGTTTTGTGCTGCGTAACGGGCCGGGATGCTGCGGGAACGATGGCGCCGTGGGATTTGAGGTAAGCTGGCCCGAGGCTTCGGGCCCAAACAATGCGGCGCCCCTTTTGACGGGACACGAATACCCCCGGCAGGATCAATGGGTGGAGGCGGTGGGCACCCTTTCGTATTATGAAGATGAGGGGTATCCCTACCTGTACCTGGCCCTTAATTCCCTGGAGGTAAAACAAAAACGGGGCAGGGAGTTTGTAAGCCAATGAACTTCCCCGCTAAAGGGCAGGTTCTGGGGCATCACACCCCACCGCGGATGAACACCCCGCCTGGGGCTATTCCCACTCAATAGTTGCCGGGGGTTTGCTGGAAATATCGTAGGTAACCCGGCCTATGTCTTTGACGGTATTGGTAATACGGGTGGAAATTTCCAGCAGATCCTGTGGCGGAAAAGGATAGACATCGGCGGTCATGCCATCGGTGCTGGTGATGGCCCGCAGGGCCAGGACCCAGCTGTACCTGCGGACATCCCCCGCCACACCCACCGACCGTATAGGAAGAAGCACCGCAAAGGCCTGCCAGATCCTGTCGTAGAGCCGGCGGTTTTTAAGCTCCTCCATAAAGATCGCATCGGCCTTCCGGAGTATATCGCACTTTTCCTTTGTTACCTCCCCCAGGATCCGAACCCCCAGGCCCGGACCGGGAAAGGGATGGCGGTCTATTACTGTGGGGGAAATCCCCAGGAGCCGGCCCAGGGCACGGACTTCGTCTTTATAAAGCCGGTCCAGCGGTTCAATGATCCGCCCTTCCCTGCGTTTTGCCTCCACCAGGGGGCTCCCTACGTTGTGGTGACTTTTTATTACATGGGCCTTTTTGCCAATCCCCTTGCCGCTTTCAATTAAATCGGTATAGAGGGTCCCCTGGGCTAAAAAATAATCCTCCGGCAGTCCGAGACCTTGCAGTTCCCGTTCCTGGATGCGGATAAAAAGGTCGCCTATGGTTTTTCGTTTTTCCTCGGGGTTCTCTTTTCCCCGCAGGGCAGAAAGAAATTCTTCTTCGGCCATTATAATATGAAGGTGCCTGGCGCCAAGCTGTTCCAAGGCCGCCCGTACCTGCCCGGTCTCTCCCTGGCGCATAAGGCCGGTGTCAATATACATAAGATGGACCTGATCCGGATCCAGGGTTTTAAGGAGCAGCGCCGCCGCCACGGTGGAATCCACCCCCCCGGAAATAAGGAGCAGCACCGGCGCGGATCCGGCCCTTGCGGCAAGGGAGGTCCTGACCGCCTCCATATGGGCCCCCATGGACCAGCCCTTTTTACAGCGGCAAATTCCAAATACAAACGAAGAAAGGATCTCCGTACCCCGCTGGCAGTGGCTTACCTCCGGATGAAACTGGAGGCCATACCAGGGCTTTTCCCTGTGGACCACCACCGCAGGATACCCCGTTTCACTGGTCCCCACCTCCACAAAACCCGGACCCAGCTTAGTAAGGACATCGCCGTGGCTCATCCATGCGGTAAAGGTCTCGGTCATTTTTCTTCCGGATTTGGGCCCTTTCCGGGAAACCGCGCCCGAACGCGTAGCCCCCCGGGGATCTTTCCCAAATCCTTTGCCCTCCCGGGATCTCCACCCGGACCTGACCCGGACTTGTATCCCCCCGTATTCAACCCTTGGCAGGGGTTTGACCTCTCCCCCGTTGTCAAAGTTGATCCGCTGAAGGCCGTAGCATATTCCCAACAGGGGCAGGCCGCAGCGGTAGATCCGCTGGTCCGGGACGGGTCCCGTGGGGGTATATACCGACTCGGGGGAGCCGGAGAGGATAAGGCCCCGCAGGGAATATCCGGCATCTTGATCCGCCAGGATCGCTTCCAGGTCCGCATCGCCGGGGATAATCTCCGTATAGACCCCCAGTTCCCGGATACGCCGCCCGATAAGCTGGGTAGTCTGGCTTCCAAAATCAAGGATAAGTATCTTATCCATACTTAACGCCAGGGGCTTTTACGGATAATTGTGGCCCGTCTGTCGTAACCGACGGAAACTATGTCGATGGGGGTTTCGCAGAACCGTTCGATAAACTCGATGTACTCCATGGCTTCCACGGGGAATTCTTCGTAAATAAGCCTGTCCGAAAGGGACTGTTTCCAGCCGGGGAAACTTCTAAGGACCGGTTTGGCATCGTTAAGTTCCGGGATCGAAGCGGGGAAGGTTTCGACCACCCTGTTCCCGATACGGTAGGCGACGCAGGCCTTTATTTCTTCCAGGGTATCGTATACATCCAAGTGGGTCATTACAAGGCTGTCTATGGAGTTGGTAAGGCAGGTGTACCGAAGGGCCACCAGATCCAGGTAGCCGCAGCGCCGGGGCCTGCCGGTGGTTACGCCGTATTCCCGGCCTGTATTCCGGACAAACCGGCACAGTAGATCCTCCGAATCCTTGTCAAATTCACTGGGGAAGGGACCGTTACCCACCCTGGTGGAATAGGCCTTAAACACCCCCAGCACCTTGTCCAGGGCCCTGGGGCCTATGCAGCCCCCGATGGCGGCGCCGGCGGCGCAGGACATGCCGCTGGACACGTAGGGATAGGTGCCATGATCCAGATCAAGCAGCGCCCCCTGGGCTCCCTCAAAAAGTATCTGGGCGTTCTTGCGGTGCTTTAAAAACGACGCCAGGTCCACCGTCATGGCCTGTAATTTTTCCGCATAGGGGGCCAGGAATTCCCTGTCGGCATCTTCCAGTTCGTTCATTCTTTCCGTCCAGGACAGATCCGCCAGCCGGATCCCCTCGCGGTCGCTTTTCATGGAATAGCTAATCCCAATGCCCCGGCCGGTGGTGCCTATGGGTTTCTTACGCCGGCTGTCCCGTTCCTGATCGATTTCTATGTACCGGGGAAAGACAATATGGGCCCTGTCGGAAATAAAAACTCTGCCGGTGGAATCTATTCCCCGATCGTTAAGCATGGACAATTCGTTAAAAAGGGCCGTGGGGTCGATCACCATCCCCGCCCCAAGAACCACCAGTTTATCGGGATACAGGATCCCCGCGGGGATTAAATGCAGGGCATATTCCTGGTCGCCTATTACAATGGTATGCCCCGCGTTTGCGCCGCCGGAAAACCGAACAATTACCTGGGCTTCGTTTGCCAAATAGTCGACAATTTTGCCCTTACCTTCGTCACCCCATTGGGCGCCTATGACAACCACTTTCATGGCACTAAGGATATAAAAGAAAGGAAGTTAAAACAAGCATGCAGGACCAGGCATATAAGAAAGTGGAAAGGGAGCTATACTTGGCATGGTTTTCCGGGAGGGGTTCCAAAATATCAGCCCCTGGAGCGGCTGTGAAGGTCTTCCCCGCGGTCTTGGTTAAAGCCTTCGGCAGATTTGGGAAAGGGGAGCCACGGAAATTCCCCCGGCGGCAAAGGCTCCGGTAAGCTTCTGCGCAAAAAGCAGGGCTTTTTCGCCGTCGCCGTGGATACAGACCGAATCCGCCGTGACGGAAATTTCCCTGCCGGTAAGGGTCCGGACTTTTCCGGTTTTTACCATGCCCACAACCCGGTTAAGGGCTTCGTCTTCGCTGGTAATCAGCGAACCGGGTTTTGAGCGGGGGGAAAGGGAACCGTCCTCTTCGTAGGAGCGGTCTGCAAAAACTTCCTGGGCGGCGGTTAGCCCCGCATCCCTGGCGGCTTTTACCATGCAGCTTCCTGCCAGAACAAGCAGAATAAGCCGGGGGTTTATTTCTTTCACCGCCTCTGCAATTGCCCGGGCCAGTTCCATATCCTTGGCCGCCATGTTGTAAAGCGCCCCATGGGGTTTAACATGGACCAGGGGAATATCCGCGGCCCGGCAAAACCCATCCAGGGCGCCGACCTGGTACTGTACCGCGGCCTTTACCTCTTCAAAAGAAAGGGCCATCTGACGCCGCCCAAACCCTGCCAGGTCGGGAAATCCCGGATGGGCCCCCGCCGCAGCGCCGTGTTTTTTAACCAGGGCAACGGTCCGCCGCATTACCAGGGGATCCCCCCCATGGAAACCGCAGGCAATGTTGGCGGAAGAAACCAGGGGGATAATTTCTTCATCGCAGCCCATTTTCCAGGGGCCAAAACTTTCCCCCAGATCGCAGTTTAAATCAACCATTATCATGACAGCTCCACAGACGGGATAGATCACCGGAATCTGCCGTGGGCAGAACACCGGTTTGAAAACCCCTCACTTTAAAAGTACATTTTTCACATCCGTAATAAGCATGTGTCCCGGCGCATGGGTAATGGCAATCGATGGTTTGGCGCTCATAATTACCGACTGGGGGGTAACGCCGCAGGCCCAAAATACGGGGACTTCACCCTGCTTTATTGTTACCGGGTCTCCAAAGTCAGGTCTGGCGATGTCGCCGATTCCGATTGCCAGGGGATCGCCGATATGCACGGGGGCCCCGTGGACCCTGGGCATTGAGGCGGTAACCGTTACCGCCCTAACCACCAGTTCCGGCAAAATGGGCCGCATACTTACAACCATTTTTCCATGGAATATCCCGGCGCTTTCGCAGTCGATGTTTGTGATATACATGGGAACATTCTTTCCCTCTTCAATGTGGCGCACGGGAATATCGCCGGCGATCATTTCCGATTCAAAGGAAAAACTGCATCCAATAAGAAAACTTACAAAGTCGTCCCGCCAGAATTTTGACACATCCGTATATTCCCCCTCCAGGATCCCCTCTTTATAGATTCTGTATTTGGGAATATCCCGGGCAATATCCGCCCCAGGGGCGATCTTCCTTAGGCTGCGGCTTCCCCGGTCGCTTACTTCCAAAACAGGGCAGCTTTTAGGATTCCGCTGGGTAAAAAGAAGAAAGTCGTAGGCGTATTCGGCGGGAAGGACCGCCAGGTTTGCCTGGGCGTACCCCTCACACATTCCCGATGTATGGCGGGTGATCTTTTCTTCCCGGATAAGGGCCCGGACTTCCCGGGGAAGCGCCTTTGCATAATCCATACTGTGTCCTTATGGCATTCATACCCGGCCGCGGCAAAACCCTGCGCTTGGGAAACCATAAGCCGGCAAGCCGGACCGGTTTTAAAACCGTCCTCGTATCTTGTAAACACCCTGCATCTAAAGAAGCTTTCCAAAAAACTGATTTTTGGGAAAGCCTCTTTTGCTTAGTCTTTCCACTCCATTAGTTTAATTGCTTTTTCGGTTTTAATATAGATCCCCTCTGCCCGCCGGGGGCTTATGCGCTTAAAACGAACCGCCGATCCTCCGGGGGCTTGGGCAAGAAGCCATAGATCCCGGGTAATAAGGGCCCCGATCTTTGCGTAGCCCCCGGTGGTCTGCCGGTCGTTTAAAAGAACAATGGGCTTTCCCGATCCGGGGACCTGGACAGCCCCCAGGGCTATACCATCGGAAACGATGCCCGTTCCTCCGGCGGAAACGATCCCGGGGCCCTCCAGCCGCACCCCCATGCGATCGCTGTCGTTTCCCACCGTATAAAGGGAGTGGTAAAAGGTACACAGGCCGGTCCTGGTAAAAAGCCCCGCCTGTATTCCCTCCACCACATGAAGAACCAGGGGATCCTGCGGGGTATACGGGCGGGGCATGCCAAGATCCTTTAAAGATCCCCGCCGGGGCGGAACAAAGGACCGTATGACTCCGGGGGAATGTACCGGAACCCTGGGAAAAACAATATGATCCTTCGATTCAAGTTTTCTTCCCATAAATCCCCCAAGGCGGGCCCTAAGGTTTGTGGAACGGCTTCCCAGGATCTGCGGAATATCCAAGCCCCCGGCGGCGGCAAGGTAACTCCGCAGTCCCCGGACCGCAAAGGAGGTATAGAGAATGTCCCCCTTTACAACCGCCGTGGTCCGGTTCATGGCCAGGGATTTTCCGTTAAGCAGGGGCTCCATGTCTGCGCCGGTAAGGGCGATACTGCCGGGGCCGTCAAAAACCACGGAAGATCCCCGGAGGGTCATTTCCAGGGCCGCCTCTTCCGGCGGGTTCCCCACCAGAAAATTTGCCAGGCGGAAGGAAAACCCGTCCAGGGCTCCGGCGGGGGAAAAGCCCCTGTCCATATATCCCCGCCGGCCCAGGTCCTGGACGGTGGTAAGAAATCCCGGATCAATAATTGTCATTCCCACGGCGTCCTCCTAGGAGCCTGTTGCACTTCGTGGATTTTTTGCATATTCATGCAAAAAATCCCGATTCTCGGGCTCCTTTGGCAGTTTGCAAGGTATAAATTCACTTTCGTGAATTTTTATACAATTTATGCGCGAAGCGCAACAAACTGCTAGGGGTGTAGATCTGCGGGGCTGCCGGGAAGATCCGCCGCCGGTTCCCGCCTGCAGGAAAATTTTTCCTCCTCCACGGCCCGGGCAATGTCCTGGTACTCGCCGGAACTGACCGGATAAAATACAATATAATCGCCGGGGCGGTATAAAAAGGGATTTTCCCGCCGGGGATCATAGGGCCTAACCGGGGTTTGTCCGATTAGCTGCCATCCTCCGGGGGATTCCAGGGGGTAGATCCCCGTTTGGGCCCCGCCGATTCCCACCGCGCCGGCGGGGATCTTTACCCGGGGCGTGGCAAGCCGGGGCGTTTCCAGCGCCGGATCAAGCCCCCCCAGGTAGGGAAACCCCGGCAAAAATCCCAGCATGTAAATCCGGTACGCCGGCCCCGCATGACGTCTGACTATTTCCTGGGAAGAAAGGCCCGTATGGGCAGAAACGGTTTCCATGTCCGGGGAAAAGGGGCCGTCGTAGCAAACCGGGATATAAATTGTTTCCCGGAAAAGAGCCCCGGTGTCCCGGATTTTTTTTATCCGCCGCCGGAGCATTCCTCCAAGGGACCGGCGGGAAACGGCCAGGGGATCAAAGCACACCAGAAGGGACGCATAGGCGGGGATAGTGTCCAGGATCCCCGGAAGGGGCCTGCTTCGCAGGCTTTCCGCCAGGGCATGAACACGGTCATTCAGTTCCGGGGAAATTGTCCGCCCAAATTCCACGCAAAGGGCGCCGTCTCCGGCGGGGTATATGTCCATGCCCTAGTCCCGGGGAACAGCGGCGGATGGGATTTCCACGAGGGGGGGGCTCAGTCCGGGAAGGGAATTAAAAAACCCCCCGGCTATGGTTTTTTCGAACCAGGTTTTGCAGGTTTCTTCCAGTTCCAACGCGGAACGGACAGAACCGTTCATCAAGGTAATAATTCCCTTGTTTTTTTCAATATCCATGCCGTCAACCGCGGGAATCGCCTCGCCGTACATGTCGATGAGGCCGCATTCGTTGGCCGCCGCCAGGGCTTGCTCTTCCAGTTCCGGCAGGTACAGCGCCTGGGGGTTCCGTGTAAGCCAGGCCATGGCCGAGGCAATTCCCCAGGCCCCCCAATTTGAAACCGTGGCGGTAAGGACCGTATCCGCGGCGGACGCCGCCGCAGCTCCGCCGCCGCAGCCGCAGGAACATTCCGCCGCATAGGGAATATACCGGGCCAGATGGGGGCCAAGAACGCCCATGCCGCATTCGTTCCCCAGATCCCCTATGGCCAGGGTGGGAACCCCCTTTTTTTGAAGCTCCTTAAAAAGCAGATCGCTCTTTGCCTCCAGGGAACTTACATCGATTCCCAGGGCATTGTGGTACACCCCCCTGGCGTTTGCCCCCGCCGCTTCAATGGCAATGCAAAACGACGGGAGTCCCTCCTGGGCCATAATCCGTTCCGCCTCTGCGGGGGCCGCGGCCGGATCCTTGGTAAAGGCCAGCGTTTTTGCGGGAAACTCCATCAGGGCCGCAAGCCGTTCCATGGCGGGTTTTGCCTCCTCCGGCACAATGAACAGGGGCCTTACCCCGCAGCTTCGTACCAGGGTCCGGGCCAGGGCGGCGGCTCCCACGGGGCCGTCGGTTTCCTGCCTGTTAAAGGGGTGCAGCACAAAACCCGTGATAATGTAAACCCTATCCCCCCCCCTAAGGACCGAAAGCAGCTTCGCCGCCGCATTCATCGTAGGGGGTTCCCCCCGGGTAAGTGCCAGAGCCCCCTGGTACAGGATTGTACACACCCCGTAACCCCGGGGATCAATGTTACTAAGGTGGTCCAGGGTTTTCCCAAGGTTGTACCGGGTTAATTCTGTCTGGGTCATGGTACTAGGACTTACCGTAACCGGTGGCTTCGGCAAAATCCCCCATCACCCGGTCCTGGATTTTTTTTAGCAGTTCCGGAGCCCTGCCCCCCACGGGTCTGCCGTCAATACAATCCACCCCCAGGCCCAGGGTACTTGTGCTGGAAACAAGTACCTCGTCGGCGTTAAATAGTTCCTCCAGGGTAAAGTCCCGTTCTTCCACGGGAATCCCCAGTTCCCCGCAGGCCTGGGCAAGGTGGCTCCGGGCAATTCCCGGCAGGATATACCTATCCGCGGGGTGGGTAATGAACCTTCCGTCTTTGATAATATGCACATTGCTATGGGCACATTCGGTAACAATAGGGCCCCGGTGAAAAACCGCCTCGTGGGCCCCCGCTTCCTGGGCCCGCTGGGCGGCGATAACGCTGGGGATAAGGTTAAGGGTTTTAATATTGCAGTGTAGAAACCGGGTGTCTTCCACCGTAATAAGTTTAACCTTCCGGCTTAAATCGGCCACGGAGGCTTTTTTAATCATCACCCACAGGTTGGATTTTCCCCCGGGAAAGGGGTGGCCGCGCCGGCCGGTTCCGCGGGTTGCCTGCCAATAAACAAGCACCTGATCATGATCAACCTTGGTTACCAGATCTTCCAGTATCGATTTAAGTTCTTCCTTTGTAAAGTCCAGGACAATTTCCAAGAGCTTGGCGCTGTTAAAAAACCTGTTTATATGCCTATCCGCCAGATAAATTGTTTTTTTATAGCAGATTGCCGCATCGTACACGCCGTCCCCAAAGTAACATCCCCGGTCATTCATGGGGACTGTCATTTCGTCCAGGGGGCCCCATTTTCCATTATAATACCCCAATGCGTCCATTAACTTCACCTCCATTGCTGTATAGGGTTAGTATAATACCGGCAAAAAATCATGTTAAGATCTCTTTTTCGCAGCCCTACATTCTAAATTCAGCGCCCAGGTAGACTTCCCGTACCATGGGGTCCGCCAGGATCTGATCCTTCCCCCCCCGGGCCACGATAATTCCATCGTTAATAATAAACGCCTCGGTGGTTATCTCCAGGGTATCCCTTACATTGTGATCGGTAATAAGGATCCCTATGCCTTCTTTTACCAGGCGCCGTATGATCTCCTTAAGCTCAAAAACAGTCTTGGGATCTATCCCCGCAAAGGGTTCGTCCAACAGCAGAAATTTGGGTTCCGTGGTCAAGGCCCGGGCAATTTCGGTACGGCGCCGCTCGCCCCCGGAAAGGGTGTAGCCGTATTGACGGCGGATCCTGCTAATGCCAAATTCTTCCAAAAGTTTTTCCAGCCGCTCTTCCTTTGCCGCCCGGCCCAGATCTTTCCGGGTTTCCAGTATCGCCCAAAGATTTTTTTCTACCGTAAGCCGGCGAAACACCGAAGCTTCCTGGGGCAGGTAGTTTATTCCCAGCCGGGCCCGCCTGTACATGGGTTCCCGGGTAATGTCCTGGCTGTTAAGCAGCACCCGGCCCTGGGTGGGGCGATGAAAACCGACGATGATGTAAAATATGGTTGTTTTCCCCGCTCCGTTGGGGCCCAAAAGACCCACCACTTCGCCGTTTTGCATGGAAAAATCAACCCCCCGTACCACCTCCCGGCGGTCAAAGGTCTTGTGCAGGTCCGTCACTGCCAGAGTAAACATTACTCTTCGCTTCTAAAGGAGCCGGAGACGGTTCCTTCCATGGTGACATCCTCCGTATCCAGATCAACCCGGATCCGTTCTGCCCGGAATTCATCGGTTTTTTTAAACACCACCGGGAAACCCGAAAGATCCAGCAGTTGTTCCTGCCGGCGGTACAGCGCATATTCGGCCCGGCACACAATATTTTCTTTAAAAAGCCGGACCGCAGCCTGGAAGACGGCAACTTCGGTCTTATCGTTGTATTCGATAAAACGGCCCTTGGCCACCACTTCGTTCTGCCGGTCTTCCAGGGTTGAGTTCCCCTCCAGCCGGGCAATTTTAAGGGTCCGGTCGTACCGCAGCCGGTCGCTCTGGAAGAGAATGTTTTTTTCTTCCTCGAAGCCCCAAACATTGCCGGAACAATCGATAAATTCATTGTCCTTACCCTGGATCTCTATACGATCCGCCCGCAGACGGATGGTGTCCGAATGGACCTCCGCATTACCGGTAAGCACCAGCATTTCCCTTCCGGAAGCCCGGCTGCCGCTCATATGCTCCGCCTTAAAGGTAAAGGAATCGGCATAGAGGGCCGGGGCAAGAAAAAATAGAATAAAAAGGACCCTTACATTCATCCGGGCTTTCCCCCTGTCCCCTGTTTGTTCATCCGGCCCCTTCCGTATCCGCCGGGCCCTCTTCGTCCGCCGCCGTTTCCCCTTCGCCGGCTATTTTATCCTCTTCTCCGGTATCTTCGTTATCCACCACCGTCCCTTCCACGGGGGACTTGAACTCCCAGGTTCTTCTTCGTATGTCCGCAGAAAACCCCGATCCTGCCAGGGAAGTTCCATCGGAACGGGTAATCTGGAGTTCCCCCGGTATGGTAAGGATCCGCCCCGCATCCTCCCAGGAAAGGGCGCCGGTTTTTATGGTGATGTCTTCGGAATTTACCTCAATAAAGATATTTCCTTCCATGGAGAAATTATGCGTATCCGTTTCCAGCCGGGCAAAACCCGCCTGCCCCCGGGCATTTATGCCGGGTATTTCTTCATAGCCCTCGGGGGCGGCATTGAACTGCTCAAAGGAAAGGGCATCCAATTCCATGGCATGGGTTTTTTCGTAGCGCCGTATTTCCTCCGCCTGAAGCCGTACCTCGGGGTTTCCCCCGCTTATCCGGACATATTCGGTTTTCCGGAGGACCAGGGTAAGATCTTCCCCCTCCCCGGCGGCAGAATCGTAGTCAAAGGAACAGGCGCCCAACACAACCCAGGGGGCAAGTACCAGGGAAAGGCCAAAGCGGCATATACAAAGTCCTGGATGTTTCATTTTGTAGTACGGTTTGCCCGTTCCTTTGCCGCGGCGATAAAATCCCTAAACAGGGGGTGGGCTGCGGTGGGCCTGGATTTAAATTCCGGATGGAACTGGACCCCCAGCCCCCAGGGATGATCCGGCCATTCCACGGATTCCACCAGGGCCCCATCGGGGGTAAAGGCCGTTAGTTTAAGCCCCGAGCCGCTTATTTTGTCCCGGTGGTTGTTAGAAAATTCATACCGGTGGCGGTGGCGTTCAAAAATATGCCGGTTCCCGTAGGCCGCCAGGATCCTGGTCCCCGGTTCCGCCAGGGATTCACTCTTTCCCAGCCGCATGGTGGCCCCGTAGTTTACCACCGGCTCCTGCTCTTCCATAAGGCTTATCACCGGATGCCTGGTATCCTGATTAAACTCGGTGGAATCCGCATCTTCCCAGCCCAGCACCTTCCGGGCCCATTCTATAACCATTATCTGCATTCCCAGGCATATTCCAAAGTAGGGAACTTTATTTTCCCTGGCCCAGGAAGCGGCGTTGACCATGCCGTTAATGCCCCTCTGGCCGAAACCGCCGGGCACCAGGATCCCGTCCACCGTCCGTTCCTCCAGGATACCCCCGGCCTTGGACGACTCTTCCAGGGGCGTGGAATCTATCTTAACCAGTTCTACCTTAACGGCGTTGGCAAGCCCCGCGTGGAACAGGGCTTCGTATACCGATTTGTACGCATCATGGAGTTCCATGTACTTTCCCACGATGCCTATCCGGACCGTACCGGTTTGGGCATTAAAATGGTCCATCATGGAATGCCAGGCCTTTAGGTCCGCATGGCGGCTTTCCACCCCCATCTTCCGCAGCACCACCTGATCAAGCTTTTGCCGGTAAAAAATCAGGGGAATCTCGTAAATTGTGGTGGTAATATTGTAGGAGGTGAACACCGCATCCGTTTCTACATTACAAAACTGGGCAATTTTACGGCGGGTGGCCTCGTCCAACATGGCCGGGGCCCGGCAGATAAGCACATCCGGCTGTATCCCCGTTTCCTGCATGGCCTTAACCGAATGCTGGGTAGGCTTGGTCTTTAGCTCCGCCCCGGCGACCTCGGGGATTAGGGTTAAATGGACGGAAATGGCGTTGCTTTTTCCACATTCGTGGATCATCTGCCGGGCCGCTTCCAAAAAAGGGATAGACTCAATATCCCCCACGGTCCCCCCAATTTCCACAATCACCACGTCCGTGTCCGGATCTTCCTTAGCCACCGCGGTGATGCGGCTTTTTATTTCGTCGGTAATATGGGGAATTACCTGTACGGTCCTGCCCAGGTAGCGGCCTTCCCGTTCCTTGCGGATCACCGCGTCGTATACCTGCCCGGTGGTAACCGAATTAGCCCTGGAAAGCGGCCCCCTGGTAAACCTGGCATAGTTTCCCAGATCCAGGTCGGTTTCGGCCCCATCGTCGGTCACATAGACCTCGCCGTGCTGGTAGGGACTCATGGTCCCCGCATCCACATTAATGTAGGGGTCGCATTTAACCAGCCGGACGTTAAGGCCCCTGCCCTCTAACAGGGCCCCCAGGGAAGAAGCCGCCACACCTTTTCCCAGGCTGGAACAAACACCGCCGGAGACAAAGATATACTTATTCATGTAAACCGATTATACGCCAATTGACACAGAACATTCCAGTCCTTTAAACTTAAACTATGGATGGGACGTTTCTTTCCGACGATAATTTTAACGCATACAGGACCCTTATTTATAACGAAAGCGGCATCCACTTTACCGCCACAAACCGCGCCATTTTGGAAAGCCGGCTTAAGGAACAGCTGCGGAACCACTCGATCCCCACCGTTAAAGAGTATTTTGAGCTTATTTCTAAGGATAAAGAAGAACTAAAATCCTTCCTGGATTCAATTACCACCAACCTAACCCGGTTTTTTCGCAACCAGGCCCATTTTGACGCACTGGAAAATTTTGTAATCCCCGAGCTGCTCAAAATAAAAAAAGCCCAGGGCAGCACCCTTATTAAGGTTTGGAGCGCCGGCTGTTCCACCGGGGAAGAACCCTTTACCATCGCCATGCTGCTTAGCGAGATCCTGCCCCCGCCCTGGAAATTTGAAATTATCGCCAGCGACATCAGCCTTAAATGCTTAATGATGGGCAAAGAGGGCTTTTATTCGGATTCCCGCATTGTGGGAATCCCCGAGGCATACCTGGCAAGGTACTTTGACAAGGTCGAAGGGGGGTACAAGGTCCATGGGGACCTGATGTCTAAAATACGCTTTGACTATCATAATTTAAAGAACGATTCCGGCCAAAGAAACCTCGACATAGTCTTTTGCCGGAACGTTATTATCTACTTTGACGAAGCGGCCCAAAATGCGGTAATCAGCCGGTTTTGGGACGCCATGGCCAATAAGTCTTTCTTGTTCATAGGGCATTCCGAATCCCTTTTTGGCATGGATACCAAATTTGAATTTGTAAAAACCCCATGGGCTACTTTATACCGAAAATTCATTTAGAGGCATTACCGTGGCAGATGAGATATCCGTTCTTATTGTAGACGATTCCGCCCTAATGCGGAACCTTATAGGAAAAATGATTGAAGCCACCCCGGGACTAACCGTGGCCGAAAAGGCCATGAACGGTGTTTTTGCCATGCAAAAAATTCCCCGGGTTAACCCCGATGTAATTTGCCTGGATCTGGAAATGCCCGAGATGAACGGCATCGAATTTCTTAAGGAAAGAAAAAACCGTGGTATAGATATTCCGGTGATTATCCTTTCTTCCATCGCGGAAAAGGGGGCGGCGATTACCATAGAGGCCCTTTCCCTGGGGGACAGTGATTTTATACAAAAACCCTCCGGTTCCATATCCGAGGACATTCATACGGTGGCGGATCATCTTACGGGCCTTCTTATTGCCTATGGCGGCCAGTACCGCAAAGCCAAGGGAAAGAAGGTGCTGGCCCCGGAGGAATACACAAAAAAGGCAGAACCGGTGGCGGGAAAAAAGACCCCCGTTTCCACCACCTTTGGCCTTTTTGGGGGCCCCCTGGTCAAGACCAAACCGGCCCCTCCGCCGGCCCAGCTGCGCAAACCGGGCAGAACCGAAATTATTGCCATAGGTATATCCACCGGCGGGCCCGATGCCCTGCGAGTGGTGTTTGCGAATCTGTCCCCGGAGCTTAAACAGCCTATTTTAGTGGTCCAGCACATGCCCGCGGGGTTTACCCTGGAATTTGCCAAAAGCCTGGACCGGATCTGTCCCCTGGCTGTTAAGGAAGGGGAAGAGGGGGATATTCTAAGCCCCGGCTGGGCCTACATAGCTCCGGGGAACAAACATATCGAGGTGGAACGGAAGGGAGGCAGTGCGCTGCTCCGCCTGTCCGAGGCCCCGCCGGTGAACGGTCACCGTCCTTCGGCGGACGTGTTGTTTGCATCGGTGGCCATGGCCTACACCAACCATGTCCTGGGGGTGATCATGACCGGCATGGGCCGGGACGGGGCCCAGCAACTTGGCACAATCTACAAAGAGGGGGGCATTACCCTGGGACAGGACGAAAAAACCGCCATAGTTTACGGTATGCCCCGGGTGGCCTGGGAACTGGGTCATGTGATGGAACAGGTACCCCTGCAGGAAATAGGCCGGCGGATCTGCGAAATAGCTAAGACCGAACGGTAAGGACCGCTCCGTTTTACCCGAAACTAACAGAGTTTTGGGCTTGGCTCCCGTTTTTGTACGCTCATTCTTCCTGGCAAATATACCAGGCGCCGTCTTTTTTGGCAAACCGGCAAAAGGGAAAAAAAAGCACCCGCCCGTCTTCGGCGCTTAGGGTAAGCCTGCCGGATGCCACATTAAGCTCCGTAACCTTCCAGGTTGTTCCTTCGTAGCTAAGTCTAACTCCCTCTTGGGGAATTAACCGGCGCTGTTCGCTGTAAAAGGCATGTTCGTAGGCCAGACAACATAACAGACGGCCGCAGGGCCCGGAGATTTTCATGGAATTAAGGGAAAGGTTCTGTTCCTTGGCCATTTTGATAGAAACCGGCTTAAGCTTGTCCGACACCGCGTTGCAGCAAAAACAGCGCCCGCAGACCCCCAGGCCCCCCACAACCCGGGACTCGTCCCGGACCCCAATCTGGCGCAGCTCAATCCTGGTCTTAAATATCGCAACCAGATCCTTAACCAGGTCCCTAAAATCAACCCTGTTTTCGGCGGTAAAGAAAAACAAAATTTTCGGTTCCTCTAAAAGGTAGTGAACCGAAACAAGTTTCATATCCAGCCGGCGTTCTTCTATTTTCTGCCGGCAGACCGCCAGGGCTTCTTTTTCTTCCGTTTTGTGCCGCTCCGCCTTGGCTAAATCATCCGCCGTGGCGATCCGTTCTATGCGGGCAATTTCCGAAGAAAGGCACCGGACGGGCCCCATGATCTGGGCCAGATCTCTGCCATAACGGGTGGGAACCAGGACCTTGCTTCCCGGCTCCAGGGGGCCGCCCTTGTAGGCGGCCAGGAAGGTATCGTTGGAGTAGGAAAGCCGAAGCCGGTATACCGGAGTACCCGGATCCAGCCCTGCCCCGGTATTTTGAACAATCGGGCCCGCATCCAGGGCTTCTTCCCCGGGCCGGTCCTCCAGGGCAGAAATATCTTCTTCTATTGAGTCGTCATAGGTACCGTCGTAATCAGCCATAATCTATTCCTTGGTATTTCCCAAAACGCCGTTAGTTTTGGAGGCATTTTCCATGGGGGCCTTTAGTATGCAGCCAGGGTTCCGCCATGCAATCCCCTATTGCAGCAGATCCACCAAAAGGCCGTTAATTTCTTCCAACCGGCCCAGAATGTCCAGCTTGCCGGCCTGGCTTTGCAGTATGGAAGAGGCCATCTCCTCCAGTTTTTTGTCGATAACCTGGACCAGGGTAAATTTTTTACGCCTGCGGACATTCGCCCCGCTTATCTGCTCTTCCGTATCGAAGCTGTTCTCCACCACATAATGAACAAAGTTCCGTACCGCCTCTTTATAGGCTTTAATTTCCGGGGGAAAGGGCCGGTCAACCAGGGCGTCCCCGGCGATGTGGACCTGGTCTAAAAGTTCATGGAAGGATTCTTCCGATCGGGGAAATTCCTTCACTTCCAGGGCGGCCCTTTCAAAGAAAGCGGCAAAGCCCCTTTTTCGCGCCCCGCCGGTTTTATCGCCTTTTACGGTCCCGGATGATTTAGCCCGCCGTCCCTCCGCGGCGGCTTCGCCGTAGGCCGCGGGATTAAAAAAGGGGGCCGATCCATCGGGGAAACCAATGTTAGCCATGATCGGTCCGGGGAACAGTATGCCGTTTATCCCGGTATTGGGAACTGGCCCTTTCCCAGCTCTCTTCTGTTTGACAAACCCTTACTTTACCATGGATAAGACAGCCTTCGCCGGCTTCAATTCGCCGGGTAGTAATATCTCCGATAATCATTGCCGAAGGCAGTACAATCAGCCTTTCGCTGGCCAGTATATTTCCATCCACCACGCCGCCTATGGTAATGTTGGTTCCGGTGATGCTGCTCCGCATCCGGGCGGTTTCGCCCACCACCACCCTGCCCTTGCTGTGCAGGTTGCCCTTAAGGCTGCCGTCTATCCGGGTAAAGCCCCCGGATTCCACATCCCCCTGGACAAAACTGCCGGGACCGATAATCGTATTGACGGCAAATTCGGCTTTTTTTTGTTCCCGGGAATTTTTCCCCCCATAGACATAGGCCATTACCGGGTCCCCAGCCGGTGGATCTTAAGGTATTTCTGGGGATCCACCACGTCCGAGCCGATATGCACCTCGTAATGGAGGTGGGGCCCCGTCGAACGGCCGGTGTTGCCAATGTTGCCGATTATTTCCCCCTGTTTTACCTCCTGCCCTATTTCAACCCTGTACGCAAGGAGATGGGCATACCGGGTATAAAATCCGTGCTGGTGCCGGATAATAATATAATTGCCAAATCCGCTGGGTTCATACCCCGTATAGGCCACCTGTCCATCGGCGGTGGCCACCACCGGATCTCCCTGGCGGTAGGTGGAAATATCAATCCCCGTATGCATCCGGGGCGCGCCGGTAAAGGGATCGGGGTGTATGCCAAAGAAATCGGTATAGTGGCCTATGCCGCCCCGGATGGGCCAAATGCTGGGGATCTCCGATAAAATGGCGCTTTGAGAATCCAGGATTGCGCCGATTTCTTTTACCGGCTCCACCGCAGAAGAAAGATAGACCCCCAGCTGCCTAATATCGTCCACTTCTTTTAGAATATCGTCGTTATTCTGAAGGCTAAAAAACGAAGACCCCTCCCCGGCGGCGGAAACAATCCCCATGGTGCCGGGATCGGTCCCCAGGGTAAGCAGGGTGCTGGAAAGAACCGCCTCGAAGCTGCGGGCGGTGCGGGAAAGCTGGTTAATTTCGCTTCTAAGCTGTTCCAGATTAACCTGGGTATCCCTAAGCTGGGAGTCCTTTTCGGCTATGCCCCCCCGGGAACTGCCGGTGATGGCGCTGTACCAGAAAAAAATCCCGGCGATCCCCATAAAAACCAGAAGAGAAAGGAACATTGCCGCCACGGAAATGTGGAAATTATAAACCCTTTTTTCCGAGTGGGGAACCAGAACTACGGTGTACCGGCGGGCAAGAAATTTAAAGACGGCCCCAAAAAAACTTCCCGCCTTTGCCACAAGCCAGGCGGCTCCGTTCTTTATCTTTTGTACCAGATTATTTTCAAACCGCTTGTAATAATGCACCTGAGCCATGGTCCTCTCCATCCTAACTTTAGCGGAGGAAATCTATCCTTGTCAATCCTGCACTGTGGTGGACCGCGGGGTAATGGCGCCGCCGCACAGGCTGCTAGTCCACCTTAAACCGGGAAACCTCCTTGACCAGCACATCAATGTTGTCCTTATTTTGTCCGCTGATCTCGTTTACCCGGTGGACGGCCACATTGATCTGATCCGCCCCGGTGGCCATTTCGTTCATTCCGTTGGTAATTTCCTGGGTTACCAGTTCCAGGTTTTTCCCCTCCTGTATCACTTCCTTGCTGCCCTCGAGCATTTCGTCGGAACTGTTCTTTACCTGCCGGGTCAGCTCGTTAAGCTGCCCCAGCACCTCGAGAATTTGCTGGCTCCCGATGCTTTGTTCTTCCATGGCATTCCGGATATTTTCCGCCTGTTCCGACACGGTCTTAATGCCGCCGTCTATGGCCTCAAACTTGTTAAGCACCTCGTCGGTGGAACGGGTAATTTTGTCGATCGAATCCTTAATTTTCTTAAGCACCGTACTGATGGTTTTAGACTGTTCGCCGGAAGATTCCGCCAATTTTCGGATTTCGTCGGCCACCACCGCAAAGCCCTTTCCCGCTTCTCCGGCGTGGGCCGCCTCTATGGCCGCGTTCATCGACAGAAGGTTTGTCTGGCTGGCGATATTTTCCATGACCGCATTAATTTCCAGCAGTCCTTCGGATTCCCGGGCAATCTCCTGTATATCCGTGGACACCTCCTGAAGCCCGTTCCGTCCAATATCGCTGGCTTCCAGTAAGTCTTTAACGTTACTGGCATTCTTGGCCAGGGTGCCGGTGACGGACTGTATGTTGGCGATCATCTGTTCTATGGCGCTGGAAGATTTAGAAACGCTGGCGGTCTGCTGTTCCACGGTATCGTTAAGCTTGTCGATGTTAACGGTAATCTGTTCCATCGTAGCGTTGGCTTCGGTAACGCTGGCGCTCTGGTTAATGACCCTGCCCTTAATGCTCTGGATATTTGCGGTAATCTCGTTAATTGCCGCCGCGGTCTCGGTCATGTTGGATGCAAGCTCGTTCCCGATGTCAAAAAGGGCTATGGCCTGCTTCTTAATAATCACCACCAGGCTTTTGATTTTTTCCAGGGTTTGATTAAAGTACCGGCCCAGGTCGCCGATTTCATCGTTGGAACGGGCGTCGATGGACTTGGTTAAGTCCCCCTCACCTTGGGAAATATCCTTTAGGGTACGGGCAACGTTTACTATCGGCTTGGCGATGGTACCGGCCACAACCGAGGTGATAATCCCGGCGATAACTATGGCAATGACGATGATGGCGACGGCAATTCGGGTAAGCCGGTTCACCGCTTCGAATACATCTTCTTCGGGAACCGAAGAAAGAATCGTCCAGGCGGTTTTTACGCCCCCCACATAAAAGGGATAACTTTCAAAGATACGCCCGTGGTTTTGTCCCGAATTCGGCTTTCCGCTTTTCAAGGTTTCCAGGGTATCGTTAACCGCCTGCCGGCCAATAACGCCTAAAGAATCGGGATCATCTATCCTGCCCCCCACCCTGGCCGGATCATAATGGCCCGTAATGGTTCCGTCGGTGGCATACATGACCGCCCGGCCGTTTCCATAGGGTTTTATCTGGGCGATGATCTCGGAAGACGGGGTAAGATCCACCATAATCCCCACCCGTCCCACAATGCCCTCACTGGTAATGATGGGGTAACAGAGCCTCGTACCCAGGATCGGCCTTCCGGCATTTTGGGCCTGATAGGGGAGGCTTATGACCGGATCGGGCCTTTCTATGTTGGCAAGGATTTCGTCGAAATACTCGTAATCCGCCAGGGAATACCTTTGCAGGGTTCCCGAGCGGCGGGAATACCAGGGCATATACCGGCCCGTCTCATCGGTTCCCACATCGTCGATAAAGGCCGCGTCATTACCGTCAATGGCGTTGGGTTTCCAGATAGAAAACATCCCCATGAAGTGGGGATTGGATTCCATAATAGACAACATCGTATTATCGTACCGGGCGCGCCGCTCTCCGGCGGGAACCCCCTTATAAGAATCCATAATATTCGCCAAAATTCTGGCGGCGGAAAGGTAATTCTCATAATTGGCCTGCATCGTCATGGAATATCTACCGGTAAGCTCCTCCAAATTGGTGAAAGCCGCCTCGGTCTGCATAATCCGCGCCCGCATAAGCAATACAATTGATACCCCCACTACGGCCACCACCAGCAGCGCAGCGGTGATCAGGGTAAGCCGTAACCGTAATTTCATAAAATACCCCCATTTTTCGAAAAAACACTGTTTCTTATGATTGAGCATACTCCAAAACAACGATAAATACAACGCAGGTGGAGAAAAAATATGATGAATTTGGAGGAAAGATCGGGATAATTTCCCCTGTTCAGCCGGTATTGGAACCGGTCCCCCCTAGCATTTTATAGCCCGGTATACTATAGTCGAGAAGATGAGGCGGCGGCCTGAAAACCACGTCAGTCACCATTTGCTATGAAAAACCATACTCCGTCATCCCAGGAGAAACAAGCCGCCGGCCTTCTCGGGGGATTTAAAACCATATACCGCCCCGATGCAAAGGTAGCGCGGTTCCTCAGCGTATTGGGCTTTTCCGGTATTGCCTACGGGTTATACCGGGGCGTTCAGGACAATTACCTTGCGGAAATCGTCCATATCAGTGCCTTTGAGCGGGGAATTGTGGAATTTTTCCGGGAGATTCCGGGACTCCTCGTGGTTTTTATCCTGGCCTGGATGTACCGGTTTACCGAAAGCCGGATTTTTAAGATAGGGATCGCCATCATGACCGCGGGGCTCATCGGGCTTTTATGCAGCGGGACGGGAAAATTCATCGTGGTCCTTTTTATGGTGGTTTTCAGCACCGGGGAACATATCATCATGCCCGTACGGACCACCATGTCCCTGGATCTGGCCCAAAAAAACAAAGGCGGCGCCTCATTGGGGATCACCAGCGCCTTAAGCCAGGCGGGGAATATCGCGGGGTTCGTGCTGGTCACCGCTGCCTTTTTCGTTTTTTCCCGGCTGGGATTTGACCGGAAGGATACGGTCCAGTTCAAGGTTGTCTTCGCGGCCGCCGCGGCTCTGATGACCGCCGCGGTCCTTATTTCCCTGGCTTTAACCGAGTCCACCCTTAAAACCAGCCGGCGGCGTTTTTATTTTGCGAAAAAATTCGTCAAATATTATATGCTGGAGGTTTTTTACGGCGCCCGGAAGCAGATCTTTATCACCTTTGCCCCCTATGTGTTGATCCTCCAGTACGGCGCGGATACTTCAATCATCGCCCTGCTTCTGGCGATCTGCGCCCTCTTCAGCGCCCTTTTCAGCCCCTTTATGGGGAAACTCATCGACCGGCTGGGGTATAAATTCATCATGGTCACCGATACCCTGGTCTTGATCGTGGTCTGTTTACTCTACGGCTTTGCCCACCGGCTCTTTCCCCGAAATATCGCCTTTATCGTGGTCTGCGTTAACTATGTGCTGGACGCCATCATATCCCTGGCCAGTATGGCCAGCAATGTGTATGTCCAGGACATAAGCGGCAGCCAGGAGGAAATAACCGCCACCCTCTCCACGGGAATCTCGGTGAACCACGTGATCAGCATCCTCATCGCCCTCCTGGGGGGCCTGATCTGGAAGGTGGTGGGGATTGAGGTACTCTTTTCCCTTTCGGCGTTCCTGGGCCTGCTCAACACCCTCTACGCGGCGACGATTAAGCCGGTAAAGGCCATAAGCCCCGAAGGCCCAGGTACACCCAGGGGATAAAAACCGCGGGGATAAGGTTTGCCACCCGGATTTCCCGGGAGGTAAGGAAGTTGAACCCCATGGCCGCCACCAGGAGGTTTCCCACGGCGGACATCTCCCGGATAATTTCCGGCGAGAGCAGGTCCCTGACGGCCATGGAAGCCAGGGCTATACCCCCCTGGTAGATCAAGACCGGGAGGGCGGAGAAAACAACCCCTATCCCCAGGGACGCCCCAAACACGATGGACATGGAGCCGTCCAGGATGGATTTGGCGAAGAGGGTTTCATGATTCCCCAAAAGCCCGCTCTGCATGGACCCGACAATGGCCATGGACCCGGTACAAAAGAGGATGCTGGCGGAGACAAAGCCCCGGGAAAAGGTCCCGCCCTCCATACCGAGTTTCCCCTCCGCCCAGGCGCCGAGGCGGTTCATCAGCCTATCGATGTCGATCCCCTCCCCGATGACGGCCCCTCCCACCATGCTCATGATGAGGAGCAGGATCCGCTCGCTGTCCAGGGCTCCCTTGATCCCCATATAGACAATCGAAATCCCTATGGCCTTTTTGATGGTATCCTCAAAGCGATGGGGGATCCCCTTAACCAGAAAACAGCCCCCCAGGGCGCATACCACAATTACCAAAAAATTCACCGCCGGTCCCAGCATCCGATGCCTCCTTGTATGACGGGCCAATCCCAAAAGATAACCGGGGATAGAGAAATTTCACCACAAAGGCGCAGAAGGCGAATAAGGAAGGAGAAAATAAGATAAAAATCACCTATTTTTTCCCTTTTTCTCATTTAATTGACCGCGCAAGCGGTCCACTCTGCGCCTTCGCGGTCGATTTTTCTTCCCTTTTGTAATTAATCATATCAATATATTTAGTCTAATCAAGGTACTAGTAGATTGTAAACACTAAATGACCATAAATATAGAATTCAAGAAATTCACCACAAAGGCGAATAAGGCGCAGAAGGAAGGGGGAAACAAGAAAAAAATATGTATTTCTTCACTTTTTCGCCTTCTTCGCCTTCGTGGTTGATTT
>JAISLT010000029.1 GCA_031277165.1 Spirochaetaceae bacterium
CAACGGCCTGATAGAGCAGTTGGTTCGGGCGGAGCGGGGGGTCCAGCCGCGGCTGGGCGGGAGGAAACTGTACCATATTTTAGGGCCGGAACTGGAGAAGGCCGGGGTACCGATAGGGCGGGACCGGTTTTTTGAGGTATTACGGGAAAAATCGCTCATGCTTGAGCGGCTGCCGGGCATGCCGAAGACGACAAACTCCCGGCACAGCCTGCCGGTGTTTCATAATCTGGTGAGTGGGATGGAGGTAGTCTCGCCTAACCAGGTATGGGTGGCGGACATCACCTATATTCGCACCGATGAAGGCTTTCTATATCTCAGTCTGCTGATGGACCGGTGGTCCCGAAAGATAGTGGGGTATCACGCCGGGGATACTCTGGAAGCCGAAGGGGCGGTCCGGGCCCTGGAGCAGGCGCTGAAGGAACTCCCTGCGGGGGCAGCCCCCGTCCACCATTCGGACCGCGGCTGCCAATACTGTTCGCATCGGTATATTGAAACGCTCAAGGCCCACGGACTTTCGATAAGCATGACCGAGGAGCTGCACTGTTACGAAAATGCCCATGCGGAACGGTTAAACGGGATATTGAAACAGGAATATGGGCTCGGCTGTTCGTTTCGGAGGAAGCAACAGGCGTTGTTGGCGGTTGCAGAGGGGGTGTTCCTGTACAACACAAGGCGGCCCCATCTGGCCCTTAACTATGAAACGCCTGAAAAAATGCACCGGAGGGTTGCATAAAAATCTGTCAACCTATTTCAGGACTTGACAGAGAGGGGAGTTAGGGGGGGAGAGTTTTTTGGGGTCTGACCCCGGTACTACTGGTAGTGGTGGATCTGATCCGTGGTACTACTTATGGTAGTGGGGTCAGACCCCAAAATTGGTGCCAGGCACCGGTTTTGGGGAGAGGGAGGGGTTGGGGAGGAAAATTTTTGGTGGATACGGTAACTTTCATTTGAAATATCGGTCTTTCATTCGTAATCAAGGTTGCCTTCACTCCTAACCAGAAACGGTGCCTGGCACCAAAATTCGGGGCGGTATATATGGCGGCGGTGGCCCAAGAAAACCGTCTGGTGGAGCCCTTACGGCGGCTATTTTCGGCCTATTTTGGGGGCGGGCAAAAAAAAAGACGAATTTTCGCGTTTTTTTGCATTTTTTTACTTTTTTTTTTGAAAAAACCGGATTTTTGGACAAAAGTGTGGTATAATTATATATGAGTGTTTTTAACTTAATACGCTGGTAAAGCGGTGGACAAAAAAAGGAGGAAGCCATGACCCATAACACTATAGCAACACGTAAGGTTGATCTCCTTTTGGCGGGGGTTGGAAAATATTCATCCCCCCGGCAAGAACCGTGCCAGGTAGGGACGAAAAGAGCATTTTTTTTAAAAAAAAATAGAGTCTTCTCAGATTTTTCCGGCAGGGGCTTTTTGGCCCGGAAATGGCTTGGGGCTTTATGGGCTCCGGGGTTTGGCGGGCGGCGGCAGCGCTGCCGGGGAGGGGAGATATGCCGGATAGATCCGGTTAGAACAATAGGGCGGTTATATGTCGCCTTTTGCGGTGTCCTTAAAAAGAGGGCCCCGGGGCAACGGTTTTCTTGGCGGAAGGCGCGTTGCCACGGGGATTTGCTAACGCATCGTTATGATACCCCATCCGGGGCTGATTTTCAATGCGTATAGTCCTCTTTTTATTTGGAAGCGTCCTTCGGGGCGCTTCCGCCATTCGGTTGGTATGACCGGATGACTATAAATACAGGAGGGCTTTATGTTGAAAAAGAGCCTAATTTTTGGAAGTGTGACGCTGTTTCTAGCGGCGCTCATCACTTTGACGGGGTGTCCCACCTCGGCCGATGACGGTAGCACCGAAGTTATGTACGGGCACCGGATATACGGCCGGAACGTGACTCCCTACGCGGCGCAGGAAGTGATAGATGCTGCCGTTGCGGCGGGCGAATCTGTCGTTCTTGAGAATAATCTTACTATCGTGCCGCCCGGGCATTTAAACTTTAAAGGCGCCCGGGTCAAGATCAACGGCCATGTAAGATTCAATGGCGGCATTGTTAGTACGGCGGACGCGACAGTTGTTTGGGCCGCCAACGCATACCTGGAGCTGGAAGGGGCGGGGACTCCCGCTTACATTCTCCGGGACAGCCAAAAAGCGGCTGTTACCGGTAAGGTTAACGACCACTTCCTGGTGGAGTTTGTGGAACGGGTGCAGGACAACCAGTCAACCTCCGCCCGCGCCGCGGTACGGCAGTTTACGCTGGGGCTCAAGCAGGATTTTGATTATTCCACTGATCCCGCCAACGGTATTCACGCCAAGATAAATAATCCAAGTCTGCAAACTCTTTTCGTATTGGACAACCTGACCATTCCCGGCCAGGCAAGGCAGCCTAGCGGGGCCCTTGACCTTGTTGCCCTGGGGACCGTGGATGTTACCGGAAGCCCTCCCAGGGACGCCTTGACAGTGGGCAGCAACGGAATCTCCCTGGGGACCTGTTCCACCCTGACCAGTTCCACGGGCAGTGTGGATATCGTTGTAGCTGGCCCCGGAACCACCATACCCAATGTTAAGGCAGTGGGGAGGGGATTCAGGATCGTACAGTCTACCGTTGGCACCCTTGACATACCCGGTGCGCTTACGGGGGACGGTACCCTGGAGGTTTTGGGAGAGGTCGAAAATATTGCCATTGGCGGCGGGAATGGTAACATCAAATTCTCTAATGTTGCCGATCCCCACGTGCTTTTGATTGGCAGTACCGGTAAAGTTACTTTTGAAGGCAATGTGCTAAGCCTTGAAGGTGATAAGTCTGAAATATACAGCAATGTGGTGTTTAGGGGCAATGTTAGGACGACTACCGACCTGGCGCTTTATGGTAATGTTACCCTGTTAAGCAATAATGCGGTGGGTAAAACGGTTACCATTAATACTACTACCAAGCAACTGATCCTGGGGGCGAATAAAACCATCTCGCTGGAAATTACCCCCACCGCCACCGGGATTCCCGCAAGCTACCCCATATTGGAAACCGGTCCTGCTCCGGTGGTACTGTCGCCTAAGGGCACCGTTACATTGACCGCACCCACTGTGCCCAAAGATGACGCTGCTGTCAGCGCCAAAAAACTGATAACCCTGGGAGGCGCCGACCTTGAGATCACCGATGGTGTTTTACGGGTGGCACAGGGAGCAACCTTTACTATCGACGGCGTAGCCCTTTCTACAGGTGTTAATTCGGCTGCCGGGGTATTCGGTTACCTGGCCGTGGCCGATGGCGGTACCCTCGCCATAAGCAGTACCAGCCACCCCACTAACGATGGGCTTTTTATCGGCGACACAGCAATCAGGGGCCCTTCTACGATCTTTAAGGCTACGGGCGGGACCGTGACCCTGGGGAGCGACACGATCGCCGGGAGCGTTTCGGGGGCAAAACTGGCGCCGGCTAAGGGAGGCAGTCCCTCAATCGGAGTGGCAGGAAATAAGATCCTCTACCTGGATCAGGTGGAGCTTAACCTGACCATCAACGGCGGCCTTTTAATAAGCGCAGGTAACGGTAAGGTGACACTGAGCAAAGGGGCCAAAATTGTTCTCAAAGACGGTACAGGGGGACCCACGGAATGGTCGGGCATTAGTGTGACAGGCGGCTCCGCTCGGCTGAACGGGAATATTGTAGCGATAGCCGACGATCCCACAAACGCCAAGAAGCAGAGTGTCTTGTCTTTGGCCCACAAAGGCGGCGATGGAGAGGCAAATATTATCGCTCATAGCGTAGCTCTCGCCACCCTCAATAACAAGGCGGTCTTTGCCAAGTGAGCCGGAACCCGCTCCATAGGGCTATAGGCCCCGGCAGCGCGGGAAACTATCATCCGGCATGGTTCCGGATAATTTAAGGAGTGTTCTATGTTGAAGAAATATATGATTTTCGGCAGTGTTGTCCTGTTGTTGGCGGCGCTGTTTACCCTGACGGGGTGTTCCCAAGCCACCGATGGCGATGGGGGAACCACCGTGGTGGGGCTTAGTGAAAACCACCTGTACGGCCTGGTCGAGGCGAATGATGTGAGACGGGCCGTAGACTCTGCCAAGAGAACCGGTAGGAACGTGGTTCTGACGGACCAGCTCGTGATAAGAGGTTCCGGCATTGGTAACCCCGATGTCGCTGATTTTGGCGATCTGCCTGTCCGGGTAGAGGGGCACGTAACCGTAACCGGCAACGTGATTGTGAACGGTTCCGCCGCTAATTTGAGCTTTGTGGAAGACTTCGGTACGGTAACCGTAACGTCCGGAGGCGTTTTTATCTACAAAGGGAACGGGGATAAGATCTATACGGCGGACGATAACAGCGGGTATAAGGTCAAATATGTGGATAACCCCCTGGAAGCCGCCCAGGGAACCGATGCCCGCATTGCCGTACCAAACTATGCGCTGGGAGACGGGGTTGCCGCCCACGTTACCCACCTCTACGTGTTGGATAAGGTTACGGTGGACTCAGGGTCAGATGTTCCGGACGGGAGTTTAGGCAACCCCAGAATCATCGTCTTGAGGGAGGTGGACCTGACCGAAAGTAACACTGATGCTTTTACTGACCTCATCGATGGGTTCATATTCGCCGAAAGCGCTGTCCTGACCAGCAGTTCCGCGGTGCCGGTTGTCATTGGCCTTCCCCCCGCCGTGGCGCTACCCACGATCGCCGCAAACCAGGCCATTACGGTCAATTTTGCCGGTGGCATGACCGGTTTTCGGGTAGAAAGGATTGAAGGTCCCGAGACGGTTACGATAAGCAGCAGCACAACCATTAACGGCCTCTCCCTGGGGAATGTCACTGCATCGGGTAAGGTCGTAGTAAACGGAACGATCAACAGCATCGAAATCTCACAAAATGACGGTGATATAAACATTGCCGGTACAACTTTTTCCGGTCTAATCACTATTGGGGATCCGGTTATACCTAATATGGCTTATGGGGTGAACGCCGGTACCATAGCCATCACCGCCGGGACCTTTAACGGGGTGGTTGCGATTCATACCAACGCTGATAAAGGTACTATAGCCCTTAATAATCATAATCCTATTGGTAGTGTGGCCGGACCGGTCTCTGTTATCAGCAAGAACGCCGGATCCATAAGCATTAATGCTTCGACTATAACCGGCGGCGTTACCGTTGCCTCCAACAGTGGCGAAGTAATTTTGGCCCCCTCGGCTCTTACTGCTAATATTACAGGATCCCCGATCGTCATCACCCGGAATGAAAGCGCCGGGAAGGTAATCTTCTCCAAGAATATTGTCTTAGGCGGTGTCCCTGCCCTTATCAGAGTTCCGAATAATTACGGCAGCATAAACTTCTTGGGCGACATTACTACAGTAAGCTCGGGAACCCTTGGCAGCGCCACGCCCGGTGAAAAAATTGCCGGCAGCGGTAAGGTGGTCTTTGGCGGTGATGTCATTTTTGCAGATACTACCATTATCGACTGTGACGTCGTATTTAACGGAGATGTAACGAGAAACGCAGGAGCCTTAAGCTTTTTTGGTGATGTTACCCTGGATTACGGGCGGACAATCACGCTAGGCGGAACTTCCCTAGCCTTCACCCTTGGGAAAGGCAAGCGGATCCTGGTGGGCGGGGGTGCAACCCCGGTTTTGGCCGCCGCCGGCAGCGACGTAGGGATAGCCAATCCAAACGGCCTAACCCTGACAGCGGGCCTTGCCCTGACCGAAGATGATGAAGGTTCGGATGCGCTTAAAGACAAGACCCTTTTCCTTGGCGGGACGAGCATTAGCGCCTTCACCGGCAACCTCCGGGTACTGGGCGGCGGTGTATTGGGTATTGGTGGTGGTAACATAAACATCACTACTACAAGTTCCCTGACCCTGGAGAACGGCGCCACACTTGCCCTTCCTGCCACCCAGAGCGTTGTCCTTGGTGCTACTATTGCCACGATAGCCGGGGCTGGTACCGTAGGGGACGGGGACGTGTCCCAGCTCGTTGCCAGTAACGGTGAGGTAACCTTCACGGCGGGTGCGATCTCCGGCAATGGGTCAACCCTCGCGAGCCCGGCGGATTTCGGTTCTCCGGCTATTACGGTAGCTACAGCCGCGAACCTTACTATAGAAAAGGTGAACATTGATGTGTCTGCCAATGGGAGCTTGGTAATTGATGATGGTAGTACCAATACGAAGATCACGTTGGTTGCCTCGCTGACAAACCCCGGTAAAATCACCCTGAGCGCCGACAGCGGCAGTATGGATACCATAACCAGCAGCTTTGACACCTCTTTGGGTACCAACGGTACCCTCAAGGGAGCCGGTGCTCTCCATACTGACGGGACCACCGATGAGGTCGATGTGGGAGACCTTGCCGCCGGTCAGGGAAGCAACCTGGTCATAGGGATAGCCACTGCTGGTAACGGCGATGTGACCTTGAGCGGTGAGGCAGGGGTTACGGTAAATCTGACTCCTTAGGACCTGCGTGGTCCGAATTGTTTAAAACTGTTCGGGCCTGTTTAAAGGCTAAGCGATAGGGGAGGTAAAACCCTTAGCGCTTTGCGACGACTTAAAATTGAAATTAGGAAGGTTTTTTATGAAAAAGGTAATTCTTTACGGACTGATCGCCCTGGTAAGCGTATCAATGCTCTTTTTAGGCTGCTCCACGGGAACAAGCAGTGACAGTTCCACCGTTGTTCCCTTGCCGCCGGACCCGGGGACTGTGACGCCGGTCAACCCGGTCAACGCGGCCAAGGACTTTGCTGCTGATCTATACGCTTTAATAGATCCTTCAACCACCGATGTCGTTGTTACCGGCTCCAGAGTCACCATTAACAAGGATGGTGCCGATACTGTGGCGATTTCCTCGGGGATCATCATTCCGGAGGGTGTAACCCTTTACTTGGAAGACGACAATCTTACCGTTAACGGAACCATTACCAATAACGGAGCCCTTGTCCTGGATAAGGCTAAGACGGCAACAACAACCATTACCACCACCGCATTTACCAATAACGGATCCTTTTCCGTGGCCAGTAGTGGCATCACCCTTGCCGGTAGCGCAAACTTTATAAATGGGAACAAAGGCACCATCTCATTGGAGGGACCCTTTGTTGTTCCTGGAACCACTGCCAATGCCGGAACCATTACCGGTGGAGGGGGAGTAACTCTTACTGCCTCCGGAGGCTTTATCAATAATAGTGGGACCATTAATGTTTCCACGGGAATTTTTAACATTAGCGGCGACTTTACCAATGCCAATGACGGCACCGGCGGAACCATTACCGGCGGAACCCTTGCCATTATCGGTGGAGGTACCGCTAGCAACGCCGGAATTCTTATCGGGGCCGGTGGGGCAATACTTGATGTTTCTGCCGCTGCTTCAACACAACTTGCCAATACCGGGACCATTAAGGTACCTTTGGGAACAACCTTTACCGTTAATAATGGTAACATTGTCTCTACTGCCGGAGGTCTTGCCTTGGCGGGAACTCTTAACGGAACCGTTGCCAGTACCGGAACTCTTTCCGTGGGTGGGGGAGGAACTCTTACAGCCCTTACCAACAGTGGTGCAACTATTACCGTAGTTGAAGGGGAAGAATTAGCCATTGGCGCAATTACTAATACCAGCGGAATCATTAGCGTGGTAGGAACTCTTAAGACTCCTGCTTCTACGGGAACCCTTACCAACGGTGGAGCAATCAACGTGACGGGTACATACATCATAGGCAACAATGGCACCGCCTCCGGCGCCATTGCAAACACCACCGGGATTACCGTTATTGAAACCGGAACCTTAAAGATTCCCTCGGTTACTAATGTTGGTAAAGTCATTGTGAAAGATGGCGGTACAGTGGCTGCCTGGAATAGTACCGCATATGAAGAATTTATCGGTGCTGGTATTGCTGCGACCTACGAAGTTGGTGATGACGCCATATTCTCCTACACCGATCCTACGGCTATTTTTACTGTAGAAGGTGGCGAAGTAACAGTCAAAAAAGATATTACTCTTGATACGGGGACTCACCAGATAGTAGTAAATAAAGACGGTACGTTGAATGTCAGCGCGAACATAACAGTGGACTGCGCAGCCACTCCTGCGGGCGGTAGATTGAAAGGCGATCCTACTACAACTGGTACCTCCGCCCCAGCGCTTAATATTGAGTCCGGGTTTAAAATTAGTCTAGCTGGTACCCCTAGCACATACAGTAATCTTTATCACGGTGCTAGTGGTTCTGGTACTAAATATGTTGCTGCTGATATCGACGGTCCTCTCGTCTTTGCCTGGGACCCGAGTGCCGATGGTACTAATGCGGGCTGGTTGACACCCTAACTCTCCCGCATGAGCACCTAACACCCCAAACCCCGGCGCAAGCCGGGGCTTAAAACCCCCTCCCGTCCAAAGGACCGGGAGGGTCCTTATCTACCCGGCCCCCGGCAATGCGCCCTGTGCCGGAAGCCGGCAGGGATTTCCCCCGCCGGCCCTTAAAGCCTTCCGCCCAATCCGGACGGAGGGCCTCTTTTTACCCCGGCCCCGGCAATTAAGCCCGGCGTGCCGGAGCCCGGTGGGAAATTGAACCCCGCTCACGTCGGAGTTGTTCAAAAACAGAAGTTTTTGAACAACTCTGGAATTCCCCGCGGGAACCGACCGTTCACGGGCGGTGGACGCGGACTCTACAGGTTAGTGAGCGGGGGGCAATTCTCCGCCGGGCTTACCCCAACGGTTGTAGCTCAATCCCCCGGAAAAGAGCATGAAGTATGAAAACCACCCCCTTCGCCCAAAGATTCCTCTCCTCCTTGCTTTTGGCTGCGGCCTTATCGCAGGCATCCTTATCGCCGCTCTCGGCCTTACCCTCGGACCCCGCAGAACCCACGACCAACGAGCTGAGCAGGTTACTCGAAATATCGACGAGGCTCACCGGGCTCAACGAGACGCTGAGGAACGAGCTGGAAGACTCCAGGAAGAACTCAGCCGAATTACAGC
>JAISLT010000048.1 GCA_031277165.1 Spirochaetaceae bacterium
CCGTCGCTGTTGAGGTTTTGGATGAGGAGTTCCCCGATTTGGCGGGATTGCTCGTCAATGGGCTGGAGCCGGAGCTGCCAGAGCAGGTGTTCCTGCAGGGTTTCGGGCCGGGAAAGGGCGCCTTCGATGAATTTGTGCTGTTCCTCGGTGGCTTCGTCCCCCCCCCGGCGGACATACCCCGAATCCGAGCTAACCTCAAAATAGTCATACTCCTCCTTGCGGAGGCTGTCGGCGTCCAGCGAAACCATGCTTTTGTCTTCCAGCATCTCTAACGCGGGGTTCCGGTCAAGCTCTTCCTCGATTTTCCCCCGCAGCTCCATGACCGGCATCTCCATCAGTTTGATAGACTGATAGACCTGCGGGTTCATTCTGAGATTTTGGTCCAGGGAGTATACGGCTCGTTGTAGCTGCACGGATAGACACCTCAATAACGAGGCTATCCCAAAACGCGCCCGGGTTTTGGAATAGCCCCTAACTATACCTAACTATTATTCGATCCGGGCGCTTTGTCAAGAAACATTTACGGAAAACGCCGGGCTTCCTGCTCTACCGGAATGCCGCAAATGGGCGGTACGGAGCGGAGAATTTAACCCCGGAGGATAATTTAAGAGATTCACCGCAAAGGCGAATAAGGCGAATAAGGGGTGAAATCCATAAATTTTTTCTTGCTCTTACCTCCCTTTTGAGCCTTTTTCGCCTTTGTGGTGAAAAATTTTTCTTCGTTATTTTGACCCATTAGGTAATTTAAGGGACCGAGTTACCATGGGCAGGGGAAAAAGGTCCTGGCCGGGTATCCGGCGGAGAGTTTTCATTTTTGCGAAATGTAGTATGAAATGACACAATTTAGTATGACATATCACAAAACAGTATAAAACATGATAATATATCATAATACAGAATAACATAGCAATAAACAGTAATAAATGACAACCTGAAAAATTTCAAAAAATAAAAAGATCGTTTTTTTAGCATTTTTTTTAATTTTTTTTCCCAAAAACAGGATTTTTGGACAAAAGTGTGGTATAATTATGTATATAGATTTATAACTGAGAGGGGCCCGGCAAAAGCCGGTAAAAAAACAAAAGGGAGAAGCCATGACAAGTAACCGTTATCATTTGACCAAAGCCAATTTCCTTCCCCTCGGCTCAGTTATATATGCTCAGATTTCAATGTTCTTGCCCCCCCAGCAAGAACCGTACCAAGCAAGGGCTAAAAAACACCTTTTTTAAAAATGTGTTTTTTGGGTGGTTTTTCGGTTCCCTACTGGTATGGGGTTTGGGGCAGGGCCGCGGCCGGTTGGCCGCCAGGAGTATGGATATGCCCGGTAATACGGGGTTTTAGAAGAATAGGAGCAGCCCGACTGGTTCGGACAGGCTCCTCTGCGGTGTCCCTAAAAAGAGGACCCCGGAGCAGTGACTTTCTTGCCGGAACGCGCACTGCCACCGGGGATTTGCTAAACGCATCGTTATGATACCCCATCCGGGGCTGATTTTCAATGCGTGTAGTCCTCTTTTTATTTGGAAGCGTCCTTCGGGGCGCTTCCGCCATTCGGTCGCTATGACCGGATGACTATAAATACAGGAGGGCTTTATGTTGAAAAAGAGCCTTATTTTTGGAAGTGTGGCGCTGTTCTTAGCGGCGCTCATCACTCTGACGGGGTGCCCCACCTCCGCCGATGACGGTAGTACCGAAGTTTTTTACGGACACCGGATCTACGGCAAGAACGTGACCCCTTATGAGGCGCAGGTAGCGATAGACAATGCCGTTGCCGCGGGCGAATCGGTCGTTCTTGAGCACGATCTTACTATCGTCACCCTTCCCGGCGCCGTGAATGCTTTAAACTTTAAAGGCACCCAGGTCAAGATCAATGGGGCGGTAAAATTCATCGGCGGTACCATTAGCGTGGCCGATGCCCAGGTTACCTGGGCCGCCAATGCGGAATTAGACCTGGGCGGCCCGAACGCGGGCTATTACATTCTCCGGGAAAGTCAAAAACCGGAGCTTGCCAACGGGGTGGTGGACGGCACCATGGTCGAGTTCGTGGAACGGGTGCAGGACATCATGTACACGTCTGAGCGGGCCGCGGTAAGGCAGTTTACCCTGGGACCCAAACAGGATTTCGATTATTTCACCGACAGCACGAACGGTATTTGGGCCAAGATAAATAATCCGAATCTTACCAACCTCTACGTACTGGACAACCTTACCGTTCCCGGTGACGGGAACCTTCCCGACATAACCATTACCGCCCTGGGGACCGTGGATGTTACCGGAACCGCTCCCCGGGGCGCCGGCCTGGAGGTTGGTGGCACGAAGCTCCCCCTGGGGACCAGTTCCACCCTGACCAGTTCCACCTCCATGGATAGTGTTGAGATCCTGGTACCCAGCCCGACCGTCTTACCCAATGTCAGGGTAGAAAAAGGGAAGGGCTTCTCCGTTCTGGCTGATGATGCTTCCTTTGCCATACCCGGCGCGCTAACGGGCGAGGGAACCCTGGAGGTGTTGGGAGATGTTGATGATACTATTGTCATTCTCGGCGGGAAAGGCAATGTCAAATTCTCCGGAAACGTCGCTCCCGATCAGGTTATAATCGCCAGTACCGGTAAGGTTACGTTTGCAAAGGATCTAACAAGCCTGAGCGGCGGTGATCCCTCGGAAATATACAGCGATGTGGTGTTCAAGGGCGCTGTTAGGACTACTGCCGGCAGCCCACTCCATAATAGCTTAGAACTTTATGGTAATGTTACCCTGAGCGCCGCTAACGCAGTTACCCTTACCACGACGTACCCGCTGGTCCTGGGGGCGAATAAAACCATCTCCCTGGAAATTACCCCCGCCGATACAAAGGTCCCCGCAGTCTACCCCATATTGGAAGCCGGTCCTTCCGGGGTGAAACTGACTCCTGTCAGTGGTCTCGTATTGACCCCGGGCAGTAATCCGGCCAAAGATACCGAAGTCCTGGTGAACGCCCAAAAAAAGATAACCCTGTCTGTTGCTGGCTTTGAGATCACCGACGGTACGTTACAGGTGGCTCAGGGCGCAATCCTTGATATTGCCGGCCAAACCGTTAATACGAAGGTTGCCCCGACACTTGTTCCGCCGCAATTCGGTTACCTGGCGGTGGCCAACGGCGGTACCCTCGTCATAGGTGCCGGTAGTCTTGATATAGATTATACGACCATCAACGCCGCTTCTACGATCAAGGCCGAGGGCGGGACGGTTACTCTGGGGAACAACACGATCGCCGGGAGCGTCCCGGGGACAAAACTGTCCGCCTCTAAGGGAGGCGCCTTAACCGCACCCCTAATCGCCGTGGATCCAAATCAGAGCCTTAACCTGGCCCAGCTGGACCTTAACCTGGCCGTTTATGGCGGCCTTCAACTGAAAGGGGTTGACAGCCGGATAACCTTGAAGAAGCAGGCCAAAATTATCCTCAAGGAACTTGCGGGAGGACCCACCGAATGGCGGAATATTACGACAGCCCTCGGTAACATAAAACTGAACGGGAATATTGAAGCCATAGCCGACACTCCCGAATCCGTCAAGAAACAGAACGTCGTGTCCCTGGCCCACAAGGGCGGTGAGGCGGAGGTCAGTATTATCGCCGTGTCTTCAACCCCTACCCTTGGTAAGGGGACGATAACCTTTAGCCCGTAACCAAATCTGCGGACCTTGAGGTCCAGGCAGCGCGGGAAACTATCATCCGGCATGGTTCCGGATACTTTAAGGAGTGTTTTATGTTAAAGAAATATATTATTTTCGGCAGTGTTGCCCTGTTAATGGCGGCGCTGTTTACTCTGACCGGGTGCTCCCAGGCCACCGACAGCGATGGGGGAACCACCGTGGTGGGGCTTAGTGAAAACCACCTGTACGGCAGGGTCTATGCGAGTGATGTGGACCGGGCGGTAGAGTCGGCCAAGAGAACCGGCAGGAACGTGGTCCTGACCGACCTGCTCGAAATACAGGGGGGAATCGGCAAATACTCGGTCGCCGATTTTAGCGATCTGCCCGTCCGGGTAGAAGGAGCCGTAACGGTAACCGGCAACGTGATTGTGAACGGGTCCGGCGCTAATTTGACCTTTGTGGAAGGCTTCGGCAAGATAACCGTAACAAGCGGAGGGGCCTTTATCTACAACGGAAGTGGGGATGGCATTTATACGGACGCCAATGACACCGGTTTTAAGATCAAATATGTGGATAATCCCCTGGAAGGCGCCCAGGGAACCGACGCCCGCATTGCCGTACCAAGTTATGCGCTGGGGAAGGACCAGGTTGCCGCCCACGTTACCCACCTCTACGTGCTGGATAAGGTTACGGTGGACGCATCGTCCGGTACACCGGCGAGTCCAAATGAACTCGGCAATCCTAATGTTATAGCCCTGGGGGAAGTGGACCTGACCGAAAGCAATTCCGCCGCCTTTGCCGGCATCGGCAGCAGTTTCATATTCGCCGAAAGCGCCGCCCTGACCAGCAGCTCCACGCTGCCGGTTGCGATTAGTGGTCTTCCCGCGGGTACGTGGCTGCCTACGATCGCCGCGCTTAAACAGGCCATCACGGTCAACTTCGATACCAGTCTTAATGTTGATAAAATTGAAGGCCCCGAGGCGGTTACGCTCTCCACCGGAACAATTAACGGCCTCGTCATTGAAAATGTCGCCGCATCGGGCAAGGCCTCGGTAAACGGAACGGGGGCGCTTGGCAACATCACCATCAGGCAAAACGACGGGGACATAAGCATTGGTGGTACCGGCGCTTCTGGTGGTACGATTACCATCGGGGATCCCGCCGCGCCCAATGTCGTTCCCCGGGTTAATGCCGGTACCATAGCCATTAGCTCCGGTACGGCGCCCTTTGACGGGTTTGTCGTGATCCATACCAACGCCAAGGACGGCAATATCGCCCTTAGTAACGGCACTGGCGGCGTAACCGCAGCGGTCTCGGTTACCGGCAATGCCGGTACCATAACCATTGATGCCCCGACGATAACCGGGGGTGTTACCGTTAAATCCAACAGCGGAAACTTGGTCTTTGCCGCCCCAACAATTGCTCCTACTAGTGGACAGTCGATCGCCATCGCCCGGAACGATAGCGCCGGGAACATAACCTTCACCAGGAATCTTATCTTAACCGGCGCCAATATTTTAAGGGTTCCGGTTAATTACGGTAACATCAATTTCCTGGGTACTTTTGAGGCCAGTGATAAATTTGGTTACTATTCCGCAGATGACGAAAGGATAGCCGGCACCGGCAAGATAATCTTTGGCGGCGATGCCGAATTCAAAGGCGACACCTATATCGAAACTAACACCGTATTTAACGGAAACGTGAAAACGCTTGACACAGCTAGTGTCGATCTGAAATTTGATGGCGATGTTACCCTGGACTACGAGCGGAAAATTACGTTGGCTTATACGACTACAGCCAACACCTTCACCCTTGGGAAAGGCAAGCGGATCCTGGTGGGCGGGGGCGTAACCCCGGTAGTGGTTGCCGGCACCAATGTAGTGATAACCTCCGGAGCCGCCGCCGGCTCAGTCCTGGTCGCGGGCCGCGCCCTGACCGAGGATGATGAAGAGGGCGTGGTTATCGACAAGACCCTTAACTTTGCCGGGGCAGCCATTGGCGGCATTACCGGCAACCTCCGGGTGTTGAACGGCGGAGTCTTGAGTGTAGCTGAAGGTGGTCCCAATATTCTCCTCGGTACAACAGGAGGTTCCCTTACCCTGGAAAGCGGCGCCATTCTTGCCCTTCCTGCTAGCCAAAGCTTTGTCTTTGGTAATACCACCATAACGGGCGCAGGTACCATAGCGGGGGCTGACACGTCCCAGCTCATCGCCAGTAACGGCGCGGTAACCTTCTCGGCGTCCAAGATCTCCGGAGCGGGCTCAACCCTCACTCCCTCGGATTTATTCGCCGCCCCGAAGATTACGGTAGGTACCGCCAACACTAGCCTTGATATAGAAGGGGTGAACATTGATGTGTCTGCCATTGGAAGTCTGGTAATCAACGAGGCTGCCAGCCCTGGTGTAAAGATAACCCTGCTCGCTTCACCAACAAACCCCGGCAAAATCACCCTGAACATCGACAGCCTGGGGAATGAAATAACCAGGAGTTTTGCGGCTAGCGATATTGGGGGATACGGCAAGCTCTCCGGCGCCGGTACTATCCATGTCGAAGACGTAACCGGTACTCCTGCGGTGGGGGATCTTATAGCGGGTCCGGCAAGTCCCCTGATCATCACCGGACCCATAGGTGGCGGTAGCACCTATGCGACCTTGGATAACACGACCACGGTGTTCCTGACCCCGTAACCCTTAGGACCTGCGCTGAAATAAAATGCACAGCATTTTATTTCACGCGCGGCCCTTGCGTGGTCCGGACCGTTAATCGTTCGGACCGTCCTGCTCTAAGCGATTGGGGAAGTAATCCTTAACGCTTTGGCAGTAGCTTAAAATTGAAATAGGAAGGTTTTTATGAAAAGGAAAATATTGTATGGTCTGATTGCCCTGTTAAGCATATCAGTACTCTTTTTTGGCTGCTCCACGGGAACGAGCAATGACAGCTCCACGGTTATTCCCCTGCCGTCGGACCCGGACCCCATCACCCCGACCACCCCGGCCGATGCGGCCAGGGACTTTTCGATCGCTTTATCCGCTTTGCTAGATGATACAATTAAAGACGACACCACAGTCGTCTATAACGGCTCCACAGTCACCCTTGATACTACCGGCGGCACCGTGATAATCGACTCATCGTTCATCATTCCGTCCGGCGTAACCCTTGTTCTGCCGGACGATGATCTTACCGTTACCACCGGATCCCTCACCAACAACGGAACCCTTTCCCTGGCCGATACGAAAAGCATTAATGTTGCTACCAGCCTCATCAACAACGGGGGCATTTCCGTGGCTGGTGGGGAAGCTCTTACCCTTGCCTCCGGAGACCTTGTCAATGGCGGTACCCTTTCCCTGGAAGGAGATTTCACCGTTACGGCCGGAAACGTTACCAATAGCGGCACGATTACCGCAGATGGAGACCTGATCGTTACTGTCGGTACCATTACCAATAGCGGAACCCTGAGTTTGAATAGCGTTACTCCTAGCTACAACGCCCTTAGCAATAGTGGGCGCATTGAAATAAGCTCGTCAACGACACTTGCCGTTACCGGAAATTTTGCAAACGAGGCAAACGGAACCCTTGACGTGAAGGGAGGTATTACCGGAGACGTTACCAATGCCGGAACCATTGTCGGGGCTGCAGGGAAAAATATTACTGGTGCCGTTACCAACAGCGGAACCATTTCCGTGCCCACGGGAATTTTTACCGTTACCAGCAGCTTTACCAATAACGGCGACGGGAGCATTACCGGAGCGGCGGGAACGCTTGCCGTTACCGGGGCCATTGTCAATAACGCCAACAAAACCCTTACAGTAGCAAACGGTGTAACTGTTACCACTGCCGACAACTTTACCAATGAAGGAACGATTGTCGTACGTGGTACATTGACGAACCCAACAGCATTAAAGGATAATAATAATACCGGTGGTACGATTACCGTAGACGGAGGAACGCTCACATTCGCCGTTGCACTGGGTGCTACTGAGGTCGGGGAAATCACGGTAAGAAACAGTGGTGTGCTGACGGACGGTACTACCAGCGGTTTTAATGTTGGTCCTGCTGGCACGACATTCAAACTTGACAACGCTAACGCCGTATTCGGCTATACCGATGCTTTATATGGGGTTGATGGTAACGTAACTTTAGCCGCCGATGCCTTCTCCATTGATGCGGCAAGGCCTCTGTATATAGCATCTACTGGTAAATTAACTATCGCTGCTAATAAAGTACTGACCTTGCTCGACGCCAGTACTACTACGGGTACCCCTAGTCTTTTGGGCATTGGAGAGGGTGCTGCGATTGCAATTTCTGCAGGTTCACCCGCAGCAGGCAAAATTGTTTTTACAACCGGAGCCGATGAAGCAATTATAAATTTCTATGAAACTGACAATGATGCATTTACCGGTGATATCACTACCGCTAAAACCTTTGTCTGGGACGGTAATGCTGATGGTTCTGGTAATGATGGTTGGCTAGAGCAACAACCATAACCTCCCCCGCTCCCATGAGCGCCTAAAACCCCAAAACCCGGCCCACGCCGGGTTTTAAAGAGACCCACCCTCCCGTCCGCCAAGGACGGGAGGGTCCTTTTTTACCCCCTTCCCCAAAACCCGCAGGAACCAGCCGCCAAACCACCCCACCCCGGCTGTAAAAAATCCCCTCTTCCCCCATCACCCCCGGGCTAAACCCCCGGCAGCCTCCTTGACAAAATAACCCCCCCCTGCTATAGTACCAATCTAACAAAGGAGCGGCAGATGGTGAAAAATCGTTTCAAATGGCTCTGTTTTCTGTTTTTTTGCGCTGCTGTGGGGACCGCGTATGCCATAGACACCCTGGACGAGGCCATTGAAAGAGAATCCGCATACCTCCTTGACCGGGCTCCGAATGATGCCATCGTGGCCATTGTTGATATAGAATCTGGCAGCAGTGCATTATCAAAATATGTTATGGACCGGATGCCCGATTATGTGGTCCGTAATAAAAAAAATATCATCTTTGTAGACCGCAGTAGAATCGATATGATTAAAAAAGAAATAAATTTTCAGTATTCCGGGGATGTAAGTGATGATACCATGGTAACCCTCGGAAATATGCTGGGCGCTCAAATAATTGTGGCAGGTGCCATAAGCGAGGACGGAGGGGCCTATAACTTTAGCATTAAATTACTTGGGGTCGAAACAGCCATAATCTTGGGTTCAAGCAGTACAAAAATAGCCCACGATGATACCATGGAATCCTATCTGCCCAATTCCAGCGTAGCAGCCTATACGCGGCAAAGAAACCTGGAAGCCCAGGCAAAAAAAGAGGCGACCGCCAGAAAGCTTAAGGTCGCATTGGGCATTTTCCCCGACGGCTTTTACTTAGGTTATCTCGGATCTTTAAAGTCGCCCATAGGCATTTCCCTCGGCTGGTTGAATACAAATACGGCATTTTTTATCGATAATCAATTTGCTGCTCCCAGCTTTAGCGGTCATGATCATTCCTCAGACCTAACCTATGAAGGAAACAAGGTATCGCATAGCGATTCTAATCACACCTATACAAACGAGCATGAAGATACCGCTTTCCGTTGGGATTGCCTCGTGGGCTTTAATATTAATATAATCGAATCATTGTTGTGGGCCGATGCGGGAATTGGCTTTGAATATAGGCAGCAGTATAAATTATTTTCCGAATCAGGCACTTCCGATAAACTATGGTTAAAAAACGGCGATGAGAAAGACAGATTAAAACTTGCCATGTCCGCCGGTGTTTATGTCAAGCTGTGGTATTTCTATGTCCAGGCAAAATACCAATACGTTGTTGGGGATGAAATTGACCAGAGCTCCTATGGCTTAAACAATCTTAATTTAGGCGCAGGCTATGTTTGGAGGCGGTAACAGGACCCCTTCGGCGCCCTTGGGTCTCCACCGGTCTTGTAAAATAGTCCGCCCCTTGCGGTTTTTGGCGGAATTTTGAGGCTGAAACCCCATGGGCAAGGCGCTGGGTATTGTCCAACGGCCCGGAAAATCCGCGAAAAAGCGGTAAAAGGAGCGGATTCCCCCCAAATTTCAGGTTTTGGAAAAGCCAGCAATTCCGATTTCAAAATAACCACGGACGGACACGGATGAATTAACGAATAACTCTGTACATACACCCCCGGATACGAAAGCTTTCGTTTTCATACCGTAGTTTTTCTCCCTCTGTATCTTCTTGCATACTTTCATATCGGTTTAGTCCGTTCTGTCCGTGAGGATCTGCGGTTAAATTTGGAATTCCTGAGTATTTAGAGTAAAACCTTGACATATTCTGCCATATTTTGCTATACTTTACGGTGATGATAGGTGATGATATTCTCACTATAGAAGAAGTTGCCAGGTATTTGCGGGTTTCCGAACGGACGGTGTACGACTGGGCCCAAAAGGGGGAGATTCCCTCGGGAAAGATAGGTACGGTTTGGCGGTTCAAGAAAACCGAGATTGAGAAGTGGGTAAACAACAGACTTGCGGCGCAGAATCTTGAGCCTCAATTTGACGCCATTCAGGTTGAGTCTATTGTTTCTCCGGACAGGGTCGTATTTCTGAACTATGCATCCAAGCGGGACGCGCTTATGGCACTGGCGGAAAATCTGGCCAATGCCCCCCAGGTAAAGAACCGGGAGGAGTTGACCCTGGAGATCATCAAGCGGGAAGATCTTATGAGTACCGCTATTGGGCGGGGAATCGCGATTCCCCATGTAAGGCTTGGTTCAGTGACGGACCTGGTGGTTTCCGTGGGGATAAGCCGGGTCGATATTGTTGACTTTCAGGCTTTGGATGATGAACCGGTACGCCTGCTCCTGATGATTGCCGCCTCGTATAATCAGCACGCCTACTATTTGCAAACCCTGTCTTTTTTCAGCGCCCGGCTTAAAAAGGCAAATCTGCGGAGCGCCCTTTTGCGGGCCGAAAGCGTTCAGGAAGTGTACGCCCTCCTAATCGAGACAAATTCCACCATTTAGTGCTAGTCCCTTGATTGGACTAAAAGTATGGTTAAGAGAGAACCACGAACCACACAAACAGGGCATATCGTACCCTGATTTTCCTGATTATTCCTGAAAAATTAGCTTAAATTGACACCGGGCTTTAGCCCGAAACCTCACGAATCCCTGTTTTGGCAACCCTGATTTTACCTGTATCTTCGTTTTATTTGCGGAAAGACAGGAAAATCAGACGGGAGAAAGGAAAGAAATCAGAATACGCTATACCGTTCGTGTCTGTTCGTGAGGTTCGTGGTTATTTTCTTTTTCCTCCTCAAATATCACGAAATTCCGCTCGAAAAAAAATCGCTTTTTTTCGTTTTTTCCCGGAACACCCCTTGCACCACAATACATAGTGTGATAATATCTCCAAAAATAAAAAAGACCACTATATAATCGGCCCAATATACCGGTGTATGATATAATAGGTTACCATTTTAGTAGTGGTGTGTAAGGTTTAAAAATGCGTTGTCCCCATTGCGGCAATTTTGACGACAAGGTGATCGATTCGCGGACTTTGGCCAACGGCGAGGCTATCAGGCGGAGGCGGGAGTGTAACGGTTGCGGCTTCCGGTTTACGAGCTACGAACGTATCGAGGAAAAGCAGTTTATGGTGATCAAGCGGGACGGCCGCAGGGAGCCTTTCGACCGGGCCAAGATCGAGCGGGGGGTTCAGCGGGCGCTGGAAAAGCGGCCTGTTTCCCAGATGAGCATCGAAAACCTGGTCAACGAGGTGGAGGACGCCGCGGCTATTCAGGGCAAGGGAAACCACGAGATCGGCGCTTCGGTAATCGGGGATCTGGTGCTGGAGAAGCTTTCGACGATCGATTTGGTGGCCTATATCCGCTTCGCTTCGATTTATCGGCATTTTGAGAACCTTGAGGAATTTATGCGCGAGATTGAAAAAATGGGAAGGACGATTCGTTGATAAGAAACGTAGTGAAGCGTTCCGGAGAGATAGAACGCTATGACCGGAAGAAGATATACAACGCGGTGGGCAAGGC
>JAISLT010000085.1 GCA_031277165.1 Spirochaetaceae bacterium
AGGCTCGTTCGATAGGAAGTTTATTATACCGTCTGGTTTAATACCAGATTTTTGTAAGCATTGCGTTATTTCAGCCGCAGCAGAGCTGCGGGGTATTAAACCAGACTTTCGAATAAAAAAGGCTCGTAACTCCTTATAGTATAAAGAATTACAAGCCCCTAGCAGGGACAGGACTCGAACCTGTGACCTCCGGGTTATGAGCCCGACGAGCTGCCAACTGCTCTACCCTGCGTTGTAGTCTTAAGGACTATTTTTTAATATACCATGGCATACATAAAATGTCAATATACATGGCTATTCACCGTAAGACAACACGTTAATTGAAAGGCGGGTCCATACCCCAAAGCTTGCTCCTGGGTATCTTCATTACTTTTTGTACCCGCCGAAAACCCGGGAAATACAGCAAACGGCCGGTGTTTAGCGGAAAGAACCTAAAACCCATGGCTTCCAGACACCTCTTTCCGGAGAGAGGGGGATTTGAACCCCCGGTACCCTTACGGGTACACACGACTTCCAATCGTGCACCTTCGGCCGCTCGGTCATCTCTCCAAATACCGGGAAACTATCCCTGCTGATCATAAAACCTTGCAGGGAAAACTTAACCGTAAAACTACCCGGCTGTTTTACAACGGAGCAGGGGGGATTCGAACCCCCGGTACCCTTTAGAGGCACAACTCCTTAGCAGGGAGCCACCTTCGGCCGCTCGGTCACCGCTCCAATAACGTTTTCCGTCACAAATTGACGGGCCGTGCTGTTCACTATACCACGGATTCTGTTCTTCCGCAGCATCTGGTTTTGCCCACAGAACCTACCCGTAAAACAGCATGCTGTTTAAGACCTCTTTAAATTTCCGCCCATCCTGTAAATGTCAGGAAATCCCGATTATAAATGTTTGTCAGGGAATGAATTATCCCATTCCGTGCCTGACAAACCCAAATCGATGGTGTATACAACGGAGCAGGGGGGATTCGAACCCCCGGAACCCTTACGAGTTCTACGGTTTTCAAGACCGTCTCCTTCAACCGCTCGGACACCGCTCCAGCAAAAATACCCTATTTCATCTGCCGGGGAAGTTTTTTCCCCGCACCTCCCGTGACCGGTACAGGTTCAAATTCCTCCGGCGCTTCACACCGGGTAAAAGTCCGCTTCGGATTCCCCGGGCGCCGCCGCATACAGTTGCCGGCAAAATTCAACGGTAAAACAACGGAGCAGGGGGGATTCGAACCCCCGGAACCCTTACGAGTTCAACGGTTTTCGAAACCGTCTCCTTCAACCGCTCGGACACCGCTCCAATATTCCCGTTAGCACAAACCCTGCAATCCCGAAAAAGAAGGTCCCGCTTTAGCCGGGATACATTCCGTCATGAGGCTGACACGATTCGAACGTGCGACCTTCAGATCCGCAATCTGACGCTCTATCCAGCTGAGCTACAACCTCAAAATATGCAGGCTAACTTGTAAGAATATAGGAATTTAACATAATAGACTATCCATAAAATGTCAAGGTTCCGCATTGCCTGCTACCCAGCCCTTCGGCCGGACCGGAAAAGGGCGACAAATTCCCTTGGATTAAGATTTTGAGCCCCCAGATCGGATTTATAGTCCAGGGGCATGCCAAAATCAAGAAAGGTCATACCGGCCTTTTCTAACCAGCGGATCATCAGGATCATCTGAACCGTACCGGCATTATTTTCTTCTTTGTAGCCGGAATAACTGGTATATACCCGTCCGCATAGTACGCCAAATTCCCCGGCTATAAGCGTCCCCTCCCGGTAAAGGCCAAAAGATACGGGCCGAAGGGACCCCGCCGGGTTCTGTTTTCGCAGAATAGAAAGAACCTCCAGCAGGGAAGGGGTTAGCCAGCCATCGCCATGGACGGAAAGGCACTTTTGAACGATAAGGTCAAAGTCCGAATCAAAGCGTAACTCGTAGCGGCCTAAAAAGGGTTTTATGCTCCTTTTCACATGAAGGGCGGAAAAAAACAGGACGGAACGGACAAGATGAAGCTTAGGAAGCACAACGTCCCACCTCTGGGAATTTCCGTTTTGGGGATCATCATAAAAACTATCGGACATGATCAAAAACCCCGCCCCCATAAGCCGGGCAATAAAATCCGGATCCCAGTCCTGGGCAACGCAAAATTCTTCGGAATATTCCGTTTCAAGCATCGCATCCACCACCGCATCGCAATCGTCTTCGGGGCGGATAAAAATCATCCCGGATCTGGTATAGCATAAAGGATACGATTTTTGACGCATGATCCCTATCCTATGTGGATTTTTTGGAGACACCGTTCCGTTCAACGATGCTTTGTTCCAGCCTTCGCAGCAGGTTCCTAAGATTCTCATCCCCTATGGCTTCAATGGCCGCAGGGGAGGAGCTATCACACGTAAACTCCGGCGCATCCGCCGCCGTATTTTTCTGTTCCGGTCTTTCGCCCTGGGTTTGCAGCTTCCCTTGTCCCGGCGAAGAAGCGAAGGACCCGGCTTCCTGGGTCCCGGTTAAATCCTGGACACTGCCCGGGACAAGGGCACAGCGCGGATCATCGGCGCCGCCTGGACCCTGGATATTGTTTATACTTTGGGTTCTGCTCAGGCGAAGGGAGATCCCCGACAGGGTAATTTCCGGAAACTGACGCCGGACAGCTTCCAGGAGTTCCCGTTGTTTGGTCTGCAAAAGCTGGATCCAACCGGGATGATCCGCCTCTACCACAAGGACGGATTTTTCCAGAGCTATTATCTGTGAATGGGATCCCCCCTGGGGAAGGCCGCATTTTTTTAACAGCTCGATCCAGGATGAAAAGAGAACCCCGTATTCCTGTGCCTTCTTAAGGGTCCCCTTATCAAAAAAGGCCGACAGAAGTTCCCCCGCCTTTTTCATATTTCGCTTATAACTCCATCCCTGACATAATACATAACCGTACCGGATTTACCGTATTTTTTATAGGGTTCTTCCGGAAGAAAGGTAAAGAACGCCTGTTCATAACCGGGCATAACCGAAAGAAACCGGCGGCGTTTTTCGCCGTCTAATTCCAGTAGTACATCGTCTAATAGCAGGACCGGCAATTTTCCCTTTACTTCGGAAAAACCCCGGGCTTGGGCGGTCCTGAGCAACAGGGCCAGAAGACGCCGCTGTCCGGTAGAGGCGGGGGCGGAAAAATCTTTTCCCTCCCTTTTAAAAAAATACCGGTCCCGGTGGGGGCCGGAAAGGGTACCGCCCTGAGCCAGGTCCGCATCCCTTCGGCTGTTCAAATACGACAGGGGATCCGAATCCCCCTTCCAAGACGGGGCATAACTAACGCCGACCCCTTCTATACCGGAAACTTCCTTGTAAAGGGGGCTAAACAGGGTGGAAAAACGCTCTGCCCTGGCGGTCCTTTTTTCCATGAGCCGGGCGCCGTATTCGGCCAGCTGGGGATCCAAAACCTCAAGAAGATCCTCTGCCCGGCGGTGATCGCCCTTAATTTTAGCTTCCCTTAACAGTGTATTGCGGGTTTTAAGGATCCGGCGGTACCGGCGAAGATCCTCTAAATAAAAAGGATCGTATAAACTTTGGGTTTGATCAAAGAACCACCGTCTTTTTTCCTGAGCGCCGGAGACAAATTCCATGTCTTCATGACAAAAGGCTACACAGGGGTTTATTTCCAAAAGGTCTTTGCGGTCTTCAATTTTTTTTCCATCAAGTTTAATGGCCTTACGGGAATTTTCAAAACTTATGGCAATGCGGGTACGAAGAGATTCTTCCTGCCATAGAGGACCAAGTTCGGCGGAGGCAGAAAAGGCTTCTTCTCCATGCCGGGCCAGGTCCGCATCCCTTACTCCCCTAAAAGAAGAAGCATAGGAACAAAAATACAGGGCTTCCAGAAAGTTTGTTTTTCCCTGGCCGTTTTCTCCTATTAAAAAAACATCCTTCGCCTGGGCATTTATACCGGCGTCTTTAAGGTTACGGAACGATGCGGTTCGTACCGAAAGAAAGGCCATGGTTTTTAATCAAGCTGCATGGGCATTATGATGTGAAAAAAGTCCTTTTCCGGTATGGGTCGTATGGTAATGGCCTTGCCCGCTTCGGTAAAGCAAATGCTGATTTCGTCCTCGGTCATTATTTTAAAGGGTTCTTCAATGTACCGGTAGTTAAGGGCTATGGAAATTTCTTCCCCTTCATAGGTGCAGGGAATTTCTTCTTTGGCGTTCCCTATGTCTCCCTCTTCACTTATGTCCTCCCTGTTGGAAGACACCACCAACGCCCCCGGCAAAAGAATTAAGTAAATCCGATAGGATTTTTGTTCAACCAAAAGAGAAACCCTTTTTAAAGCTTCCAAAGTTTCAAGGCGGTTCACCGTACAAAAATATTCTTGTTTTTCGGGGATAACCCGCTGGTAATTTGGAAACTGCCCTTCAATAAGAACAGAAGAAAGCTTGTAACATCCGAATTGGATAAAAATATTTTTATCTGTTATAGAGATGCTAAGCATTCCTTCCTCTCCGGCTCTTTTTAACAGCACCGTAAGAATTTTTGGAGGTATAATTAACCCAGAAAAATCATTTTCTTTAGAAGAAATGTTTTTTTCCACATAGGCCAAACGCCTTCCATCGGTGGACACCATAATAATTTTTCCATCTTCTTTTTTAAAGAAAACTCCATTCATAAAATACCGGGTTTCGTCATCCGATACGGCAAAAACCGTCTGTTGTATCATCTCTTTAAATTCCCGGACGGGTACTTCAAAATGTTTTTCTTCATTAAAAACCGGAAATTCAGGATACTTTTCCGAGGCAATACATTTTAATTGAAATTTAATTTTTCTTTTTACCGGTCTTATAACAACGGTATTTTCTGTTTTTTCAAATTCAATTTCTCCATCGGGAATAGAACTTAAAATTCCCAGAAATTTATCCCCAAAGATGGTTGTGGATCCCGGCTCTTTAACTTCTATGGGAACCTTGGTTTCAAAATTAACTTTCATATCCGTAGCTTTTATAATAAGTTCATTATCAGAAGCTTCAAGATAAATATTAGAAAGAATGGAAATAACATTTCTGGAAGCTATTATTTCCTGTGCTATAGAAATTTCCTTAAGAAGGGTACTTCTTTCGCAGTTAAATTTCATAAAAAACTCCTTTAGGTCTTTCTTAAAACTAAGGTTTTGGAAAAGCCTCTTATTATTATATGTATATATATAATAATAGTCGTAGTAATAGGTCTTCAAAAATGTGGAAAACCCTGTTAATTCATTATAATATAAATAATTACACCTTTAACAATATTCTAATAATATATCCCACTCTTTCCACATATTAAGGTATTTTTTGTTTTATACACCTTATCCCTTCTATATTAACAAGTTTTACACTTTAGCGCTATAGTCCTTTATGCTTCGTATAAGGCTTTGAATAATGGAATCCATGGAAGGATCCGAATTGATGCGATCCTCTATTTTTTGGCATGCATGCATTACCGTGGTATGATCCCGGCCCCCAAAGGCTTGACCTATTTCTGTAGTGGTATACTCGGTTATTTCCCGGATAATAAACATCGCCAACTGGCGGGGATACACAATGCTTTGGGTTCGTTTTTTTCCCTTAAGATCGTTCGGAGAAAGGTGGAATTTCTCTGCCACTACCCGCTGAATTATATCTATCGAAAGGTTTGACTGCCGTCGATCCGCAAAGGGATCCTTTAACAACTGCTGGGCTACCTCTACGGTTATGCTTTTCTTTACCAGCTTGGCATAGGCCGTTAGAGTATTTAGGGCGCTTTCCAGATCCCGGACATTGGTAGAAATATTCTTACTTACCAGGGCTATAACATCGTCCGGAATGATAATCCCCGAAGCTTCGGTTTTTTTCTTTAGAATGGCACAGCGGGTTTCGTAGTTGGGGGGCTGAAGGTCCACGTTCAACCCCCGGCCTACCCGGGAACGCAGGCGGTCATTAAAATCCTTAAGGTCCGACAAGGGGCGGTCGCAGGTAAAAACCATCTGCTTGTTGGCATCGTAAAGGGCGTTAAAGGTGTAGAATAGCTCTTCCTGGGTACCGTCTTTTTTTTGAAGAAAGTGAATGTCGTCTATAAGAAGGATATCCGCAAAACGGTATTTATTTTTAAAGGCGGCTTTTGCCCTTTCCGTATCTTGAATAGAAGCGATAAATTCGTTGGTAAAAGTTTCGGCGGAAATATAAATTACCTTGTAGTCTGTAGTGGCGTGGATATAGTTGCCCACGGCCTGCATTAGGTGGGTTTTGCCCAGTCCCGCTCCACCGTAGATAAGAAACGGATTATAGGCCGTTCCTGGATTACGGGCAATGGCCTGGGCCGCATTGGCGGCAAAACTGTTATTGTCCCCCACCACGTAGGTCTCGAAGGTGTAGTCGTTCCGTAACTGGGAGTGGCGTTCCCTGGAGGGCTTTTCCTGGCTGCGGGCCGGGGTTTCCGGGGTCTTCGAAGGCGGGGACGGTTCGGGGGGGGGGCCGGGGTTTCCGGGAATTTCGCCGGTTTTTGGCTTAATTACCAGGTTCAAGGCCACCCGTTTGCCAATAAGCTCCTCTATCTTCCCTTCGATATAGGCCTGGTAGCGTCTTTTCACCTGATCAAGGTAAAAAAGGGAAGGTACAGAGATAGTAAACCCTCCGTCATCGGCCTCCTGGAATTCTAGGTTAAACCATGTCAAAAATTCCTGTTCTTCCAGTTCGGAACGGATCTGACTTAAGGTTTCATTCCAAATGATTTCGTAGTCTCCGGTTTCGGTCATACATCGATCGTAAATACAGAATATTATCCACAACTATACCACAAGTGAAAAAATAATAAAATAGGAAAAATAATTTTTTTTTTGCAAATCCCTTAATATTTGATTAGTGAATAGATTCTAATTCCTTATATTACAAGGAATTAGCTGTTTAAAAAGGGCATTTACGCTTATCCCCGGCTTTTCGGTCTATTTTGACTCTATAAAGCCACTACTACCCACGATTTATGCACAAGATTTCCACAAAAAAATCATTTTTTGCTTATGGTGGGGCCTATTACCCCGGAAGGGCGCCTTGTGGAGGAGATTTAGGGAAGGGGGACCTTGGGGGATGACCGTATTCGGAGATTTTCCACAAAAAAGACCGCGGATTTGCCCTTCGGATCCTTCCGCGGCGCCGTTTCCGTCTGCCCTGTCCGGTTCTGCTATTGAGGGTCTTTTTACCGCCGGGTATACTGTTTTTCTAAAATACCATGAACGGAAAAACCCCAAAAAGCGAAAATCCGGCGTTTTTAACTGATCAATTGATAACATACCTGGGAAACAAGCGGAGCTTATTGCATTTTATAGGGGAGGGTATAAAAAGGGTCCAGACCCGGCTTGGAAAAAAGAAACTTTCGACCTTTGATGTCTTTAGCGGCTCGGGGATTGTGGCCCGGTACTTTAAGCAATTTTCCCGGCTGCTGCTGGTGAACGATCTGGAAAAATACTCCGCCGTAATAAACCACTGTTACTTATCCAACCGGGACGATGCCGGCGGACCCCTGCGGGAATATTACGGAGTCCTTATGGAGCAATTGTCCCGGAGCCCCCTGGAGCCGGGGATTATTGCCGGTTTATACGCCCCCGGGGACGACGGGAATATACAAAGGGGCGAAAGGGTTTTTTTTACCCGTAGAAACGCCCTGTATATTGATACCGCCCGAAGGCTAATCGACACCGTTCCCCCAAAGCTCCGGTGCTTTTTTCTGGCCCCCCTGCTGTCGGAGGCGTCGATCCATGCTAATACCGCCGGGGTTTTTAAGGGATTTTACAAAAACCGGGAAACAGGGGTGGGCCAATTTGGGGGGAGTAAGCGGGACGCCCTGCCCCGGATTACCGGAGAGATTACCCTGCCCTTTCCTGTTTTTAGCAATTTTGATTCGGAGGTGCTTATATACAGGGAAGATTCAAACAGGATAATACGAAGGGCGCCGGAGGTGGATCTGGCATATTTGGACCCCCCCTATAATCAACACCCCTACGGATCCAATTACTTTATGCTTAACCTAATCATTGAGAATGGAGCCCCCGATCGTGTAAGCGCTGTTTCGGGTATTCCGCCGGGGTGGAACCGCTCGGATTATAACAAAAAAAAACTCGCATACCGGGCCCTGCAGGACCTGGTAACCCATATCCGGGCAAAGTTTGTTTTGCTTTCTTTTAATTCCGAGGGCATTATACGATTTGAGGAAATAAAGGCCCTGTTAAAAACCATCGGAAAGGTTACTATCATGGAAACGCCCTACAGCGCTTTTAAGGGAAGCAGAAATTTTAGGCAGAGGAACAACCATGTAAAGGAATACCTTTATCTGCTGGAAAAATGAGCCTCCCCGGAGCAGAGCTCCGGGGAGGCTCATTTACTATAGATAAATTATATATAGGGGCTTTCTCCTTCAATTTTTGAGAAAATAACTATTAACTGCCGGTTTTAAGGAAGGGTGTCCATAATGTGCCTATATTCTGGACAACCACTATCTAGCACCACCATATCTAATTTATTCTAAAATGTAATAGTATGGCCCGTTTTTTATTATCAACAATCCACAGTGCTATTCGTGTGTAAAGCCCCAGCTTTTTTGAAAGCATTTTTCTTGTGTCTTTAAAAAATGCCCGTTCTTCTATCAAAATAGTGTTAGTTTTACGGGAAAAAGCAATACCGTCATTGACATAGAAATGCATAAGCGCATGGGTGTTTCCCGTTTTTTTTACATACCTATTTGCATATTTTATGCCTGTTTTATTAGCAGCGTCAAATATCAATTCAACGTCTTTAAGATTAGCCCGTATGTTTTTTATAAACCCCATGACTTTATCTTCTGTAAAATACTGAAAAACGCCGGAAGCAATTAGCAAAGAGGGGAAAGAGCTGTTAATTTTATGCATCCATGATGGGTCAAATATATCGCCGCTGACCAATATTTCGTTTTTATGCTCCCCCAGTATTGAACGCCGTATATCAATCACCTTAGGCAGATCTACCTCATAAAACAACGCGCTTTGACTATCGAGGCGGTAATATGCGGTCTCAAGCCCGGCGCCAAGATAAACAATATTGCATTTTTGATTTTTTGAAATAAAAAATTTTACCATCCTGTCCATATTGTAATATCTGGCAACGGAAGCCATAAAAGAATATTCCGATGATTTTTTTTGTATAGTATTGTCAGGAATATATTTTTCCAGGGAGAGTGATTTTTCATCATAAAAATATTCAGGAAATTTTTTAGAAGCAAAAATACGGGCAGCCAGCGGGATAAATAATGTATTTGAGACACCTTGTAAATTTTTCATGATAATTAGATATTCAATTGTTATAATAGCATAACATATACTGATTGTCAAACGGTCAGCTGAAAAGTGACATACCGGATTTGTTATGCACACCGGCTCTACAATTCTTTAAGTGGTATATATTTTGATCTTGCCAGGAAAGAAATTTAGTTGTGCTTTTGAAAACCCCCTAACGCAATACGCAATGGTGCGCCTTATCCACATTATCGGGGATAGATCTGCCCAAACACATGGCGCCGGGCGGCGAAATATCAAAACATCATTTGCGATAAAGTATTCGCGTGCGGGCTCTCCTTCGGCGAAAAGCCTAATAGAAGATGAAAGTGCTGGAATGGATCTTTTTTCTGATGCATGACCGGAAGGCCAATAGCTTTTTGCTGCTGTTTTGGGTATGATACCCCATGGACTTAAACTATTCTGCTCAAAATATCCAGGTCCTTAAGGGTCTGGAGGCGGTACGTAAGCGCCCGGGGATGTACATTGGAACCACCGGCATTGACGGCCTCCATCACCTGGTGTACGAAGTTGTGGACAACTCGGTGGACGAGGCCATGCAGGGGCACTGCGATACTATTTTGGTGGTTCTTGAAGGCAACGATGTAATCCGGGTGGAAGATAATGGCCGGGGCATCCCGGTGGACATTCACCCTACCGAAGGGGTCAGCGCCCTGGAATTGGTTATGACCCGGCTTCATGCGGGGGGTAAATTCGACAAAAAATCCTACAAAGTTTCCGGGGGCCTCCATGGGGTGGGGGTTTCGGTGGTGAACGCCCTTTCCCAGTGGTGCGAAGCCTTTGTATTTACCGGGGACAAGGTATATCTTCAGAACTATAAGCTGGGCATTGCCGTGGGAACCACCACGGAAGTGTCCTCCGGCGGCCTGCCCCCCTGGGCCCAGGTACGGCTGGCGGACCAATCCGCCGCGGGTTTGAACCGCCGGGGGACGGTAATCCGTTTTAAGGCGGATCCGGGAATTTTTGAAACCACCACCTATAATTTTGATGCCCTTTCGAACCGGCTTAGGGAACTGGCCTTTCTTAATAAGGGTCTTAGCATTACCATCCGGGACGAGCGGCTTAGCCATCCAAAGGCCCACGAATTCCGCTTTGAGGGGGGGGTAAAAAGCTTTGTGGAATACCTTAACGAAAGCAAGACCGTGCTCCATAAAGAACCGGTTTTCTTTTCGGGAACCAGGGAAGATCCCGCCCAGGGTACGGTAGAGGTGGAATGTGCTCTTCAATACAACGACGGCTTTAACGAAATTATGTACTCCTTTGTGAACGACATTAATACCCGGGAAGGGGGAACCCACCTGGTGGGCTTTAAATCGGCCCTTACCAAGACCTTTAACGAATATTTAAAAAAATCAAAGCAGGCAAAAAAACTCGACGAAAGCCTTTCCGGGGATGACGTTCGGGAGGGTCTTACGGCGGTTCTTTCTGTTAAGGTTCCCAACCCCCAGTTTGAAGGACAAACCAAGGGAAAACTGGGAAATTCCGAAATAAAGGGTATTGTGGAATCGGTGGTGAACGAGCAGCTTGAACGGTACTTTGATCAACACCAGGATGTAATAAGCAGCATCCTGGAAAAATCCGTTCTGGCCGCCAAAGCCCGGATCGCCGCCCGCCAGGCCAGGGATGCTACCCGCCGTAAAAACGCCATGGACAGCGCTGGTCTGCCGGGAAAACTTGCGGATTGCAAAGAAAAAGATCCGGCCCTGTGCGAGCTCTTTATTGTCGAAGGGGACAGCGCCGGGGGATCCGCCAAGGGAGGCAGGGACAGTAAATACCAGGCCATTTTGTCCCTTTGGGGGAAGATGATGAACGTTGAAAAGCAGCGCATCGAAAAGGTTATAACCAACGAAAAGCTTCAACCCATTATTGCCAGCATAGGCGCAGGCTGCGGGAACGATTTTAATGCAGCCCGGATAAGGTACCACAAGATCATCATCATGGCCGATGCGGACGTGGACGGATCGCATATCCGAACGCTGCTGCTTACCTTTTTTTACCGGTACATGACGGAGCTAATTGAACGGGGCCATGTGTACCTGGCCATGCCTCCCCTCTATAAGATCAGCTACGAAAGAAAATCCTTTTATGCCTACGATGATGCGGAAAAGGACCGGATTCTGGCAGAATCTGGCCGGGAGCCGGAAAAAGTTGCCGTCCAGCGTTACAAGGGCCTGGGAGAGATGAACCCCGACCAGCTTTGGGAAACCACCATGGATCCGGTCCGGCGGAATATTATACAGGTCCACTTGGACGATGCGGTGGAGGCGGAACGAATTTTCAGCATCCTTATGGGAGAAAATGTCGCCCCCCGCCGGGAATTTATCGAAGAAAACGCCCTGCTGGTGGCAAACCTGGACGTATAATGCGATCCCGGCAGTTTGCTGCGTTTCGCCCATAAAAAGAGGGCTTTCCCAAAAACTAAGGTTTTAGGGAAACCTCGGTGGTAAATTTTTTCTTTTGCAGATATATTAGTTAGATGAATCCGACAAAACTCGATATTTTAGTGGATATTCTTAAGGAGGCTCCGGACGAGGTTTTTATCCAACCCCACAATGTACCGGATCCGGACGCCATTGCCTCCAGCCTGGGGCTGTATTACCTTCTTTCCCGGCGGGGTATACAGAAACTTGCCATTGTCTACGATCAAGAAATAGAGAAAGCCAATTCCCTGCGGATGCTGGAAATGTTTAAGGTACCCATAATCCCGGCGTCCCAGGCGGCAACCCTGGGGGCGGAAGATTGGGCGGTGCTGGTGGATGCCCAGAAGGGAAACGCCAATATCACGGACCTTCCTACCGATGAAGTGGCGGCCATTGATCACCATGAATACAGGGGGAATATGGGGTACCGGTTCGAGGATATCAGGCCCGAGGTGGGAAGCTGCAGTGCCATTATTGCGGACTGGTTCTTTGAAAACAACATCGAGCCCCCCAGGACGGTTGCCACGGCCCTTTTATACGGGATCTTTATGGATACCGATAACCTTACCAGGGGCGCTTCGGATCTGGATATCAACATGTTTTACAGGCTCTACAGCCTTTCCGACATAGACATGATCGTGGAGCTTAAGGGAAATGAAATTTCTATTAAAGATCTGGAGCTGTATGCAGAGGCTTTTAAAACCGTGGAGATCTACGATGAACTTGGATTTTTGCTGCTTAAGAGCGCCAACGATTCCCTCCTGGGGGCCGCGGGAGATATTGTGGTGAGCGTGTCCGGGGTAAACATTGTAATTGCCTATGCGATACGGGACACGGGTATAAAGCTTTCGGTACGAAGCACCCGGGACAAGGTAAGGGCCAACGAGATGGTCCGGTATCTGGTGGAAGACTACGGCGTGGGGGGCGGCCACGACAATATGGCGGGGGGATTTATCCCCAAGGAAAATCTTGGCAGTTCCCGCTTGATAGATACCTTTATTAAACACAGGGCCATAGCTTTTTACGAGAAATGCAATGGCTAAAGGCAGGGGGCTTTCTGCGGAAAAAAAAGCTTCTGTCATTAAAGCCGCATCCCTTACCGCCCTGGGCGGAAACTGTATACTGGCCGTTTTAAAAATTGTTACCGGTATACTTGCCGGCAGCATGGCGGTTCTGGGGGATGGGATCGACTCTTCCGTGGACATCCTTATTGCTCTTATGGCCCTATTTGTTTCTTCGGTAATTGCCCGGCCTGCGGATAAAAACCACCCCTGGGGACACGGCCGGGCAGAGACGGTGGCTACGGCCCTGCTTTCCATGGTTCTTTTTTTTGCCGGAGGCCAGCTTATCCTTAGCTCCGCCTACCGGCTTATCCGAGGAAACATTCCGGAGATACCCGGCCAGGCGGCCCTGATTGTAACGGGAATTTCCATTGTAGGAAAAATGCTCCTGGCCTGGAGTCAGTATATTTTTGGCAAACGGGCCGGTTCGGCCATGCTTAAGGCCAATGCAAAGAACATGCTGGGGGATGTGGTTTCTTCGGCGGGGGTCCTTGCCGGTCTGGGGTGTTCCATATTTTTTAATATCGGCGCCATTGATCTAATTACCGCCATATTGGTGGGGCTCTGGGTTATTAAAAATGCCGTGGGCATTTTTCTCGAAGCCAACACGGAGCTTATGGACGGCGCCACCGACGATCAATCTTACCGGGAGCTTTTTGAGGCGGTTCGGCTGGTACCGGAGGCGGGTCATCCCCACCGTACCCGCATGCGGCGCATTGCAGGGTACTGGGACATTGATGTTGATATTGAAGTGGATCCTTCCTTAACCGTGGCCGAGGCCCACAGCATCGCCAGCCGGGTTGAAGATGCCGTTAAAAACCGGATCGAAGGGATCTTTGACATTATGGTCCATGTGGAACCCCTGGGGAACAAGCAAACCGAAGGCTATGGTCTTACCGAAGATACCGTAAGGAAAGCCCTATAGCCGTATCCGGCCCCGAAAGCTCCGGGAAAGGGTAAGCCTGTCGGCGTATTCCAAATCCCCCCCCACGGGCAGGCCCGAAGCAAGCCGGGTTATTTCCACCCCCGTATCTTTGAGGATCTTCTGGATATAAAGGGCGGTGGTGTCCCCCTCCAGGGTAGGGTTCGTGGCAAGGATCACCTCCCGGATGTGTTCTTCCCGGACCCGGGACAGCAATTCCCCTATGGTAAGATTATCCGGGTTAACCCCCTCCAGGGGGGCAATAACCCCGCCAAGCACATGAAAGCGGCCCCGGAATTCCCTAAATTCTTCAATGACCCGCACATCCTGGGCCCGCTCTACCACGCAAATCACCGGGTCCCGGGCCGGATCGGAACAGATCGAGCAGGGATCGGCTTCGGTGTAGGCGCCGCAGCGGGAACAGCGCTTAATGGCCCCGTGGAGGGCCAAAAGTTCCTCCCCTAAAATCCGGGCAAAGGAAGCATCCGTATCCAGAATGTGATACACCAGCCGGCCCGCACTTTTTTTACCCAGGCCGGGAAGCCGGGAAAAAAGAGCCGTTAGGCGGTCAATGGCATTGGAAGAAAACGCCGCCGGATGCTTTTCCAGGGGAAATTCGAACATGGCTAGGAGGAACCGCCAAACAGCCCCGGCATGTTTGGAAGCTGCAATTCTCCCGTTATGGAAGCTAATTCCCGGTTTATCCGTTCTTTTATTTTTTCCAGGGCCTGCCCCATGGCGGCGGCCACCAGATCCTGGAGCATGGGTATATCGTTGGGATCTACCACGTCGTTTTTGATCCGAACCGCCAGGACTTCCATCCTGCCGTTGATTTCAACTTCTACCATGCTGCCCCCGGAGGATCCGGTTTCGGACATGGCCCCAAGCCTGTCTTGCACCGAATTTACCTGCTCCTGAAGTTTTTGGGCATTCTTTAAAAGGTCAAAGGGATTCATTGATTTTCGTCCTGGTTTACAACGGTACCGCGGAACACCCGCCTTACTAATTCCGCCTCTTCGCTTATATTCTGCCCCGGGGCTTTTTCGCCGGATCGCTGGGCTAGTAGATGCTTAAACCCTTCGGTAAAGGCCCCGGGCTTATCCATAAATCCTTCAGCGGTGGAAGCCTCGCCGGAGGAACCGGGATCTTTTACAGCCGGTTCTTGATCGGCGCCGGACTTCACTGGATTGGCAGCGTTCCCCGGATCGGAGAATTCCGCCGGAACAGCGGACCCTGCCAAAGCGGTGCCCCCCGGCTTTTTTAAAACACCCCGGGCCGCTTCCACCGCCGCCCGCAGTTCCGGGGGAGAAATCCACCGGTCAAGCCAGCAGAGTTTTGCCACCGTCGCTTCAAGTTCAAACCGGGGAGAAAGGGAATATCGTATGTCCCGGTAAAGGCCCAGCAGTATGGAAAGTCCCTCTTCTAACTGGGGCAGGGACAGCTTTTCCCAGACCCTGGCGGAAAACCGGCCCTTTCCATACCCCAAAAGGGATTCTTTGGTAATCCCCGCCTTTAAAAGAAGGATGCTCCGGTAATAGCCCGCCAGATCGATCACGAACTGTTCAATGGCCACCCCCGATTCAAGAAGCTTGTCTATGGCCGCAAAGGCCGCCGCCGTATCATTATCCGCGCAGGATTCCGCCAGGGCATTAAGTTCCTCCAGCCCCACAAGGCCAAGTTTTTCTTTGATCAGGGTCGAGCGGATATTCCCCCCGCAAAAGGAAGAAACCTGGTCCAAAAGGGTGTAGGCGTCCCGCATGCTGCCCGTGGCCTCCCGGGCAATCCAGAACAGCGCTTCGTCCTCCGCCTGGATATTCATTTCGCCGCAGGTTTCTTTAAGGATCCGCCGGATCGTATCTACCGGAATGGACTTAAAGGCAAATTGCTGGCACCGGCTTTTGATGGTGGCCGGTACCTTGTGAAGTTCCGTGGTGGCAAAGATAAAAATAATGTACGGCGGCGGTTCTTCAATCGTTTTTAACAGCGCATTAAAGGCGCTGTTGGAAAGCATGTGAACTTCATCGATAATATAAACCTTGTACTTTCCCGAATGGGGGGGGAAGAGGACTTCGTCTTTTATTTGCCGTACATCGTTTACCGAGGTATTAGAGGCGCCGTCAATTTCGATAATATCCAGGCTTGATCCCCGGCTTATTTCTTGACAGGCGGAACAAACCCCGCAGGGCACCGGAGTAGGGCCCCTCTCGCAGTTTAAGGATCGGGCAAGAATTCTGGCGGCGCTGGTCTTGCCGCAGCCCCGGGGGCCGGAAAAAAGATACGCATGGGCAATGCTGCCCTGTTCCAGGGAACTTTTTAATGTGGAACTAACAAACTCCTGGCCTGCCAGTTCATCAAAGGTTTTAGGACGCCGGCGGGTGGCGGTTACTTCATAGGCCATAAAAATAGTATAACCTTTAATAAGGGGACCGTCAAATGGATACGCTTCTGGTCCGCCAAAACTTCACCCCTGCTGCGCCCGTAAAACGAACCATAACCGGATCCGGAATGGCCCACAATGAGCCTCCGCAGAGCAGAGCTCTGCGGTATCTTAAGTTTTGCCTTTGTTCGAACGGAGGCTCGTTCGATAGGAAGTTTATTATACCGTCTGGTTTAATACCAGATTTTTGTAAGCATTGCGTTATTTCAGCCG
>JAISLT010000062.1 GCA_031277165.1 Spirochaetaceae bacterium
TCGTTACCGATGTCAAAGAGGGCCACGGTCTGCTGCTTGATGGAGATGATCAGGTTTTTGATCTTCTCCAGCGTCATGTTGAAGTACTTCGCCAGGTCGCCAATCTCGTCATTGGAATGCACGTCAATGGTTTTTGTCAGGTCCCCTTCCCCTTCGGAAATATCCTTCAGGGTAAGGGAAACGTTGACAATAGGTTTGGCGATGGTCCCGGCGACAAAGAAGGTGATCGCCCCGGCGATCAGAATGGCCACAACGATGATCATAATGGCAATTCGGGTAAGGCTGTTTACCGCCGCGAACACGTCTTCCTCCGGGACCGAAGCAAGGATTGTCCAGGCGGTTTTTACGCCCCCCACATAAAAGGGATAACTTTCAAATATGCGCCCGTTGTTTTGTCCCGAATGCGGCACCCCGGTTTTTAAGGTTTCCAGGGTATCATTTACCGCCTGCTGCCCAAGTACGGCCAGCGAATCGGAATCGTCTATCCTTCCCCCCACTCTGGCCGGATCATAATGGGCCGTGATGGTTCCGTCGGTGGCATACATAACCGCCCGGCCGTTTCCGTAGGGTTTTATCTCGGCGATAATCTCGGACGACGAGGTAAGATCCACCGTAACCCCTGCCCGCCCCACAATGCCCTGCTCGGTAATGATCGGATAACAGAGCCGTATGCCCAGGATAGGCCTTCCCGCATTTTCGGATCTGTAGGGAAGGCTTATGACCGGATCGGGGTTGTCCATATTAGCAAGTACTTCGTCGTAATACTCGTATTCCGCCAGGGACTGTTTTCGCAGGGTTCCCGACCGGCGGGAAAACCAGGGCATATACCGGCCCGTCTCATCGGTTCCCGCATCGTCGATATAGGCCGCATCGTTGCCGTCCAGGACATTGGGCTTCCAAATGGCAAACATCCCCATAAAGTGGGGATTCGACTCCATAATGGACAACATCGTGTTGTCATAACGGATCCGGCGCTCTCCGGCGGGGACCCCCCTGTAGGAATCCATAATGTTCGCCAGGATCTTCGCGGCGGACAGGTAATTCTCGTACTGGTTCTGCATCGTCATGGAGTATCTGCCGGTAAGTTCCTCCAGATTCGCAAAGGCCGCCTGGGTCTGCATAATCCGCGCCCGTCCGAGCAAAACGATGGAGACCCCCGCCACAGCCACCACCAGCAGCACCGCCGTGATCAACGTAAGCCGTAATTTCAGTTTCATATAAACTCCGAATTTAAAAGCCAATTAAGCGAAGCTTTCCAAAAACTGATCTTTGGAAGAGCCGCAGCCATCGAACCGGAAAGACTTGGTATTCAGCATATCTTAAAATCCTAACAAATACAATAAGCAATGAAGATTTTTTGGGATTGGAGGGTCAAAAAACCGGGGTCCGGCCGGTTCCAGACGCCCCGCCAAGCCCCAAAACCGGCTGGTTTTGCAGGTTTTTTCCGGCCCGGACTCTAATTTAGGCCTGGCCGCCGGGCCCTTACTTTGCGGCAGACCGGGGCCCATGGTCCGGTACAGGGGCATCCGCAAAATGCCCCAAGCTTAAAACCGCTGTTTTTGCGTCCGTATATCCCAGTTCATAAAGCTGTTCCAGTTTCGTTTTGCTCTTTTCTATTCTGCTTACATGAAGATCCTTACTGGGGCGGATAACGAACAGCCCCCCGGCTTTTTCCTCCGCCTCCACCCATTCCAGGGTTCGGTTATACCGTTCAACCCTGGTTTTAAGGGCCCCTATTAATTCTTTGCGGCCAAAATAAAAAAGCCCGTCCGGCGGATGGGGTTCCTGTTTTTTCCGGTATCCCGCGGGATTGGTCAGGACCACCACATTGCGGGCAAAGCCATCGGAAAGGGCCTTTTTTAGGGGGATGGCGTCGGCGATAGCGCCGTCAAGGTACTTTTTCCCGTGGTATGCAACCATGGGAGCCGCGTAGGGCATGGAGGAAGACGCTTCCAGGATAGTAAGAAAATCTTCCGATCCGGTTTCCGGCGGTTTTTCAAAATACTCGGCCCGGCCGGTTTCGCAGTCCGTACAGACCGTGGTAAAACGCACCGGGGAATTAACAAAGTGCTTCCAGTCCAGGGGAATTAAGCTCTTCGGAATCCGGTGAAATACAAAATCCATGCCAAAGAGCGAGCCGGTACGAATAAAGTTACGGAATGAAAGGTACCGGGGGTCCCCATGGAAGCGCCGGAGGATCTCCAGGTTCCGGCCCCGCTGCCCGGAAACATAGGAACACCCCATACCGGCCCCGGCGGAAACTCCGATAACATAGGGAAAGAAAATCTGCCCGTCAAGGAAGGCGTCCAGGACCCCGGCGGTATAGTTTCCCCTTAGGCCGCCCCCCTCAAGGACAAGGCCCAGGTCAAGCATATGTGCCCGGCGAAGGATCCTTCACCTGTGGGAGCCGGTTTATGCGGAACCGGCTTATGCGGGAACGGCCCGCCCGGACCCGGTTTATTTGAAACCGTCTTATGTGGACCCCGCTCATTTGACAAAGGCTTTTTTTAGAAAGTCCAGGTCCAGTTCCGGATACACCGGATAGCGGTCAAGGAGCTTTTTTACCCGGTCCAGGGCCTCCTTCTTGGCCCCCGCTTCAATACTGTACTTGGCCTTGCTGGTTTTGGAGGGATCCTTTCCGTCCGGAGCGGGTCTGGTATTTTGTACCACCAGACTGATAATTGAACCGAGTTCTTCCATCTCGGGCTTTCCCATACCCAGGCTGGTGACCGCCGCCGTACCAATCCGCAGCCCCGACGTATACCAGGGGCCGTTGGGATCCCCGGGAAGGCTGTTCCGGTTACAGGTTATGCCGCATTCGTGGAGGGCACTTTCCGCCTGTCTTCCGGTAATGGCCGGCATGCCGGGTTTTGCCCCCGGAGCCGGAACGCCGGCCCGGCCGGAGACATTGACCAGGATCAGGTGGTTGTCGGTTCCCCCGGAAAGGACCGTCAGACCCCCTTTGATGCAGGATTCCGCCAGGGCCCGGCAGTTTTCTACGATTTTGGCCGCATATGTTTTAAATTCCGGCCGGCGGGCCTCCATAAAAGCCACCGCTTTAGCGGCGATAACGTGGGGCAGGGGGCCTCCCATGGTAAGGGGGCAGCCCTTGTCCAGGGCCTCGGCAAATTCGGCTTTTGCAAGGACAAGGCCCGCCCGGGGCCCCCGCAGGGTCTTATGGGTGGTACTGGTAACCACATGGGCATGGGCCACGGGGTCGTAGTCGCCGGTAAATACCTTACCCGCCACCAGCCCTGCAAAATGGGCCATGTCTACCATAAGGACCGCTCCCACCGAATCGGCTATTTCCCTCATGCGTCTACAGTCGATCCTCCTGGGATAGGCGGAATAACCGGCCAGAAGTATCAGCGGCTTGACCTCCGCAGCCTGGGCTGCAATGGCGTCGTAATCCAGCATCCCCGTTTCGGCAGATACCGAATAGCCGTATACGTCGAACATGCGGCTTGAAAGGTTGTAGCGGTAACCGTGGGTAAGATGCCCCCCGGAATAGTAGTCCAGCCCTAAAAGCCGTTGGTTTCCCAGCGCCAGTTTTAATTCTTTCCACTGGGCGACACTGAGTTTATAGAGGTTTGTTTCGCCGTATTGTTGCAGGGCGGGATTTTCTATCCTGGTGGTAAGAATGGCCCAATAGGCCAGCACATTGGCGTCGGCCCCGCAGTGGGGCTGCACATTGGCGTATTCGGCGCCAAAAAGCTTCCGGGCCTCTTCTACCGCCAGGGATTCCACGGCGTCTACATTTTCGTTCCCCGCATAAAAGCGGTGACCGCTCATGCCTTCGGCGTATTTGTCGGTGAAAAGATTCCCCATGGCAAGCTGTACCGCCATGGAACAGTAATTTTCGCTGGCAATAAGCTTAACCCGGCGGCGTTGATTTTCCAGCTCCTTTACGATGGAGGCGGCAATGTCCGGGGCTACCGCGGCGGTTTCGCTTAGGTTACAAAGATAGGCCAGAAAGGCGGTATTCACCTTATGGGGCGGCACGGAAGAAAGATACTCGGCAAGGGCGTTCATGGGATCTCCAGGGTATAGAATGATCCAGCATAGCCGGTATTACGGGGCAGATCAATATACGATGTGTACGATGCGGCAATTTGCAGTTTAGGCAAAAACTGTACGGGGGCTTTTGCCCGGCTTCTAAACAAAAAATGCCCTTAAGTGTTCCCCGCGGGTACCAGCATAAGGGCATTACCCATGGCTCGCGGCCCGGCCGCCGGACCGTATACGGGTATAAGCACGGAGTTTTGGCAATTTTCGCAGAACAGTGCCCACTCAGGGACACACCACACGGAACCCCAGAAGGCCGTTCCTGTTGCCGGGGCTGCTGCTGCTCCGCCAGGACACCGTGCAGCCCGACGCACCGCTGCCCCAACCGCCCCCCCGGAACACCCGGAGTGTACCCGAGTATACGTCTTGGCACCATTCCCATACGTTCCCGCTCATGTCATGCAATTCCGCTGTATTAGCAGTCTTGCTTTTTACCGCCGCGGTAGAACTGGTGCTGCCATCGCCATATACAGCCACGTCATCCTCGTCATTACTTCCCGCATAGGTATAGGTCCAGGGTGTTGATGTACCCGGGACTCCGCCCCGGGCCGCATATTCCCACTCCTTCTCCGCGGGGAGCCGAAAGCCGTTGGCCCCTCCATTTAAAACCGCCTGTTCCGCTTTCCCGTCTCCGGCGCTCACCGTATCGCTTTCACTTTCCCTTAGGACTTTTGTGGTATCGGTAAAGTCACTGGTCCCACTCAGGTAATACACCGGGGATTTCCCCATCGCTTCGCTGTACGCGTTACACCACACCACCGCATCCCGCCAGCTTATCGTCGTTACCGGATGCTGGTTGGTACCCACCGGACCGGTACCGGAAGCCCCGCCCTGCCGTCCCGGATTGGCAAAGACATAACCTTTAGCGCCCACAGCCCAGGTTTTTACCGCGTTCCACAATTCCCAGGTTACCTCGGTCCGGCCAATAGAAAAGGCGGAAACTGAAACGGCCGTGGTTCCGGCCTTCGCGAAGGGGCCGCCGGTACTTCCGGTATCCGCATTCACTGTTCCCGCAGGAATCGCTTTGAGGGTATAGGCGGGAAAACCGCCCCCTCCCCCGGGTCCCACCGAAAGGTTCGAGCAGGCGGCAAGGCCAAGCGCTGTGAGGCAAAGGACCGTCAGCAGGGCAAGGCCCGCTCCGGCAATCTTTTTCGAGTGGTTCATATCTTTCTCCTATTTTGCGGGTCTTGCCACATGTGGAAAGGTGTACCCTGAAGGGAAAGAAAATGTCAACTGCTATCCGGCTGCGCTGCTACTCGGCCGCGCCGGATAGCTTGAGAGTTTTGTCCGTGGAATCGTGGTTACATTTCCTGCCCTGTTGAAACCGGAAATTCCCGCCGAAAATACAAACATCCCCCAGCTCCCCCCTATATACGGCGGAGGACGCCATGAAACGTATTCAATTTGCCCCGGACGAGGATATTATCGACATCTGCAGGGACACTGTCTTTAGAGCCGCCTTTACCCAAAATAATTCAATGTCAACAGATTAAGAATTTATGTCCACAGGTACACGGATTTTCACAGATTCAGCCGGTAGTTCCTTGGATATGGCCGTCAAACAAGGGCTGGGTCTGCAGTTTAGCCTAACACAAAAGCGGCCAAGCCCCGGACTAATGCCGGACTTAGCGCTGCCTTTTATTCCTCTAGCAGTTTGTTGCAACTTTTTGCGGCCCCGGCTGCTCTAAAATATATGCCGGATCATACCGGCGCCCGGATTCTTCCGGGACCTTTACAGCCGGGTTGATCATGATCATTGACTTTCATTCCCACATTTATCCGGAAAAGATAGCCGCCAAGGCCGTGGCCAGTACCGAGGCATTTTATACGATCCCCGCCCAGGGCAGGGGTACGCCGGAGGATCTGACCCGGGCTGGCAGGCGGGCCGGTATTGACCGCTTTGTGGTGTTCTCCGCCGCCGCCGTTCCCGCCCAAGTTCAAAGCATCAACAGCTACATTGCCTCGGTCTGCGCGAACCGGGAACCAGGGGCCGGCGGCGGGCAGGAGCAAGGAGCCGCCGGGGAACCGGCCTTTACCGGCTTTGGCACCCTGCACCCCGGCATGGAAAACCCCGGGGAAGAAGTCGACCGGATCATCGATCTGGGCCTGCGGGGTGTTAAGTTCCACCCGGACATGCAGAAATTTACCATTGATGACCCGCGGATGATGGGGATCTATTCCCTGCTGGAGAGGCGGCTGCCGGTACTTTTCCACACCGGGGACTACCGTTACCGGTACAGCCACCCCGCCCGGCTTGCCCCGGTGCTGGACGCATTTCCCGGGCTTACCGTTATTGCCGCCCATTTTGGCGGCTGGTCCCTCTTTGACCTGGCCCTGGAGTATTTCCACAGACGCCGCTGTTACTTTGACCTGTCCAGTTCCATCCCCTACCTGGGACACCGCCGGGCAGAGGAATTGATACGTATTTACGGCGCGGAACGGATACTCTTTGGATCCGACTACCCCATTTGGGATCCCGGTGAATGTCTTGGGGAATTCCGCAAGCTTAGGCTTAGCTCCGCGGAACAGGAAAGGATCCTTTCCGGCACCGCCCTGGAGATCCTGGCTCCCGGCGTATGAGTGCCGGACAAAAGGCAATCCCCGTCCATAAAGCGTTAACCGAAAATTTACGGAATATTACAGAGCGCAGGCCCTTACCCGGCGCCGTGGGCTTTAATTATCTCCGCCATTTTAAGGTCCACCACCTTCACGTGGGTTACAAGCCACCCCCCCACTTCTTTCTTAAGCCGGTTAATAAGTTCCTCGCTGGGCCCCTTGGCATCCAGCTCCGCGGCAAAATCTTTAACGGTCCTTTTAAACCCTTCGTGCAGTTCCCGGTGTGCGGGATATTCGGAGTAACCGTATTTTTGCTGGAGTTCTTCCTCTTCGGAAAAATGTTTAACCGTATAATTGGAAAGAAAGGCCAGGCTCTTTGTCAGCTCTTCCTGGCCCTTGCCTTGTTCGCAGGCGTCAATAAGCCGGTTAATCGCCTCAAAGAGCCGTTTGTGCCGGGCGTCGACGATCCTAACGCCGCTTACAAAGGAACTATCCCAGCGGTAAAATGTGGTGGAAATCATAAACTTGGAAACCGCCTCGCCCAGGGTGTTTATGTTATTCCGGTTTTTTTCTCCGATTTCCCGGAGCCGTCCTATGGAATCGTTTACCTGGCCGGCCCTGGAGGCTATCTCGCTGACACCGCTGGAAATTTCCGCCGCCGCAGTCTTTAGGTTCTTGCCCTCTTGAATAACCGCTCCGCTTTCTTTCTGCATATCCCCGGCGCTGGACTTTACCCTGCGGGTAATCTCGTTAAGCCGTTCCACCGCTTCCAGAATCTGCCTGCCCCCAACGGTCTGCTCTTCCATGGCGTTGCGGATATTTTCTTCCTGCTGCAGAACCGTGTTTACCCCCGTATCGATGGCCTCGAATTTACCCAGAACCCCGTTGGCCGCATCCTGAATAACCGCAATGGAACCGGCGATTTTCTTTAACACCGTCCCAATGGTCTTGGTCTGTTTGGCGGCGTTTTCCGCCAGGTTGCGGATCTCGCCGGCCACCACGGCAAAGCCCCTGCCCGCTTCCCCCGCATGGGCCGCCTCTATGGCGGCGTTCATCGAAAGCAGGTTCGTTTGGCTGGCAATATTCTGGATTACCCCATTAATTTCCAGCAGCCCGGCGGATTCTTTGGCTATGCCCTGAATATCCGCGGCCACTTCTTCCAGCCCCGAGCGGCCCACCGCAGAGGCCTCTGCCAGGCGTTCCACGTTCTCCATGTTCAGCTGGCAGATCCGGGCCACCGAGTTGATATTGGCAAGCATCTGTTCAATGGCGGAAGAAGACTGGGAAACGCTGTCGCTTTGCACCACCACCTGATCGTTAAGCCCCGCGATATTGGCGGTGATCTGCTCCATGGCTTCGCTGGTTTGGCTCACCGACTCGGTTTGGATTCTAGTACGATCCTTAATTGCATCTATGGCAGATCTAATCTCCGTCACGGCCCCGGCGGTTTCTTCCATGTGCGAAGAAAGTTCAAACCCCACATCGTCCAGGTTTTCCCCTTCGTTTTCTATGGTCATTACCAGCTGCTTAAGCTGCTCCGCCGTTTGGTTAAAGGACCGGACCATGATCCCCAGCTCATCGGAGCGTTTAAGAACAAGCGATTGGGAAAGATCCCCCCCGCCGATTTTTCCCATGACTCCGATTGAACGGCCCAGGGGACTTGTTACCAGTCCCTTAAAAATAAGAAGGTGCAGCGCAAGGGATATGATAAAGAACAGGAAAACCCCGGCGGCGGCCAGGGTTGAAGGGGCCGCGGGGGGTTCTGCAAAGCTGCTTACCAACGGTATGCCGCCGAAAAACAAACAGGCCAGGGCGGCGGCCGTAACCAGACCCGATAGAATAATGAACTTTGTCAATAAACGGCTGTGCATTTTCCACCGTCCTTACCGTAGAAAGCTTAATTCAGTCTAAATAAATGTAAAGAAAAGTCAATATTGCTGCGGTTGGATTTTATGATGATACATGACGTATGACGTTTATGCATGGACAGTTGTTATTTCTTCCATGGCAAAAGAAGACAGGGTTTTCTGGAAACTCCGTATACTTTTCTATACAGCAGGGGCGGCGCCGTTTCTGGCAAGAAATCCACCGGCGCCGCAGGCTGTTAGGCCGTTTCTTTTAATGACGGAGCCGCATCGGCCTTGATTTTGCCCTCCAGCGCCGCATTGCTGTGCTCCGCAATCAGGGCAAACTGCGGGGCCAATTCCTGGAACAGATCCACCAGGATCGGATCAAAGTGCTTTTCCCGGCCTTCAAGGATTATTTGTTCCGCCCTTTGGACCGGCAGGGGCTGTTTGTAGGGCCTAAAGGCAATAAGGGCGTCGTAAACATCGGCGATTGCCATAAGCCGGCCCTGGAGGGGGATAAAAGAATTTTTTAATCCCCTGGGGTACCCTGAACCATCCCACTTTTCATGGTGGGAACCGGCAAAAATTTTAGCATGGTACAGAAAGTTTTTTTCGGAGGTGGTCTTCATAATACCCTCAATGGCCGCCTCCCCAATGGTGGTGTGTTTTTTCATGACCTCAAATTCTTCGGGGGTAAGCTTTCCCGGTTTGTTAAGGATGCTGTCACTGATGGCGATTTTCCCCACATCATGGAGCTGCGCAGAAGGAACAAGAAATTCCAAATTCCAAGCGGAAACCTCTTCCCAATAGATCTTCTCGGCCAAAAGCTTGTCCACCAAAAGTTTTAGATAGTTCTGGGTGCGCTCTATGTGGCCGCCGGTTATGTCGTCCCGGAATTCCACCATTTCCGTCACGGTGTTTAGTATGGAGTTTTGAAGTTCCACCACCTGTTTGGTCCGTTTTTGTACCATTTCCTGGAGGTTATCGTTATAATCCCGCAGGGCCAGCTGCTGCTTCCGCGCAAGCAGGTGGTTTTCGATGCGTTTTAAAAGCAGGGGGGGCGAAAAGGGTTTATTGATATAATCCACGGCCCCCAAATTTAAACCCTCAAGCTCGCTGCCCGCATCGTTCCTGGATGTAAGAAAGATCACCGGAATGTCCTGGGTCTTTTGGACTCCCTTAAGTTTTTTTATTGCCTCGTAGCCGTTCATTTCGGGCATCTCGATGTCCAAAAGGATCAGATCCGGCCTTATCTTATCGAGGATTTCAAAAAGCTTGGCCCCGGAAGGCATGGAAAATACATCGTAGTGATCCTTTAACATGGTTTTTCCCGCCGTTAGATTGGCCATATTATCGTCCACCAAAAAAATCGTCTGCCGTTGGTTCTTCATACTATGCTCCTTTTAAAATAGACTTCCTTACAGCTGCGCCTTGTTATGTTTCAATGAACAGCTCCATCTCTTGATCCGGCACAAGCCGTTCAATTATTTCTTCAAATTCCGACTTATCGATCTGTTCCCTCAACCAGGGTATTAGATCCGCCTGGGATTCATAAACGCAGCGCTCCAGTTCTTCCATGGCCTGATCAAGCTCGCCCATGTCGTAATTTTCCGCGGCGCTCCGGATCTTGGCAAGCAGGGCCGGATCCGGGGATGTTTTATGGGGTTTTTGCATCTTTTCTTCCAGCATATCCAACAGTTCCTTTAGATCCGCAATAAATTTTTTTACGTCCTCTATGAAGCCGTTGTTTTCTTCTTTTATAAGATCGAGCCTGCCGGCCTTGGCGGCCTGCTCCAGCCTTTCCGCCTTTTCTCCGATTGTCTCTGCGGATATGCCCCGGCTCGATCCCTTAATGCCGTGGACGGTGATGGCATAATTCTCCAGGCCCTCCACGGCCCCGGCCGCTTCAAGCAGGGCCGGAGTATGGACCACGTAGGAACGCAGGGAATCCATGTAGGATTTTCCGTTTCCTCCGAACCGGTCTAAACCCTTTACCGCATCAAGTCCCTTTACCCGAAGGCCCATGAGCATATCGGCAATTTGACGTTCCATGTCATTATCCGGATTTTCACCGCCGGTTTCCTGGGTTCCTTCCGTAAGCCGGCTTTCTGCATCAAGGCCCAGTTCCTTCTCCAGTTTTTTGTCCCGGACCCAGCGGTTTATGGATTCGTCCATCTTCATAATGTCGATGGGCTTGGTAAGAAAATCCTGGAAACCGTTGTTAAAGAACAATTTTTCGTTGCCGGTAATTGCATTGGCGGTAAGGGCAATGACGGGCACGGTCCTGGCGTAGTCGCTGTCTATTTCGTTTCTAATAATACGTACCGCCTCGATCCCGTCCATGCCGGGCATCATATGATCCATAAAAATTGCATTGTACCGGGGTTCTCCCTTTCGGATGCGATCCACCGCCGCCTGTCCGCTGGTGACGCAGTCCACGGTCATGCCGTAGGGTTTCATAATTCCCCGGGCAAGATCCAGGTTGGTGGCCACATCGTCAACCACCAGGACCGTTGCATAGGGAATATGGGGCCGGACCAATTGTTTGTTCCTGTCCTGGCGGGCCATAATGTACCGGAACTCCTTAAGGTTTTCCGCCAGTTCCCTGCCAATGACGGTATCGTTGACAAAACCCTGGAGGATCCGGACGGTAAAGGTGCTTCCTTTGCCGTATTCGCTTTCCACAGAGATCGTTCCGTCCATCATCTGCACCATCCGCTTGGTAATGGCAAGCCCCAGGCCGGTTCCTTCTATGTGGCGGTTGCTCCTGGTGTCCACCTGGTTGTATTCGCCAAAGAGCTTGCCGATATCCTCTTTTCGTATTCCCATCCCCGTATCGGAAACGCCGCAGCTTAACCACACCCCGCCCTTGTCCCGTTCGCAGCGCAGGCTCAGGATCACCGTCCCTTCTTTGGTGTATTTAAACGCATTGGAAAGAAGGTTGTTAAGGATCTGTTTTATCCGCAGCTCATCCCCAAAGAGTCTGGCCGGCAGGTTTTCGTCAATGTCCAGCTTAAAAACGATTGGTTTACTGCCGATACGTACAACGTTAAGGACCACCGTGTCGTTGATAAGGCTGGGCATATCATAGTTCACCGGAACCAGTTCAAATTTTCCCGATTCGATCTTGGAAATATCCAGGATATCGTTAATAAGTCCCAGCAGGGTAACGCCGGAACTGTAGATTTTTTCCAGGCTTTCCTTGGTTTCGGCAGAATATGCGGCCTTGGAATTTTCTTCCTTTTCTTTTCCCAGTTCCAGTTCTGCAAAGCCAATGATGGCATTTAAGGGGGTCCGCATTTCGTGGCTCATGTTTGCAAGGAAATGGCTCTTTGCCTCCGATGCCGATTCCGCCACCAGGACAAGGTCCTTTATTTTTTCAAAGGGACGGGCAATGACCCCCGATACAAAGAGGGCGGCCAGGATCCCCAGGCCCAGGAATACCGCCCCGGAAATCAAAAAATTCTGCGTCACCTGGGCAAGGGGGCTTTCGGCGATGGGGTATGCCACCCCCAGGGACCAGCCCTCGGCGCCCCCAATGGGCCGGTACGAGCAGATCCGCCGGACCCCCTCGTAGGTGTATTCTCCAATCCCCGTCTCGCCCCGGATCATCCGGGAAAAAACCTCCGCCATGGGACGGTATTTTTCGTCGGTTTCCGCGGTCTTGATATAATTGGCCCGGCCATAAACCAGGTGGGGCCTCATGTTGGCGATGATAGTCCCCTCGTGATCCAGGGCAAAAATATTTCCCGAATTCCATATTCTAAAGCCGGAAAGCACGTCGCTTATCACCATCCCCGGCAGGGCGGCGGCGATCACCCTGCCGTCTTCCAGGGGCAGCCAAAAGCGCATAAGAAAATCTCCGTTGGCGTTATACCGGGTGGTACTTAGGCTTACATCCCCAATTTGAACCCGCCCGTCATTTTCGTTCGCCATGATTTTGTAATCGCCCTTTCTAAGGCCCCGGGCCAATATGCCGCCCCCGGGGCCGATAATCCATACCCCAATATAATTCCGGGCCGCCGTTTCTTTCTGCAAAACCCCGGTCATCGTTTCGCTGTCCAGGCCCCGGCATTTTTCGGCGATAAGCTCCATGTCGGATTTTAAACGGCCCACCTTTTCTGAAATTAGCTGTTCGGCGATGGCCCCCGATACGGCCATATCGTTTTCGATGGTCGTTCTAAGATTGTCTCCGGTTAAACGTATCCCAATAATTACGCTGGCCGCAGTCATTACAGCGATTATGGCCGAAATAATAAGGACAACCCTGGTTCGGATTGAAACCGTCATAACTGCCTCCTTTTTTTAATGCCCGCCAGGACCGTGGTTTAAAACCGAAGTCTTAGTCCCGAATCTTCTGTAATGCCCGGAACTAAAATGGCGCTTGTTTTGATGATACATCCTAGAAGGGTTTCCCCGGACGAAATACACCCGAAAAAGAAAAAGAAGTTTTTTTTAAATCAATAAAACAAATTTACCGGAGGAAAAACCGGCTTTTTTTGAACGAAATCCCCCCATCTTTCACTTGAATCCACGAAACAACAGGCTCCTAGGACTCCTCAAGCTCCGCACATATAGGGGGAAACACCTGAAGGCTCCGGCGGAGTATGCCCTGGATGTGGGCAATGGTAATTCCGTAATTGGTAAAGGGTATGCCCTGATCCGCCGCACAATCCCGGCGGTACTTCATCTCCCGTTCGTTAAGCATGCAGGCGCCGCAGTGGAGGACCAGTTTGTAGGAAGAAAGATCCGGGGGGAAATCCCCGCCGGATGTAAAGACAAATTGGGGGTTCTTTCCCGTATGCTGCCTAATCCACCGGGGGAGCTTTACCGTACCTATGTCGTCGCACTGCCGGTGATGGGTACAGCCCTCGCAGATAAGGATCCTGTCCCCGTCTTCAATGGTATCAATAACCCGGACTCCCCGGACCGCAGGAAGGAGAAAGCCCTTAAGCCGGGCAAAGAGTATGGAAAACGAGGTAAGGGGTATGTCCCGGGGGGTGTCGGCGGAAACCTTGGCAAAGACCTGGCTGTCGGTAATTACCAGGGCGGGTTTTTTCCCCAACTGTTCCAGGGTTTCCCGCAGTTCAAATTCCTTCACCACCACCGCCGTTCCATCCGCCTCCAGCACATCCCGCAGGGTCTGCTGCTGGGGAAGAATAAGCCGCCCCTTTGGGGCCGCCTTATCGATGGGAATTACCAGTACCACAAAATCCCCGGGGTGGATTAGATCCCCCACAATTTGGAGCTTTGGCTCTTCGGTTTTTGCCAGGACCGCAATGCGTTCCTTTAGTTCGGGAATATTCCCGCCGGTCTTTGCCGACACATACAATTCCGGCGGGGAAGCCGCTTCCCCCGAAGCTGCGGGGGAATCCCCTCCTTCGGCGGGGGAGGCCCTTTTTTCAATCAGATCGCTCTTGTTCCAGGCAATAATATAGGGAACATTTTTTGCCCGGAATATCGAAATAAGTTCCCGGTCCGCTTGATCCAGTGCCCCCTCCTGGGCATCCACCACCAGCACCGCCACATCGGTCTTGTTAAGGGTCCGTTTTGCCCGGTTTACCCGAAGTTCCCCCAGGGTTCCCCTGTCGTCGAACCCCGGGGTATCGATAATAAGGACCGGTCCCAGGGGAAGAAGTTCCATGGCCTTGGAAACGCTGTCGGTGGTGGTTCCCTTGACGGGGGAGACCACCGCCATTTCCTGGCCGGTAACGGCGTTTACCAGACTCGACTTGCCGGCGTTCCGCCGTCCAAAAAAACCGATATGGACCCGGTTGGCACCGGGGGTGTCGTTCATACCCATGGGTCAAGTATACCCTATTCGGCGGTAAAATACACCTCGGCGGTTTCGTCCCGGTTAGTTACCCTAAGACTGTGGCGGCCCGGCCTATGGGGAAGAAAAAATACAAAGGGCCGGGAAACGGTAAAGGTTTCGCCGTTGTGGTCCACGGTAATGGTGTCGTCCAGGCCGCCGATAACCTCCACCGGGATCCTTTGGGCGCCGGTTCCGGCGGAAGAAAAAAACGTATAGTTGTTCCGGGGGTTAAGAATCTCCAGGGGAGAAGCGGAATACCGTATGGCCCCTTCCCTGGCCTGGGAGAAAAACCAGCCCTGGTACTCCGGGGGATATTCCACCACCACCGAAGAACCCCGGGATACATGCCAGTGGCAGCTTTCGCCGATCCACCCACGGGGGCGGTATTCCTCCAGGACCGAAGGACAGGCGGCGGTGGGGGTCATCCCCGAAAGGGCGCAGACCGGGGCTTTGATCCAGTCCCGGGGTTCAAGAAAGGGTTCTCCCCGGTCCCCCTGCAGGTAAAGAAGAAGCCGCCGGACCACCGCCGCCGGAAGGGAGCTGCCGGTTCTGCCCTGTACCGTTTCGCCGGTAAAATTCCCCATCCAAACCGCCGCGGTAAACCGGGGGGTGGCCCCCAAGGCAACGATATTTTGGTATTGATTGGCCGTACCGGTTTTAAACATCGCAGGAAAGGGGGTTTCAAAGTTCGTCCCCCGGCCAAAGCCCAGCACCCGGGCCCTGCGGTCCGAGAGGATTGAACAGATAAGCCGGGCGGTGTCACTTTTCATTACCTGCTTGCCCTCCCCGCCCCCGCCCCTTTCAAAGCGAAGGGGAAGAAAAACCCCATCCCGGGGAAATACGCTGAACCCCGCGGCCAGTTCCGCCAGTTTTACCGGGGCATTGCCCAGGACCAGCCCCAGGCCCGCGGTTTCCGCAGCCTGGCTGTCCAGGGTAAAACCCAGGGCGGCAAGAAACCGGGCAAATTCCTCCACCCCCAGGCGGTGTAATAGATCCACCGCGGGAATATTAAGGCTCGAAGCCAGGGCTGTCCGAAACAGAACCGGACCGTTAAAGCGGTTGTTAAAATTCTGGGGTATATATACCTCCTGGCTGCCGTACTTGGAGGGAATATCCGCCAGCACATCCGAAGGCTTAAAGCCCCGTTCCAGGGCCAGGGCATAGAGGAAAGGTTTCATGCTGCTTCCCATCTGATTTTCCGCCAACACCCCGTCGATCTGCCCCGATGTTTCCCGGCTGTAATAATCCGCGCTGCCCACCCAGGCCAGGACCTCTCCGGTTCTGTTATCAATTACCAGGGCCGCCCCATTGGTAAGCCGGGACCGGGTTTGGCGGCGGATATGGACCCGGATAAGGTCCTCGGCAGCGCGCTGAAGTTCAAGATCCGCGGAAAGAAAATAATCCGGGGGCGGGACGGTATGTTTTCCTTCCGGGGAAGCCGTAAGCATGGCGTTTACATGCCGGACCAGATGGGGCATGTGCTGGGGATACTGGAACCGCCGGGGATTAACCGCTCCCCAAGCCTCTTCCACCGGTACATAGGGGGGTAATTTCCCCGCCCAGGGACTTTCCGCAAAGCGCAGGGCCAGCCTGCGCCCCGCCTCTATGCAGGCATCCCGCCCGGTAAAGGGATTGTACGCCGCGGGCCGCCGGGGAATAACCGCCAGACAAAAAAGTTCCGCCGGGGTAAGGAGGGAAATTTCCGTGGAAAAAAAATTCCGGGCTGCCGAGGCAAGTCCTTCGGTTTGGAACCCAAAGGGCAGGGAATTAAGGTACAGATTTAGAATTTCGTCCTTTGAAAACCGGGTTTCCAGGCGGATCGCATTAAGGGTCTCGGCTATTTTAGCGGCAAGTCCCCGGGGTCCTTCCCTGGGATGGGACGCGATGATCCGGGCAAGCTGCATGGTGATCGTAGAGGCTCCGCTTACCCGGCGGTGTTCCCGGATATTCTGAAAAAGGGCCCGCAGTGCCGAAAGCGGATCGATCCCCGGGTGGTAATAAAACCGCTCATCCTCGGCGGTAAGAAACACCGCCGCAGCCCCGGGACCTATGTCACCGGGGCCGGCGTATTCCCGGCGAAGTCCATCCTCCAGCGGAAGGATCTGGACCAGATTTCCCCGGCGATCGTAGTACCGGGTACTCCAGGGCCGGATTAAGAAAGATTCCAGGGCCCCATAGGGGGAAAACCGGAAAACCACATACAAGAGCAGAAAAACAGCCAGGGAAAAAACCGGGGGCCAAAACCCAAGGGGATTCTCCCTGGCAAGCCCCGCCGCCTTACGGAGGGGGCCGGGAAGGGGAATCTTATTCAACGGTATACAAAAGACCCCTGGTCCGGCCAAATATTTCCTCCTCGTACATACATTCCGCCTGGACCGGCGGAGTGGGGTACACCCCCCTGCGGGAGGCCCTAAAGAGGAACTGTACGGCGGCTTCTCCCTTGGGAAAAGTATCCCAGAAATACCGTACCTCGTTGTCCATGATCACCATATTGCTGGGCTGCCGGGGATCTTCCCAATAGTCATAATAATCGCCGTACTCATCATAAGTATCGTACTCGTTTTCGCCGGCGGCATCGCTGTACCGGGGGGTGCTTACAAAGGCCGTATCAAGAATTTCCGCCCCCGAGGGGATCGGCGCCCGCAGGGCCACATAGGTCCTGTCCCGCCCCGAAGAAATGCGTACTCTGGCCCGGTAGGTCTTTCCGCTTTGTAAGCGGGTCCCCTCCACTTCTTTGTCCGTGCCGGGGTCGTAGTAACTTACAAAGACCCCCAGCCCCTCATCCCGGAAGGATTGGAGTTCCGAGGGGATGGCATAGCGCAGAACCGCGGTATAGTACAGGGCCCCCCGGCCTTGGCGGGTAACCGTCAGGGGCAGGATGGCATCCCGGCTTAGGACCGACAGGGGACCGGCCTTAAAGTCAAAGCTTTTACCGGAGGGTTTCGCCCCCAGGCCCTTATAGCGGTCCCTAAAAAGTTCCGTCCCGGACAGGGCGATCCTGCCTTCCACATCAACCTGCTCCAAGTTATCCGCCCTAATCAGGGCATCCACTGCGCTTAGGACCCTTACCGTTCCCGCGGTACTTCCCCAATAACCCCCGGCCCGCCTTTGGTTCAACAGGGAATGGAGGAGCCTGCCGTTGAGCGGATCCCCCGGATACTGCTGCACAAAGAATTCCAGCGTCAAGGCCAGCTGTTCCTCCTTGTTCCCGTAGTACGCATAATAGAACCGGGAATCCTTTTCCCTGGGATCGCTTATGTCTGCGCCCCTGGTGGTGGACCGGATTAGGTTACGAATCTTTTCCCCTACGGCGGCGGCCTCGCTTTCTTTGTTAAGGCTGCGATAGGTCATGCCCACAAAGGCCAGGGTTCCCGCATCAACCGAGGGCTGGGCGGCAATCTCCCTAAGCCGGGACAGATCCACGGCCTTGCCAAAAAGGGAAAGAACGTAGAGCGTATAGGCCTGAAAGTAGGAATTGTAATCGTAATCGTAATTCCCGGAATTCTGGCGGTACCTGGTACGAAATTCCTGGTCAAGGTAAGAAATAAGACCGTCAATGTCTAAGGAGCGGGGAATGGCATACTGTTTTGCCTGGGCCAGGGCAAGAATATGGGCGATCCGCAGGGAAACGTATAGATTTGCAACGGTTCCGCCGGGCCAGTAGGGAAAACTGCCGTTGGAGTTTTGGACATGGGCCCAGGATTTTAGCTCCTCTTCCACCACCTTCTTTGGATTCTGCACCTTGCTTCGCAGGTTAAAAACGTCAATATACTCACCAAAGATTACCAGGGGCAGCACCGCGGCGCTTCTTTGCTCCAGGCACCCATAGGGATAGTGGAACAAATAATCCACGGCGGAATCCAGAAGCCCCAGGCGGGTGGCATCCAGGCTTAGGGTAAGGTTCCCCACGCCGTTATCGGCCCAGCCGGGAATTATCAGCCCCTCCCGGGCGGAGGAAGCGTCCGCCGCCACCGTTCCCAGGGTGGTGAAGGTTTCCATCACGTAGGGTTTTTCTATGTAGAGTTCGTTGACCAACCTTTCGTTTAGGACATCGGAATGGATGGTAAAATTCAAGTTCACATACCCTTCTTGTGCCGCGGCAAGATCAAAGTACAGGACTCCGCTTTCCCCGGCCTGCAGTTGTATGCTCCGTTCCGAAACCCCGTCTACCATGGCGCTGCCGCTGTTCTTGATAAGCCCGTTGTGGGTGGTTCCCTCGACGGAACTTAGGGCCAGAGAAACCTGCACCCGGTGGGATGCGGTATCCAGGTTTGTTACAAGCACCCCCACTTCTGCGGTATCCCGCTCCCGCAGCCGCCGGGGAAGCACCGACTGGACGTTGATCTGGTTTCTGGCGGCAATCTCGCTTTCCTTTAGGGCAAAAAGATCCCCCTGGACCCCCACCACGGTAAGACGGTAGGTTGTCAGGCTGTCGGGAAGTTTAAAGGTTGCCTTAACCCGTCCATCCTGGTCTGTTTTAAGCATGGGTTCGAAGAAGGCGGTGGGGTTAAAATCCTTCCGTTCCTCAATCTTGCCCTCCGAATCTCCCCCCGCCAGATTTTTGATACTGTACGTTACCGGATCTATAAGATGGAGCCGGGAATCTCCCCCCCGGACTGCCAGGGGAAAGTTTTCGTTTCCATAGAAATAATTAACCGGATCGGGGACATGGTAATTGATAAGGTCCAGAACGCCCCTATCCACCGCCATAAGGGTAAGTTCCGCCCCCGGCAGGGGACGGCCGTTCCGTTCCGCCCTAAGGGTAAGGGTAACCGTTTCGCCGGGCTTAAAGACCCGCTTTCCCGAATCTTCTATCTTTATGGTGAAGGCCCTTACCCGGGGGTTCACCTGGAGGGCGGCAACACCGTAATACCCCTTGGGCTTATCCAGATCGGGACTGCCGTATTCGTGGGTGGGGGGGCCTTTCCTAACCGAATAGGAGGCCACCGAAACATAGACCACCGGCACATAGTTCCGGGCAATGGGGACCTCCAACACCGTGGTCCCCTCTTCCAGGTACCTTACTTCCTCACTGAAGATCCCCTCCCGTTCCACCGTAATAAGGTAATACCCCCCGGGCAGGGCGCTCTGCATTAATACCTGGGCCGTATCCCCGGGGTTGTACACGGCCTGATCCGGCGTAAGGCGGATCTCGCTGCTGGAGTTCATGTCCCAGTACCCCGCCCCGCCACCGGTAACATAAAAGCCGTATTCTGTCAGGGCCCTTCTGCCCTCCGCATCCCGGGCGGAAAGCCGTACCGTATAGTACCCCGGTTTGGGGGGCGTAAAAGTAAAGGATCCCCCGGATTGCAGCGGCAGGGTTTGGGTCTTTTCGGTGATCGTTTCTTTAACGTACTGATCGTACACATAGCCCGCCACTCCCTCCTGCTGAACCAGGTGCCATTCGTCCCGGAAAAACTCTATGGTAAGATCCTCCGCATCCCCCCCCTGGGCAAGCCAGTCCGCCGGAACGGACCGTTCCCCGGAGGGGCGCAGGGTTAGGAACCGAAAGGACAGTTCCTGCCTCGTTTTTGGAAAACCCCTTTTCCACAGGGAGGACACGCCAAGGTAAAACCGGGCGGGGTGGATCACCACGGATTGGGATGCGGAGATTACCTGGTTGGACAGATCCCTTACCCTGGTTTCTACCATATAGGAATAGGCCGCGCCGGTAACGGAACCTTGGGCGGTCCGCTGGGTTAGGGCGGCGCTGCCGCCGGGACCCAGGGTCCCGGTTCTGGAGGAAAGATTTACCGCTCCCTCCCACGCATTCCGGGGACCAAAGTAGTAGTCCTTTGCCTCCTTGGCGGGGGGAGTATACCAGGTAAGTTGACGGTACCAGTCTTCTTCATAGGCGGCGCCGGAAAGCCCCCCCCCGGAAAGGTAAGACGCCGTAAGGTTCAAGTCAACGGTATCCCCCGCATACAGGGGGCCCGCGGGGGGAGTAATGGCCGCTTCAAATTTGAGCCTCTCAAAGAACGCCACCGTCACGGGCACATTGGCGCTTTGTCCGGACTTTCCCTCCCGGCGGTACACCAGCCGGTACGGCTGGGGGGTAAGGTCATCCGGCAGGGTAATGCTTCCGTAGAACCCCCCGGATTCGGAGGTTTCCCCCTTCAGTACGGCGATGGTCTCGTCCCCATCGTATGAATCCGCCTCCAGGCTTACGGTATACCCCCCCTGGTAAATTAGATAATTCCCCACCGCCAAGGACCGGTCTATCCCCCGAAAGCTAAGGATCTCGCCGGGTTTGTAAAGCCCCCGATCTGTAAACAAAAAGGTAACCGGGCTGATTGATTCCGCCCGGACCACACTGCCGGCCTGTACATTAAAGGGCCAGGTATTGTGGCCCCGCACCTGAAAAACCGCCTGATCCCCGTCCTTTTCGGCGTACACATACACCGGCTCGCCCCTGGTTTCGCCGTTATAGATCCCCGCTTCAAAAGCAAACAGGGCCAGTCCGTTTTGGTTTGTCCGGCCTTCGGCAAAGAAGGGGACCGTCTGTATATCGGCGCTGCCCTCAATAACCGCCTGGGATATAAGCCGCACCCGGGCGTTTTCCAGGGCTTTCCCCGTTGAAAGGTTTGTAACCAGCACGGCGGTTTTATTAAACCCCGTGCGGACCGTCAGGCCCAGATCCGTTACCTGGAGGGGAAATTTGCTCTCCATAAACCTTGTTCGGGTGGTAAAGGTTCCCCTGGACCGGTCATACGAAGAATAGGGAAGTTCCAGCTTTGTCTCGAAAAAAACAAATCCCCGTCCGCCGGTGTTAAGAAAGGGCTTTAGATCCATGTCGGCAAACCAGCGGCGGTTTGGTTCGGTGTTCAGGGTAAAACGCCGGGTGTTTTCCACAACCTCGCGGTAGGGGTTTTTTATTGTAGAAAGGCTGTACCAGGAATTGTCCGTTACATTGGCATATTCAAAAAGATACCGGGGATCAAACTGGGCTTCCAGCATTTTTTCGCCATAGTAATTTTGGCTGGGGAAGGTAACCTTCCCCTGGGGCGGGGGCCGGTCCGGTACCTTTACCTCCGCCGTATAGGGTTTTTCCAGCTTTCGCCCGTAAATATCTTCGATCCCCGCATCCAGGGTGATCCGGTAACGGTCCCCGGGATTAACCGGAAGTTTATGTACACGAAGGGTAGAACCGGACACGGTAAGGTTCTCCGGACCTATGGTCATGGCCGGTTCGGTATGGATCCGGTTCTGGACGCTGGCGGTCTTTAGGTTTGCGTTAAAGTGCAGATAAACCAGATTACGGTCGGTTTCCCCGGCGGGAACCGGCTCTATGTTATGGACCCGGAAAGCTCCGGGGGTGCTAAAGGAAAAGACCGCATCCTCCGAAGTACCCAGGGTGGAGTTGGCGGACCGGGCTCCCTCTTTAAGGGTGATTTTTAGGGTGGTTTCAAACCCTATCTCGCCGTCGATCTGAAGCAGGAGCTTCCGTGGATCCCGCTGAACAAGGGTAAAGGCCCTGTCCACAGGAGCCTGGGAAGACTGCTCTATCTGCAGGGCCAAATACGACTGAATATCCTGGACCGTAACGGGGTAGTTAAAGAACAGGCTTACGGCCTTTGCCGCTTCCGGAGGGACCGCATCGTAAAAAAAATCGGTGCCGCTTATTCTGCGAAATTCCTCCCCCGGCTCAATGCGGGTAATCTGTAGGGCCTCGGTAAAAAAGCTAAAGGAAGTTTCGCCGCTTAGCTTTTTTCCCGAAAGGGAAAGGGTTTCGGAATTTACCGTGATCCGGTATGTCTGCTGGGCCTGGCAGGGTTCATCCGCCTCAAAGCTTAAAAAACTGGTTCCATACCAGCGGAAGCTTCCCCTAAGGGGCGGCTCTATGTTTACAACGCCGGAACTGGCGGACTGGGGGCCCAGGGCCGCCAGGGGAACCATGGGTTCGGAGAAAACCACATATATAGAGGGGCGCTGTACGGTAGAAGGGAAAAAGCCCCGGGGACCCCAGTCAACCACCGTAAGGGGATCCGCCGATACGGAGGAAACCGGGGCAAGGGCTTTTACCTGGGCTTCCTGTATGGCGGCAATACGGGCCGCCTCTTTTTCACTGTCCAGGTACACCGTCTTATAATCCGTCAGCTGTTTCCGCAGTCCGCCGCCGATGATCTGGCTTCCCGCCGCACTGGGAAGAGAATCCGGCGGAAGCCGTTCCGCCTCCGGTTCCGGCTCGGGGATCTGGGGCCTAAAATCCAGGGTAAAACTTGAATCGATAAGTTCCTGGGAGGCATATTCAAGCCCCGGATCGATCCTTTCTTCGTCTACACCGGGGTCTTCCGGGGAGCTGTCAGGAGCCTTTGTACTACAGCCCAGGGCTAACACCGCGGACATACAGAGCGCCGCAAACATCCGGGACCCACGGCTAAACCGCAGGCGCGCCGCCGGGGCATTCCCCGGGTAATCCGCCGGCAAATCCATACCCGGCCCCCTTTTTGAAGAAATTCCTTTAGGGAAAATTCCATTAGAAAAAAACCCTTTTATAAAAGGACCCTCTAAACAAGATCCCCCCGAAGTATTTCCTAATCCGCCGTTAGCTTTGGACAGCTCCCCCTTATTCAGGGATTTCATATACACCCTCCAAAACATGCCGGGGTTGGTAGGGGTAGTGGATGATGTCGTTGATCTTGGTAACCCCCGAAAGCACCAAAACCGTTTCGATCTCCGCCTCTACCCCCGCTTGTATGTCCGTATCCATCCGATCCCCAATTATGGCGGTTTCTTCCCGCCGGGCGTTAAGCCGCCTAAGACCGTGGCGCATCATTAGGGGGTTTGGCTTTCCCACAAAGTACGCTTTTTTCCCCGTGGCCAGTTCAATGGGGGCCACCAGGGCCCCGCAGGCGGGAACAATAATGCCCCCCTCAATGGGCCCGTTCATATCCGGATTGGTTCCAATAAGCCGGGCACCCCCCTCTACCAGCCGCACCGCCCGTTCCAGGGCTTCCAGGCTGTATCCCCGGCCCTCCCCCACCACCACATAGTCGGGATTTACATTGTTCATGGTAAATCCCCGATCATAGAGGGCCTGGATAAGTCCCGGTTCCCCAATCACGTAAACCGAGCCGCCGGGATGCTGCACCGCAAGAAAACTCGCCGTAGCCAAGGCGCTGGTATAAAAATGTTCCGGGTCCACCTCTATCCCCAGCCGGGCCAGTTTCTGGGAAAGTTCCACGGGAGACCGCTCGCTGGAATTGGTAAGAAAAAGAAAGGCCTTGTTGTTTGCTTCCAGCCATTGGACAAATTCCAGGGCCCCCTTAAGAAGCTGGTTACCGTGGTAGATAACCCCATCCATGTCGATAATAAATGCGCCCTTTGATCGAATAAAGGAAAGATTTTTTTCCATTACTACTACAGTATATCCGCCCAGGGGGACTGTCAAGGTTATGTTGAAATGAGACGCCGACTTGTTCATTCCCCTTTGTTTTGTTAGCATAAGCCATGATTGTGGTTCTTTCTAAAAACGTTACTTCCCACGATAAGGAACTAATACGCATATACCTTCGGGACCGGGGCTATACCGTTCGGGATCAGCAGCTGGGGGACGACGAGGTTATTGGCGCCGCCGGTAAGGGGGTGGTGGATCTGAGGGAACTGGGACTACTGCCGGGGGTGGAACGGGTTGCCGCCACCAGTAAGCCCTATGAACTTGTGTCCCGGGAAACCAAGACCGGGGATACCATTGTAAGCATTGGCGGGGGGAATGTAAAAATAGGCGGCTCCCGGATTACCGTCATTGCCGGCCCCTGTGCGGTAGAAAGCCGGGAACAGATACGGGAAACCGCCGAAACCGTGCGGGAATCCGGGGCGGTGCTGCTTAGGGGGGGGGCCTACAAACCCAGAACAAGCCCCTATGCGTTCCAGGGTTTGGGGATGAAGGGTCTTGAGTACATGAAAGAGGCGGGAGAAGCCTGCGGCATGCCCATTGTAACCGAGGTAGTTTCTCCTGAACTGGCGGTGGATATGAAGGACCTAACCGACATGTTCCAGATTGGCGCCAGAAACATGCAAAACTTTGAACTTTTAAAAAAGGTAGGCGCCCTGGGAAAGCCCGTACTTTTAAAACGGGGACCTTCGGCCACCATAGAAGAGTGGCTTCTTTCGGCGGAGTACCTGTTAGCGGCGGGAACCAAGGACGTGGTTCTTTGCGAACGGGGGATCCGCACCTTTGAAACCTACACCCGCAATACCCTGGATATTTCGGCCATACCCGTGGTTAAAGCCCTGTCCCATCTTCCGGTGATTGTGGACCCCAGCCATGCGGTGGGCATCCGGGCCAAGGTTGCCCCCGCGGCCCTGGCGGCCATCGCCGCCGGAGCAGACGGACTTACCCTGGAGGTGCATCCCCGGCCCGACGACGCCCTTTCCGACGGACCCCAGTCCTTGTACCCGGAGCAGTTTGAAAAACTTATGCGGGATATTGAGGCCCTGGCGCCGGTGGTGGGAAAGGAACTGCTTAGAACACCGCGGCCCAACTCCGGGGGAACTATTTCTGCGGTGTTTTCGGAAACACCGGCAAGGGAGCACCGCCGAAAAACCCCGGAGCCCCTACAGTCCCAGGTGGTGGCCTATAACGGCGAAAGCGGCGCCTTTGCAGAGCAGGCCCTTATGCGGGTTTTTGGAGAAGAGGCCCCCCGGATCCAGGTTCAATCCTTTCGGGGGATCTTTGACGCGGTCCTTGAAGGTTCCGCCGCCGCCGGAATGGTGCCGGTGGAAAACAGCCTGGCGGGGAGCATCCACGAAAACTACGACCTTTTCCTTCGCTATCCGGATATTGCCATCGCCGGAGAGGTGAAGCTCCGCATTGTCCACTGCCTTATTGCGGACCAACGGGCCGATATGGATTCCATCGCCATAGTCCGCAGCCATCCCCAGGGTTTTGCCCAGTGCAGGAATTTTCTGGACAAGCACCCGTCCTGGGTTCTTGAGGCCTGCAACGATACCGCCGGCGCCGTAGCGTCCATAGCCCGGGAAGGGGCGGTAAAAGTGGCGGCCATCGCCGGCGCCGCGGCGGCAGAGGTCCATGGCCTTAAGGTCCTTAAGGAGGGGATCGAAACCAACCCCCTTAATTATACCCGGTTTCTTGTTATACGCCGCCGGAACGCTGAAAACACCGGAACCTTTGTCTGCACCGGTCCGGTCCCGGAAAGACCCACCAAGGCCAGCCTGGTGTTTTCTGTCCCCGACAAGCCAGGTTCTCTTTTTGCCTGCCTTAAAATTATGGCGGATCAGGGAATTAACCTTTCCAAATTGGAATCCCGCCCCATCCAGGGTAAGCCCTGGGAATACCAGTTCTATGTGGACGTAACCATCCCCGAAAAGGACGGCGCCTTTTCCCGGGCTATGGAGGATCTAAAGGGCCATACCGAAGATTTTCATTTTCTTGGCGCATACCGGGGATCGCTTTAATTTGCCGTTTCCTTCCGGGCACTGATAACCAGACAGCTTTTACCGCTAATCCGTTCTTTATCGATCTGAACATTTCTACGCCTGTACCTTTGCAGCCCCTGGTTCTCTTCGGCGCCGTTATTTTCCTCGATATTCCACTTTTGTGCATCGATCCGGGGAAGGTTAAATTCATCACCAAATACAAGGGTCCCGGCGCCGTCATAAACCCGGATATAATCAATATACAGGGAAGCCTGGTTTGAGTTCCCCCGGTTAAGGGCGCTGACCCCGTCAATTGTAAGAATATTGGTAACACCGCCGCCGGCGGCTAGATTTATGCCAATAAAAAATGGTTTGCAAAAATACCGTCTTAGTTCGGGGGTAATGGCCATTTCAAAGTAGGGCTTCATGTCCGGGGGGATTTTTGGGGACCCCTCCGGCGGGAACGCCCCCGGAAGGGTCCTTTCTTCGGAGGAAGAAACCGGCAGCCTGTCCCTGTCCAGGTATATCCGTATGCGGTGTTCATCCCATACAAGGGTAAAGAGGTGAAAATCCCCGTGCTGTAAACCGTACAGGTTTGTTTTGTAAACCGTATAATTCGGATAGGAACCATCCTCTTCCATGGCCCCCCAGCGGGCAGCGGCACTAAAAAACCGGTCCTGGGCGCCGTCTTCGATACCCCGCTGATGGCCCATTTCCAGGATAGTAATTTCCCCGCCGCCGGGCCGGGAACCTTCTGAATAATCGCTGCCCAAAAGCCAAAGAACCGGATGCAATCCATCGGCGGTTTTTGGAACCTTTATGCTTGCCTCCAGAATCCCGTACTGAAAACTAAATTTCCCCAGGGTATTCACCCTGCCGGAACTAATCACGGTCCTTCCCCGGCTTTGGGGAAAAAGAGGCACCCCCAGGATGCCGGAAAAAACAAGGAGAAGGCCAAACAGTATTCTTTTCATAGCAGGTACAGTCATATTAATAAGGGCTGTAATAAACTATATCGGTTCTTTCCCGCAAAAACAAGGCATAGCTTTCGGTAACATTTCAAAATGAGGCATTTCGGGCAGACTGCTGGGTCAATCCCAAAACTCCGTTCGTTTAGGGATTGGCTTTGGAGTTAGGGCTTAAATCCGTACTGCATAAGAATGTAGAGCTTGCGAAACATCCTACATCTAAAGTGGTGTTCCTAAAAACTGAAGTTTTGAGAAAACCTCTGCTATCCGGTATTTTCCAGGCAGAACCTACGATTTAAACCGATTCTTTAGTATATACGCAGGACAGGGCAGACCCGTGGCGCGGAGTACCTCCGTGGAGGGCATGTTTTGCCCCTTAAAGCCAAAGATCTCGCAGGCCCGGGGAAAGGCCGGATCCCAGGTAATTTTAAAATGGGCGCATTTAAGGCAATTGGGGGGCGGCTGCCGGTTTTTTTTCATTGAAAGTATTTTTACATAAATAAAAAAGCCCGGCAACTTCCTACTTTCCCGCGTCTTCGAGGCGCAGTATCATCGGCGTTAGAGGGCTTGACTTCCGTGTTCGGAATGGGAACGGGTATGACACCTCCACCATAATC